>NZ_CP017599.1:4365000-4733750 GCF_001767235.1 Moorena producens PAL-8-15-08-1
GGGAAAGCTTCAGGATCGTTAAAGGCAAACAGGGGTGAAATATCTCCCTGTTTATATAAGTTATTTGCTGTCGATCCTCTTTCTTGTACAATTGGAGAAATAAAAAGAATTGGCTTGATTCCATAATCGTTGATGTACTGACACATCTCTTTGAGAACCTTTAAGCTATAGGGTTTTATTGGTGAAATATTGCCTTGCTTTAACTGCTCTACATCTTGATAGTAATCATCTTTTAGATTATCTAGGAAAAATTGATGCCAAGACTTATGTCTCTGTAAGGTTTGCAAATCATGAGCGTAATAGCCAGACTCTTGTGCTAATCTTGAATAGTCTGGAATTTCATCTAAAAATAATTTCATTCCTAATACCTTGACTTGCCAAAAATTAGCAAATCTTCCCATCCAAAACGTTCTAAGTAGGCAACTTTTTAAGGTAGCATATGCGGCAAAAAACTTATCTCTTAGGTTTTGTTTTAATTCCATAATTAAGCGAAAATCTAATAAAGTTTGTCGAGGTGTATGCCAATATATTCCCCTGGCGGAATTGGCATTTTTATTAATATATTGCTCTAAAGTACGCTCTGGGTATTCCACAAACAACCACTCTAACTTAGCGGGTTTTAAGGCAATTATCTTTCTTAAGTAAAAATCAGTCTCTGCTGCTATTGCGCCATTGATTCCAAAGTTAAAGGATTTAATTTCTCGGTTTTCTTCCGCCATTAACTGATCGAATACATTAGGGACTATACCGCGATAGGTCGTACTAGGACCTAGAAAAATAGCATTGTATTCATCTTTGTGTTTAGCAAAGTAGTCTAGCTTAAGACTAATTAAACCCAGATTATCCGGGATGTTGGGATAAGGAGCAATTAGATTGGCAATTACAAAAACTGCAGTTAATGTAATGGCGAAGATACTACTGTAAGCAGTTGTTGGTAATAACTTAGAATAGCTCCAGTTTTTCCAGATATCAAATTTAGTGATTAAATTCATGAAAATATCCTATATCAGCTATCAGCTGAATGCTTAGACTCCTAAGAAACACAAGGGAACAGCGGATCTGGGAACAGGGAACAGGCAAGAGGGAGCTTCGGAGTGTTTCTTTCATTCGTTGGGGGAGCGAAAAACGCGCCCCTTGGACGCTCACATCTTGCACTATGGATCATAAATACTTAATAAGGTCAGGCGTGAACAATCAATTCCAATGCTGAAATAGTCAAATCTTATCACTGTTCCCTAATTCCCAGATCCGCTGTTCCCTCCCCTTGCCACCAGACTTGTTACTTATTCTCCCAAGCCCTACATCGCACTGTAGCCGCCATCTACCATCAAAATTGCCCCAGTTACATAGGAAGCTGCTTCAGAAGCCAAGAAAATCACTGGCCCTACTAACTCCTCCGGTTTACCCCGTCGTTTCATCGGGATAACGGTGTTCAAGTGTTGCTGGTCTTCCTCTGGGGGGCGACGAAAGCTTTCAGTACCCTCCATGATATTGTCAATATAGCCCGGGCCAAACCCATTGACTCGGATATTGTACTCAGCCCACTCCAATGCTAGGGACTGCACTAGCAAATTTACCCCCCCTTTTGAGGCTGTATAAGCTGCTGATCCGGCAATTCCCACCACACCGGCGATGGAAGAGTTCATAATAATTGAACCACCAGTGCCTTGTTGGATCATTTGTTGAGCGGCGAGTTGAGCACATTGAAAATAGCCTTTAAGATTGGTGTTTATAATATCATCCCACTCCAGCTCCTCTAATGCAGCCGCTGGTTTGATGATATCAATGCCTGCATTACAGAGCATAATATCTAATCGCTGATAATGGGCAACGGTTTTCTTAATTAGGCGATCGCATTCTTGGCGCTTCCTCACATCCGTGGGAATGGCGATCACCTCCCCGCCAGCCTCCTGAATAGCTTTTACAGTGTTTTCGGAGTCTTTTGCCTTCATATCAGCGACAACGATTTTCGTTCCCAATGCTGCTAATTCTTGAGCCAACACACGACCAATACCTCGTGCAGAGCCTGTGATAATGGCGACTTTACCTGTTAAGTCAAAAAGGGATGATTTCACAATTGCTTTTCTTTCTTGAGCTATAGCACTAAACCTTCTCTAAATCATAGTAGATCTGAGTCTACTATGGGCAGGATACCCACCCCAATTTTAGAGGATATCTGAAAAGTTTTTTTATACTGAATTTTGCCCCCCTAGCCCCCCAACTTTGGGGGGAACAAGAGTCAATTGGCTTCTAAAAGTCCCTTCCGGTGCGCTTTCCAATGGGCGAGTAAATCGCCCTTGGGTCGCACCGCAAAATTGGGGGATTTAGGGGGCTTGGATGTAGCAAATGAGACTTCTCAGACAACCTCTTAGTCATTCCTTGATTCACAAATTATTAGCATTATCCAATGTTAGTTCATGGACATTCCAAAACGGACTTTGTAGAGCAGAGTGTTTCACTCCTTGAATTTGATCTCGCACTGCTACCATTGATAATGAGTTGACGAGATAAATAAATGGTAAATACTCCTGGCTAAGTTTTTGAGTGGTTGCATAAATCTGCTTACGCTTGGTTTCATCCCAAGTTGTGCTTCCTTCTAGATAGAGATCGGTAATTTTTTGCTCCCAACCAGGGACTAAACGTCCTGTTACTGGTGTTTGTTGGCCTTGTGGCTGGCGATTAAAAAAATGCCAATTACTCTCTGTAGACCAAAAGTTAATAGTATCATGGGGTTCTATTGCCATCGGAAAGCCGTTAAATATTTGGCACTCCCAATCCATCGTATTCATTAATTTGTCTACAACTAATGTTACCGCAATCGGATGTAAATTCACTTTAATTCCAATTTTATTTAAATCCTGCTGAATCAAGGGAGCCATATTCTGTAAAGTTCGATGAGCTACATTATAGGTAAGGGTAAATTCCACTCTATTGCTGGCTGAATCCAATAACTGACCTTGAGAATTATATTGAAACCCTGCCTGAATCAACAAGGCTTTTGCCTGATCAATATTATAGTCATAGACTGGCAAGCCTGCTTCCGGAGAAAGATAGTAAGGACTTTGCTCGGCAATGGGAGAATTTTGGAGTGCCCCTAACCCTTTAAATAGCGTGTTAAGTAGACGCTGGCGATTAATGCTATAAGCAATAGCCTGGCGGAATTCAACAGTATTAAACCAACGGGATTTAATCGGGTCTACTAGAGGTTTACCATGACGCTTTCCCGTATTTAAGTTAAACGTTATCACTGTTGTTGTTGTTTGCTTTCCTCCATTGTAAATCGTAAAATTACCTTTATTTTCCTCTTTTTTTAACAAATAAAAAGAATCGATATTGACTTTAATAAAATCTAGCACTCCAGCCCGAAATTGAATTAATGCTGTGTCATCATTAGAAACCGTTTGCTGAATAATTCGCTGAATATAAGGCTGAGGGTTACCCTGATCATCTTTACGCCAGTAGTGGGGATTTTTTCTAAAGGTTATTCGTTCGCCGGGAATATAGGATTCTAATTGATAAGGACCGTTACTAATAATTTGTTCTGGGGGTGTATCTGTACTCCAGGCAGAGAGAAATAAAAGCCTACCCCCAGGGTCTTTTTTGTGAATCAATGATTGCAAGACGTGGGCAGGTAATATTTCCATGCGAGTGATCCGCAAAAAGGGAGAAAAGGGTTCAGGTAGGGTAAACTCAACACGCCAATCATCCAGCTTCTTAACGGTGGGAAATTCCCGATTTTTACCAATTTTTAAAAAATCCCTAGCATAGGCATTAATTTCAGGATTTTTGTAAATATCATCATAGGTAAATACAACATCATTTGCTGTGAGGGGTTTGCCATCTGACCACTTTAGTCCTTTTCGGAGGGTAAACATAATTTTCCGTCGATCCCTAGAAAATTCCCAGGATTCAGCCAGTGCTGGTTCAATATCACCCCGCTCATTTTCTCGTACCAATCCTTCGTACAAGTAAGTTAAAATTCCCGCTCCTTCTTCCATGAGTTGAGGATTAAAGGTATTAGGTTCTACAGAACTACTAACAATGATTTGAGACCCTAGTGCTGGTTTGTGAAGCAAACGTGGTTGAAGACAACTAACCAGGGCAATTGCCAGGATAAAACAGATGAATATCCTATATCGATGATACCTATGTTGAGTTAGGGCAGTTAATCTTTTCATAACTATAACAATAGGAAACCCAAGGAGTATCTCACTTTTTGAGGTGGTTTAAACAGATCCTAATCTCAAGTCCATGATTACATTCGCCATCTCAGCAATCGTGGGATACTCAAATAGTGTGGCAATTGGAATCTCTACTGAATAGATGTCTTGAATTTTTGCCACCACTTGTAGGAGTTGGGTTGAATATCCTCCCAACTCAAAGAAGTTGTCGTTTGTACTAATTGTTTCGAGTCCTAATACCCCTTGCCATATCTTGAGTAAGGTAACTTCTGTAGGATTTGTCGGCTCTCCCCAAGGTTTAGATTCCAGGGATTCTTCAGTAGCAACTTTAGACTGGGGTATGGGTTCAGTTGTTTGTTCTATAAATGAGCGCAGTTGTACCAAAGTCCGATCCGGATCAGTCACGACAGATTCTAACAACACCTGGAATTGCTTAACCATTTTGGTAATGGTTGTAGCGGCAAACAAATCTGTTCGATAGAATAAACTGCCTTCAATTCCTGCGGAAGTTTCTGTCAGATATAGATTCAAATCAAATTCTGCAATATCTCGCCCATCACTTTTTTCCAGCTCTAAAGGTTGAACTGTTAGATTCGTTAAACTTAACTCTTGTTCTGGTAAATTGAGCAAGACAAACATGACTTGAGTCAGTAGGGTATAGTGACGATCTCGAACAGGTTGGAGTCCTTCCACCAGCTTAATAAAGGGCATCTCCTGATGGGCGTAGACGTCGATAACTCCCGAACGCACTTGACGCAGCAACGTTCGGAAACTGGGGTTTCCCTTAAAATGCGTTCGCAAGGGTAACAAGTGAACGAAAAAACCAATCGCTTCCCTAATTTCGGATTGCGTCCGGTTGGCAATGGGACTACTAACAATAATATCTTCCTGACCTGTATAGAAAAATAATAGGCTTTTGAAAGCTGCCAATACAGCCATGTACAAGGTAACGCCTTCGGTTTGACAGAGTCTCTTGAGCTTAGTGACCAAAGCTGATGAAAACTTCACCGTTTCCCCACTTCCGGTGAATGTGCGACGAGGCGGACGAGGATAGTCTGTGGGTAGTTGGATCACTGGTGGTGTCACACCGAGGTGCTGTTTCCAAAAAGTCAGTTGATCTGCCAACCCTTGCCCTTGTAGCCATTGTCGCTGCCAAGCTGCAAAATCAGCATACTGTAAGGGTAACTCTGATAAGGTCGAAGACTGACCTTCACAGAAAACAGTATAGAGAGTAGACAACTCTTGCAGCAAGATGCCAAATGACCAGCCATCAGCGACAATATGATGGGTCGCAATTAAAAATACATACTCTGTTTCATCCAGTTGCCAGAGTTGACTCCGCAGAAACGGCCCTTGGGTAAAATCAAAGGGGTGTTGAATGGCGGCATTAGCTTGTTGTTTGGCTTCAGGTTCCCGCTCCTGTGGCGGTAATTCTCGCAAATCGACAACTGAGAAACTATAGACTGGCTCTGGTGCGATCGCATAGATTACTTCCCCATTCACACAGGCAAAGCTACTCCGCAAGGTTTCATGCCGCCGGACAATTTCTCGTAGACTTTGCTCCAAGGCTGTGACATTGAGTCTTCCGGTGAGATGATAGACTAAGTGCAGATGGTAAAGTTGATTACCTGGATATAACTGCTCAAAAAACCAAAACTCTTGCTGTGTATAAGAAATTGGCTCCCTGCCTGATTGTACAGGTCTAGGTTGCAGCGGGGGTTTATCTAGATGGAGTGACTGATGACTTGCTGTTTCTAGGTGTTGGGCAATTTCCGCAATGGTTGGCGCTCCAAAGAAATCCTGTATTGATAATTCCCCTTGGAGTGCTTTCCGACTAAGAGCGATCGCCTCCATTGCCCGCAAGGAATGTCCTCCCAAGTCAAAGAAGTTGTCGTGAATCCCAACCCGTTCTAAACCGAGTACATCCTGCCAGATCCCTGCTAAAATCTCTTCTGTGGGGGTGCGCGGTGCCACAAAGGCTTGTCCCAGTGAAGGTCGCATTGTGGTGGGTTCCCTCAAGGCACGACGGTTAACCTTACCATTCGGTGTCAGCTCAAAAGACTCCATCTCCACAAAGACTGATGGCATCATATAATCAGGTAACTGGGCTTGCAGAAACCGCCGTAACGCTTCGACCGTTACCGTTTGTTTTTGTTGAGGAATAAAGTAAGCAACCAAATACTTTTCTCTGGCACTTTCTCCAAAAACCTGAGCCACAGCTTGACTGACTTGAGGATGTTTACTTAAAACCGCTTCGACTTCTCCGAGTTCAACCCGAAAACCTCGAACTTTAACTAGAGAATCAATTCGTCCTAAAAACTCAATGTTACCATCAGGTAAATAACGGGCTAAATCTCCTGTTTTATAAAGGCGAGAGTTGGCGTCCACACTGAAAGGATTAGCAATAAACTTCTCGGCTGTGATTTCGGGACGGTTGAAATAACCTCTCGCCAAACCGCCGCCACTAACGTAAAGTTCTCCGGGAATACCAATGGGAACGGGTTGCAGTTTGCTATCTAATATGTAAACGTTGACGTTAACAGCTGCTTTGCCTATGGGGGGATAGACTGGCCAGCTTTCTGGGCGATCGCTAAACCGATAGGCTGTCACCAAATCCGCTTCCGAAGGGCCATAAAAGTTGTAGAGGGTACAATGGGGCAAACCCTTGAACATTTCGACCATCGGTTGAGTAATTTGCAACTGTTCCCCGCAAGCAATTGCTTCTCGAAGATTAGCAAATAGATGGGTTTGTGTGCCGTATATTTCGGCAATTTGTTGCCATAATACAACCGGAAGAATAACCTTTGCGATGGGATGATTTGCTAAAAGCTGAATGAGTTTATCAATATCTTTGCGTTCGGCTTCTGAGGAAAGATACAGCGTCCCACCAAACGCCCAAGCTGCAACAATTTCGTGATAACTTACATCAAAACTGAGGGAAGCGAACTGCAAAACCCCAACACCTGTTGCCATTTCCCCTTGATGGTGTTCAATTAAGTTGATCAAGGAGCGATGAGGAACCGCAACACCTTTCGGGGTTCCCGTTGAGCCAGAGGTGTAGATAATATAGGCTAAATCTTCGGGTTTGACTCTACTATCAGGATTAAGATCAGATTGTGATCCAATTTTGTCCCATTCCTGATCTAAGGTGAGGAGATGACAGGGGTAATTTGCCTGAAAATTAACCGTTGACTGGGTTAACACCACAGGGGGTTGACTATCGGCTAGCATCAAAGCCAAACGTTCTGGGGGATAGTTAGGATCGAGGGGAACGCAAGTCCCCCCAGCTTTCAGGACAGCCAGGATGGCAATTGCCACTTCTAGAGAACGTTCGCAGCAAATGCCAACAGGGACATCCGGTTTCACCCCCAAATCTTGCAGATAATGGGCTAACTGATTGGCTTTTTGGTTTAATTGTTGATAAGTGAAGTATTGATCTGCATAAACGACAGCAGTGGCATGGGGATTGTGTTCTGCCTGTTGCTGGAATAGCTGATGAATGCAGCCTGTAATTGGTTGTGAACTCTCGGTTTGATTCCACTGCACTAAGAGCAATTGTTGCTCAGATTCAGTCAGAATCGGTAATTCTGTCGGGTTGACTGCTGGATCGGTCACCATTCCCACCAGCAACGTTTCTAGATGTCCCAACATTCGGTCAATGGTGTCTGCATCAAAGCGATCGCCATTGTATTTAATTCTTAAACTCAGCTGTTCCCCTGGAATTGCTACAATTGTGAGGGGATAGTTTGTCAGTCCGATATCTTGAAGATCGGTGATGTACAAATTATCCGGTAGTTTTCGCTCCGTAGTAGGATAGTTTTCAAACACAACAATACTGTCAAACAGTTGTTGTCCCGCAGGAATATCACTCCAACTTTGAATATCCACCAAGGGGGTATAGGAATACTGTTCCCGTTCGATATGCTGTTGTTGTAGCTCCTCAAGCCAAGACTGGGTATCGATTGTGTCGGAAATTGTTATCCGTGCAGGCAGAGTATTAATGAATAACCCCACCATCGATTCTACACCAGCTAATTCAGGAGGACGACCCGATACGGTCACCCCAAAAACCACATCTGACTCCCGACTATAGCGACTTAGTAGCAAAGCCCAAGCTGCTTGCACTAAAGTGGAAAGGGTGAGATGATTTTGTTGGGCAAAAGACTTTAAACGCGCGGTTGCTTCTGTTGAGAGATCGCGACGCCCCATTAAACAGGTTTGGGTCTGTAACCGTTGATCTTTGCTGTAATTATCAACGACTAAAGGCGTTGATGCGGTTACCCCTTCCAGGATTTTTCGCCAAAATGTCTCAGCTTCAGACAGGTCTTGTTGCTGTAACCAAGTAATATAATCCCGATAGGGGCGAGATGGAGTTAAGGATAAGGGGGAATTGTTCTTAATCGAATTATAAAATGCCCAGACATCTTTCAGTAAAGTTGGCCAACTCCAACCATCTAAAATAATGTGATGAAAACTCCATACAAATTCGTACTTTTCTTCGGCTACCTGCATCAGAGCACATCGCATTAAGGGTGCTTTACCAAGTTCAGCCCCTTGTTGTCGATCACTGTCTATAAAAGCATCCATCCTGGCTTTTTGGGCTTCAGGAGATAGGGTTTGCCAGTCATGATAACTCCAGGTTAGCTTGACTGTTTTACGTACAACTTGAACAGGCTGCTTACGGTTTTTCCAAACAAATAATGTTCGCAAAACTGGGTGTCGTTCTACAAGTCTCACCCAAGCCTGTTCAAAGACCTTCGGATTCATATTTCCGTGAATCGTAAACTTAAATTGGTCGAAATATAACCGATATTCAGGGTGATACAGTGTCTGAAATAATATCCCTTTTTGCGTTGATGAAAGGGGATACATTGCTTCAATATCTTTGGTTTTATTTGGTGTGACAACCATTTTATTATATTAAATAGTTTTATATTAAAAAGCAGTGACAGATAATCCCCCATCAACTGCTATTGAAATTCCGGTGATATAGCTAGCACATTCTGAAGCTAGAAATGCCACTAAACTACCAACTTCCATCGCCTCACCTCTACGACCCAAGGGAATTTTATTATCCATTCCTGCTTTAATTTCATCGGCAGTTTTATTACCAAGTTTAGAAAATAGTTCTAAATAGTCTTGATGTCTTGGTGTATCAATGATGCCAGGGTTTACACAATTCACGAGAATATTATATCCCGCTACTTGGTTAGCCACTGCTTTGGTAAAGTTGACTAATCCTGCATTAGCAACTCCTGATTTAATCAGCGTACCAGAAGGCTCTTTTCCCGATGTTCCGACAATATTAATAATTCGCCCCCATTTCTGAGTTTTCATGGTCGGTAACACCAAATTTGTCATTCTAATATAGCCCAGTAACTTCCCTTCAAAAACAGTACTCCAATCTTGATCAGACAGTTCTTCTACCTCATTTTTAGCAAAATTAGCACCGGCTGAATTGTTCACCAATATATCAATTTTACCAAATTTACTTAGTGCTGAATACACTAACTTTTTAGAATCATTAGGTTGTTGAACATCTGCACAAATGCTAAGCATTTCTATTCCCGCAGTTTGGAAAAATTGTTCAGCTTGTTTTAGGCGATCGCGATTTCGACCACAAATAATTAACTTGCATCCTTCCCCAGCGAGTCTATCAGCGACAGCATAACCAATCCCTGCACTCGCCCCTGTTACTAAAGCCACTTTTCCAGTTAATCCTAAATCCATTAATTAAATTCCAATTTAGATCCCAATTTCAATTAAACAAACGTCTTGGTTAGATTGATTGTATCCACTATAGGAAATTTCAGTCGGTGCGTAATAAATTTTTCCGTATTCTAAAGTTTGCTCTTCTTCTCCGACAGTCATCACCAGTTTACCATTGAGAAGAATCCCCATTTTATCACGAACTGATTGGTTGACAGGTAGTTTTCCATCTGGGGGAATTTGAGTAATTTTGAGCTCAAACCACGAACCGGTTCCCCACTGACAATCAAACCCCGTTTCTTCATCTTTAGTAGATACAAGTTTAAAAATTTTATTCTCAAAGTTGTCATTATCGTCTATCTGTTTGTTTCCCTCAGGAATTAGACGCTTGACATCAAAACATCGAACCGTTTCTGAGGTCGTATTAACCGAACCATGGGGAACATTCGCATCCGCCACATAAACATCCTGCAAGGGAGTCAATATTGCTTTTTCCCCATTTATATTCATTTCCAAACCTTGATTAAATACCATACCCATCTGACTTTCCTGATGGTGGTGTAAATCGAAGGTAGCACCTGGACAAATCTCAGCCAGTTGCACAATGGTATCCTGACATTGAAATGCTAATAACTCTACAGATGATTTTACTTTGATCGGTTTACCGATTGGGAAAAATACTGACATATTTTTTTATTTGTTAAGGGAACAGGGAACAGCTTTCATTTTTCTAGCTTTTTAATAATAGAAATAATCATTATACTTTACTCTTTTAATAAGTTAATAATCGATTCTATCTCCTTTGGCTCACATAATCCTACTCTTCTAAAATAAGATGGGTTTCTAATTCATTTATTGACCCTTGAGCTATGTTTAAAAATCTGATATATTCTCCCGTATACCTTCGTCCATATCCCTCAGATATATTGGCAGGTATAGATGCAGCACTTTTTCTAATTTGTTGCACCATCCCATATAGCTCATCTCTAGGAAACAGTCGAGTAAGAAAATAACATTTTTCGGCAATATCCATGCCTTTTTGCCAAATTATTAGGTCTTTAAAGTCTTTGATTTCCACCATTTAACCCCTGTTATATCTCTTAACTGTTCCCTGTTCCCTGTTCCCTGTTCCCTGTTCCCCATTTCACCTATCTATTTATCATACTTAGTCTAGGAGAGCTTTTTTTTAAAAATTGACCAACTCATTTCAATTTTACCATAAGTTTTAATAAACTCTAAGCCGTATTTTTTAGCCGCTTTTTCATTCGTGATTGCCAGTTCTGCTAATCCTTCACTGACCTCTTTTGCCGCTACACTAGTGGAATCTACTAACTTAACTTTAATGGATTTTTGCTGCTCATAATCTGGCAATAGATAAGAGAGCAATGGTAAGGGAGCTGGATGAGTTAAAATCGTACACTTATTTATGTCAAATTGGTTGATTGGCTTCTTAGCTAATCCATAACTAGGTGTTGGATAAATAAAAATGAAGCTCAGTTCAAAACTCGGCTCCATATAAAAGTCATTAATGTTATGGTAAGCATGAGGAACAAGAGCAAGATTGACGTCTTCTGACACCAAAGCCTCTTTTAATTGGCTAAAGTTATCAAATAACTTTGTGGTAATTGAAAGTTCTTCTAATTGTAATTGCTCAACGACATATTCAAGTGCCTCTTCACTACTCGTTCCGGCTGGCCCTAAAGTCCCGACAACTAACGTTTTAGAAGTCGGTAGAGAATAATTAAATTCAATGGCGAACTTCAGCATGATTTGAGTAAGAAAAGCTAAAGGTTAGTTTGTTGTAGCATCCCAGAACATTTGAGAGATGCTAAATCTGAGTTACCTGTGCAAAATGTTGAAATATTCATAAGTTCAAAAGTTTAGGGGGTTTACGGGGTGAAGAAGTCACTGGAATATTCATTTGAACGGCTTCCTGAAACTTCGCTACATCCCACTCAGCAATACTGAAAACCCCCAGTTTTTCAAACAACTGAGATGATACACTATCCTGAGTAATGTAGTTGACTCGAATATCCTCTTGTAACGATTCTGCTAAGAGTTGAATGTTTGCCAGTTGTGCCGCTTTAATCACGTCCGCTTCCGCAGCGTTTGGTGGCATCCGATGACCATAACTGCGAACATGAAAACGAGATTCACGGGGTCCCCCAGGCACGATGGAAAAGGTTTGGACGTGTTCAGGGAAAACGCTCAAGGAAAAGGGCATGGGCATTTCTTCTTGGGCGGCCATTGAGCAAAAGGCAGAATAACACAAGGTTTCTGGTAAAAACTGGTGTTCTGCGGCGAACCGCTGGAGTTCTTTCTCCCGTTCCCAGTCATGTCGTGCTAAGGTCTTGGCACAGTCATAATATTTCCGTTCAACTGGGTTTAACTTGGGCGAAGCGGGGTCTCGCATGGGGATAATCATGCCATTAATCCCTTCACAATCACTCGATACCCCAAACCTTAAGGTCAATCCTTTGTGCATCATCGGGAAGTGGTAATCTTCTAAGAAGTTCTCCCACAGCAGCTTGTAGTCCACTTCCACGGAAATATCATACTGACCCGATCCACCAATGGGTTGCATTTCTTCGAGTTTATAGGGGTCGAGTAAACCAGGTTGATGCCAAATCTCTTTGAGGCTTGGACCTTGTCGCAGCAACCGGATAAAGACAAAGCCATAAAAGACCTCAATATCAATGGGGTCTAGACCATAGTCCCTAGGGCCCTCAAAGTCAGGCCCCTGTTGTCGCCCATCAATATGCTTCAGTTTACCGGCAAACAGATCCCCGTTGGCGGTCCGAATCACATAAGCCCGTTCGCCCACAATATCAAGCCAAGTATATTGATGGGGTTGGGGAATTTCGTTAACGTGGCAGACAAATTGCCAAGTCGGTGCAATTAAATGCTTTATTTCCAAAGCAAACAGATCCCAATCCCCATAAGTCCAAATGGGTAAAGCGATTCTTCTATTTTGCTCGGGTTCATCTGTCGTTGCCTCAGAAGAAGATAACGAGGATCCATCAGCTTCTACTCCAAAAAACAAATCTGAAATCTGAGTGTGTTTGACTTCCTCGAGAATGTCTTCTAGCTTCAAGGATATCGTTTCAGCTTCTACCATCAAAAGTGCTTGTCGGAGTTCCCGCATCACCGACTCTAGCAAGAGGTCGCGATTGGGGTCAGGTTCTGTGTTAAACTCCAAGTTCACAGATGACAAAACGGCTTCAGGAGTCAGACCCTGCCGTTGAGCAATACCAGCAACCACGTGTTTCAGTTGCTCCTTGAGATAGCCAATCTTAATCCAGAGGCGAATGGGTTCAGGCAGGGATGGGATGATTCCCTCGGTATACCCTGGACTGACATCTTGTAAAAGGTTTGCGATCGCTACTCCTATATTTTGTCCATTGACCTGGATATCTGCTGGCGGCATGGTTGTGATGGGTTCGTCTCCATCTCCATTTGCGATTAACCTGGCAAATACCCCTTGGTTGCTATCGATGCGAGTTTCAAATGACCGTAAACTGTAATCTTTTAGGTCAAAATCTTCCCCGAATTCTCCTCGGCTTGCCCCTGGTGCATTCGTGCAGTGTCCATCTTCACTAAAAGCCCAACCATGATAGGGACACAACTCTGATTTACCCCCTTTGATGCAACCGTTTCTTTCAAACACCAGACATTGGCGATGGGGACAAACATTCAAAAACACTTGGATCGAACCATCCCCTTGACGGATTACAACCACAGGTTCTTGAAAAATCTGAACGGTTATAAAATCACCGGGGTTGGGGATTTCTGTCCCATCACAAATAAAGTACCACTGATTTGCCAGTGCTTCGGGTTCTAGTTTAACTGCGCGAACCACTTTAGCCACTAGATAATATTGAACGGTTTCTAGAGTAACCCTTGGACTTTGGTGTTGATTGTATAGTGCTACAGCTTCTGTTAACGGGCGCTGCACCCCCTCAAAGGCTGTCCCATCCGTCAACAAACGGGCAACAAATTGATACCAGCCTTGCTGGGACTGGCGAGCGATGGTGCTACCCTTGGTCACCAGGGTATAAAGCTGTTGTCCAATTTCAACAAATTGCTGACTGACTTCTATTGGATTCTGGTGATTCATCTGGTGTCTTTTAGGATTACACAGCCGGTCTTACAAAGTAGCTTTTGCGTTTTTTTATCTTGCCATTTTCAAAGAAATACAAATCCGCAAATCCTTATTTCAAAGACGCTTGGCTTGACCTTATAGATTCTAATTTTCAAGAATGGGTTCCGGTACAACTGGAACGGGATGATCCAGACGATAAGCTTCCCACGCTTTTCCAAATCGTGATTTCCTCACGTCCGAAAGTTTTTCTAGTTGCTGATGAAATAGGTGTTCGTAATAGTACAAATCTTGCTTTAAATAGTATGGTGCTGTTTCTCCATACACCTTAACAAACATGCGGTATGTGTTGTAGTGTTTAGCCTCTACATCCTCTTTGTATGACATCAAATCGTCTTCAATGTCATTCAGGACTTCCAAGGGCCACATCAAGCTTAACTCTTCGTTTAACTCTTCTTGGCTATAATTTAACCCCAACATTTTCAGTAGGGTACAATGGAGGACGCGATAGTCAGACGAGCGTAACTCAGCGGCCTGGGTAATTAAAGTATGAGTGACATGACTCGTCATCAATAATTGGCTTTCTAATTCAAAGTATTCCCCTAACTTATTCAAGTAGTATTCTACCTTAAAGTGCCGCAGATTATGTTCATCTAACACCGACAAAATTATTTTTTCCTTAGCTTTCCAAGGGGAAGCTTGATTGGAGTTGTAACCGCTTTTTTGAATTCTCTCTACTTCTTCATCAATTTCGTACACCAGAGCTTCAATGAAACTCAGGATGGGCGAAAACTTAAAGAAATCGTTTATGGAGAGATTATACAAGGGAAAATAGTAAAGGACAAACTCCCGCAACACTCGACATGACCTATACATACTTTGATAGGAAATGCAAGATATTTTGGCAGCTTGTTGTTGATTTTGCCGACTTGGATTAAATAAATCAACAACTGATTCTGATGATTGTGTTAAGGATGACACAACTGAGGTTCCTCTCTAATTAGCATTCAGCTTTCAGCATTCAGCTGTCAGCCAAAAAGCTGATAGCTGAGGTGCTGATATCTAATAGATAATGTTGATTTGCAACTCTGGGATGCTCTCCCTAATCATACCTGCAATTCATCATTATTTTAAGTATTGTTCTAGAATTCTAATTCTGAAAGAATTTCATCTAATTCGGCTTGATTCATATTCATTTCTGGAAAATCAGAAGGGGTATAACCATCTGCTTCTGGGGATAGGCAGTGGGTAATTAGTCCATCTAAAGCTGTCATGTAAGCATTGGCGAGATCCTCAATTGTTCTTGTTCGATGAATGTTCTGGCTATAGTTCCATTCCAGCTTTAATCGACCTTCCGCGACTAATCCGTTAACATTCAATAGATGGCTACGTTGCCCAAGAGGACTGTGAAGATCACCGCTATACTCTTGAGTATATTGCCATCCGGCTGCTAACTGAGTGGGGTCAAACTGTCCTAGATAGTTAAAGCTGACTTCTGGAACTCGAAGCGATCGCAATTTTTTGGGCACCTCTCCATCGCAACTGAGATAGCGTAAAATACCATAGCCAATACCCCGCTGTGGAATTTGTCGCAGTTGTTCCTTGATGAACTTGAGAGCTTCTCCAGGATGATCGATTCCGGTGAGATTTAATAAGACCGGAAACAGACTTGTAAACCAGCCAACTGTGCGAGATAAGTTAGTGCTTGTAAACAAATCCTCTCGTCCATGCCCCTCCAGATGCACCCAGAATACTGAACTGCCAGTCCACTGAGCAAAACTCTGTACGAGCGCTGTTAACAGCACATCATTAATTTGAGTATTGTAAGCTGAGGGCACATCCTGTAATAAAGCACGAGTTTGTTCTACGGTTAAGGTACGAGACACGGTGGCACGGGAGGCTACAGTATTTGCACCAGCAACGACTGGATAATCTACTGGCAAGGACACGATGGGTGCTGCAGGACGCAACCAATAGTCCAACTCAGAATAGAGTTGTGAATCTTGGGCATATTCTTGTAAACGAATTGCCCACTCTTTGAAGGAGGTTGTTTTAGGGGGTAGTGCGATCGCTTTTCGGTGTTCTAACTGTTGATAAGCCATCGATAAGTCTTCTAGCAAGATTCGCCAAGATACACCATCCACCGCTAGGTGATGAATCACCACGAGTAAACGTCCAGGGTTATGGTTTCCCAATGGGAACAGCATCACCCGCATTAACACGCCTCGAGACAGATCAATCGCCCGTTGTTCAGCATTGCCATGGTCTGCGATCGCCTTTTGCTGTTCGGTAGCAGAATGATTCGATAAATCAACGACTTGGAAAGGTACCGTTGCATCAATATCACCATGACGCTGCTGCCATTCTCCATCTTGCTGCACATACTGTAGCCGCAAGGCATCATGATGGAGGAATACTTGCTGAACCGCCTGTTGTAAGAATTCGGGTTGAATATCTGCTGGGACTTCCAACAAAACCGCTTGATTGAAGTGATGGGGTTCCGGTGAATCCTGTTCAAAGAACCAATGTTGAATGGGCGTCAGGGGAACCGCCCCAGTCACGACTCCTTGTTCGGCTTGAGTTACAGTTGTGGTGACTGCGACGGCTGCTAGTTCGGCAATGGTTTGATGGGCAAATAGTTGTTTGGGTGTAAGTTTGAGTCTGGCCTGATTAGCCCGTGCGATAATTTGAATGCCAATAATCGAATCTCCGCCTAACTCAAAGAAATTATCATGGATACCCACTTTTTGCAGTCCTAAGACATCCTGCCAAATCTTGGCTAATATTCTTTCATTCTCAGTACATGGTGCGATTGTTTCTGCATGTGATTCAATTTCGGGTACAGGTAAGGCACGACGATCAACTTTGCCATTAGGGGTTAAGGGTAAGGCTTCCATAATGACGAAAGCTGCTGGAAGCATATATTCCGGTAGTCTTTCTTTCAGGAAGCTGCGCAATGCACTGCTAGTCGGTTGTTCTAAGAAAGGAAGTACATAGCCTATGAGACGTTTGTTGCCCGGTTGGTCTTCGCGGAGTATAACTACCGCTTCTCGCACTTGGGGGTGGGTGGCTAAGAGTGCTTCAATTTCTCCGAGTTCAATGCGGAAACCACGCAACTTGACTTGATTGTCGATCCGACCGTTAAATTCGATATTACCCTCAGGCAAGTAACGCACCAAGTCTCCTGTTTTATAGAGACGACCAGTACCAAAAGGGTTATCAATAAATCTAGAAGCTGTTAATTGTGGACGGTTTAGGTAACCGCGAGCTAAACCGTCCCCGCCAATATACAATTCTCCTGGTACTCCAATAGGGACGGGTTCAAGCTGGCGATCGAGGACGTAAATGGTGGTATTAGATATCGGACTGCCGATCGGCAGGTTTGTTGCTCCCAAAGGTACTGACTTTACTAAATACCAGGTCGAGAAGGTAGTACTTTCAGTTGGTCCGTATACATGTAGCAGTCGCTGTGGCGCTCCTTTTTTCAGTACTTCTGCTACCCATGAGGGGTCAACCGCTTCACCTCCGAACAACATAGTGCGCAGATGCTTGAATATATCTGGCACCACACTTACCAACTGATTGAATAGGGCTGTAGTCACAAACAAAATAGTGATTTTTTGCTCGCGCAGCTGTGTTGCTAATTCTTCCGGTGAAAGCATCACTGCTTTAGTAATCCCTACTAGTTGAGCCCCGTGCAGCAAGGCTCCCCAAATTTCAAAGGTAGCAGCATCAAAAGATATATTATTTGCTTGGGCAATACAGTCCGAAGCCTGCAACTCCACGTAGTTGCTCTCAAACACTAAACGACTGATGGCTTGCTGGATTACTGCTACACCTTTAGGCTTTCCTGTAGAACCCGAGGTGTATATCAGATAAGCCAAGGAAGTGGGTTTGACTTGACTTTCAAGGTTGTCGTTAGTGTAAGTGCCGATCACTTGCCAGTCCTTATCTAAGCAAACTATCTGGGTCTGATGTACCGTTCCAGAAAAATCGGGTAATTTGGCTAGCAATCTAGACTGAGTAATCAACAATGGCACCTGGGAATCTGACAATATATAGGCTATCCGGTCTTGAGGATAGTCTGGATCAAGGGGAACGTAAGCACCACCTGCTTTGAGAATACCTAGCAGTCCCACTATCATATCGAGCGATCGCTCGATACAAATCCCGACTAAAGTTTCTGTTGTGACTCCCAAGCTTTCGAGATAATGAGCTAATTGATTTGCCCGCTGGTTTAATTCTTGGTAAGTTAGGGTTTGGGATTCGTAAACAACAGCGATCGCATTAGGGGTTTTCTTGACTTGCGCCTCAAATAACTGGTGAATACATTGGTCGTCTGGATAGGGACGCTTTGTATCGTTCCATTCCACTAATAACTGATGCCGTTCTGCTGCCGTCAATAACGGTAACTCACCAATTCTTTGTTCTGGGTCAGCAACAATTCCCCCTAACAAGGTCTGGAAATGCCCCACCATCCGGGTAATGCGATCGCTGTCAAACAAGTCGCTATTATATTGCCAGAACCCTTGAAGTGAGATGCCCTGGGGTGTTTCAACTTCCCACAGCATCAGAGTAAGGTCAAATTTGGCTCGTAGATTTTCCACTGGGAAGGGGGCAATGGTCAATCCTGGCATTGACAACGGCTTCATCGGGGCGTTTTGGAGGGCAAACATCACCTGAAATAGGGGCGAATGGCTTAAACTCCGTTCAATTTGTAACTCATCTACTAATTGCTCAAACGGCACGTCCTGATTAGCATAAGCTGATAAGGCTACTTGTCGCACTTGAGTCAACAGTTCAGTAAACATGGGATTTGACTCTAGTCGCGTGCGCATCACTAGGGTATTGACAAAGAAACCAATTAATGGTTCTAGTTCCTGGTGATTTCGGTTGGCGATGGGGGTTCCCACCAAAACATCCTCTTGACCACTGTAACGGTAGAGTAATGTTGTCAAAGCCGCCAACAACGTCATAAACAATGTCGCCCCCGACTGTTGGCTGAGGGTTTTCAGTTTTGCCGTTAAGTCTGAGTTGAGTTCAAAGGAAATACTCCGACCCCGGAAGGTTTGTACGGGCGGGCGGGGTCTGTCTGTGGGCAATTCTAACAACGGCGGTGCATCAGCTAACTGTTGTTTCCAGTAATTGAGTTGTTGCTCAAAGCGATCGCCTTTTAACCACTGCCGCTGCCAAATAGTAAAATCAGCATATTGGATGGGTAGCTCTGGCAAGGTCGAGGGGGAGTCCGTTAACAAAGCTGGATAAAGCTTAGACAACTCTTCAATCAACACACCTAGAGACCAACCATCGACAATAATGTGGTGCATTGCCAGCAGCAGGATGTGAGATTGGGAGCCTAACTTTAGCAAAGTTGCCCGCAGTAACGGACTTTGTTCTAAGTCAAAGGCTTGGAGTTGCTCTTCCCGGACTTTCTGTTCGACTATAGCCGATTGTTCAGTAACATTCTGCAAGTCGATCACGGACAGCTTCAACGTTAACGTTGGTGCGATCGCCTGGCGAGGTACGCCATTGACAGTTTTAAACGTGGTTCGCAGGATTTCATGGCGGCGAATAATTTCATTGAGACTTCGTTCAAGTACCGTCACATTCAACTGACCTTCAAGGGTGACAGCTTCAAGCACATTGTAGAACGGACTGTTTGGTTCTAGTTGAACCAAAAACCACAACCGTTGCTGAGGGAAGGATAGAGGAAAGGATGTCTGTCCTGGTATTTTTTGCCGAGGCACGGGTTTAATTGCCGTCTTGACAGAGGCATTTTCTCCCAATAGTTTGGTAAGAGATTCGGGATAATGCTGTTCTAGATAGGCAGTTAGTTTAGCTACCGTTTTCTGCTCAAGCAAAACCACAAAATGAATAATTTCATTCAGTTTATTCTGGAGCTGATTGATTAAAATTGCACCGCGTATTGAGTCTCCACCCAGTTCCAAAAAATCATCTTCAATTCCCACCTGGTTTAGGTTTAGTACTTCAGAAAATAGTTGAGCCACCCATTGTTCCAAGGCAGTCCTGGGCGCAATAAATGGAGTCTCTATCTGTGGACGGTTACGAGAAAAATTAGCTTGAATTTGCTTGATAATCTGTTCGGGATTGTACAGGGTATTAGCAATTTCTTCAAAGGGAATATTGGAGACTAACTTTTGAGGGTTATGATTCTTATTTTTAATCGATTCTGTTTCTACGGGCTTCGACGGAATCTGACTGGGATTAAAGGTGATAGTTGTTGCTACTGCAGTCGGCAATTTAAACCGTATTTTTCCGGCATTTTCCTGCTTAAATGATGCCGCCACACTCTCCAAAAAATCTAGGGCTGGTTGATTTTTGGCAGTGAGTTGATAATTCACTTCCACCCAATTTAATCCCCGTTGTTGGGCAATTTTACCCAATTGGGCTAACATTTGATGTTCGACACCACGACCGAGCACTCGACAACTGAGTAAGAAACTATCAGATGCGATCGCATCTGACTGGCTTTGAAACAGCAGTAACCCCACCAAACCATAATCCCCGAAGCGGTCTTTAACGTGTACTACCCTAGCTTCTAAACCCTTGGCGTTACATAATTGTTGAATCTCTGCTTCTGAGCGTCGGATTGTGGTTAAATTAAATTGATTTGTGCGTTGGGTTAGTTGTGCAACCCTTGGGAGTTGCTGGGGTTTCATGGGAGAAATGTCAACGTCTAACTGGAGTCCAGCTAAAAAATCCTTAAAAGTTAGAGATTTTTCCTGAAAACGCTGCCGTTGAACATTTTGTTGATATGATTTATTCCGTTGCTGATCGGCTTGAGTCACTTGCAGTTGGTCAAAGGCCCAAATATGCTGCAAGAATGAAGGAATGTGGTCATCTTCTGGAGGGAGTTGCAACGTCAAGACTTGCGGACAGTTTGCCCTTACCTCCATACATTCCACGGGGTTATCGTCAATAAAGATAAAGCTATCAAGACCTAAATTGAGTTCGGTAGCTAAGGCTTTGAGGTTTTGAGATTTGGGTTGCCAGTTAATCCGCCAAGAAACGAGGTGATGGCGTTGTAGCGGCATCTGATCATGATGATTGAAAACTGCGAAGACATCTTCTTCATTATTTTTGCTACAAAGACAGATCAGTTTTCCGGCTTGCTGCTGGCTAACAATGAATGACTGCAATGCCTGACGAGATTGATCAATTTCTACCCCGGTCGCCCCATCTTCTCCACAAACCCCTTTCCACAGGGTATGATCACAGTCGAGAACAATCACCTTGTAGGGATTACTAATAATAGCCTGTAGCTTGCGGACAATTCCTGTACCCAGGGCGGCAAAAAAACTCGGGGTATAAGGGATATGACCGTTGCCATCAGGTGCTGCATAATCGGCAACTGGATAGGTTGTGGCTAATTCTGAAGCGGTCAACCAATGTAAGCTGCTGATTCCTTTTAATTCTGAGATTAATTGTTGTTCGAGTCTCCGATAGAAGGAAAGTTCCCCATCGTTGCGGTTAGGGGTTGGACACAGACAAACCAAGTGGGGAGTTGTGGAACGTTCAACAGCAGTTTTCAGGGCTTCTCCCAGTTCCCGGACGTTCTGTTCCATCTGAGTTTCATTTTTGCTCAATGTCCTTGGTGGGGAAGATTGCTGACCTGGACGAGTCGCATAAATATTGTATAAGCCAGACCCTTCTAGCAAGGTTTCTTCTTCAACAACAAATTCAAACCCTTTATCCTTCAGCAATTGAGTCACACAACCGAGGGTATTTCCGCCTTGGTCGTGTACTTCCATCACAATTTGCTGAATTCTCGACCAGTGTTGTGCTTCAATTCCTTCGAGAATGCTTAATTCACTTTTTTCAGCATCCAGTTTCAGTAAATCAATTTGCTCAATATTATAGTCATCAATAATACTAGAAAGGGTGCGTAACTGAGCCTTATAGGTTTGCTGTTCCAGTCTTCCCGCGAGAAATTCATCGGCGACTTGATTAAGTGCTACTTCCTCTAGAGAATTGTATCGCCGCAACATATTTAGAATAATTGCCCTCAGGGCTTTTTCATCTTGGGTTGTATCGGCGTTAAAACTGGAAAATACCGACGAATTAGGATAAAATGTGAAGGTTGCTTCTTGATTTTGATTGCCTAATCCACAGTTTAAAACCGTTGCGTCTTTACAATATATCTTACTATTGGCTTGTAATCTTTCAAAAGCATGAATTGCTGGTTCAAAACTATAAATTTTGGCTTGAGGACATTGATATTGCACAAATAAGGTAAACAATCCGATGTTCGCCCCGATGTCAATCACACAAGCGTCATCATTTAGGTTAATGCCATGTTTTAAATAGGCTTTGTCAATAAAAATTTCTTGATAGAGATACTCAGTTTCGTAGCGATTTAAGTGAGCAATTTCTATGTTATTTGGAAGTCTATGGCAAGGGAATGAATCAAGTATTGCTTCTTTTTCTGAGCCTTCTACGGTCGCTATCAATGTATTTTGATGATTTTGCCAATCCTCTAACCTGAGCAGAATGATATTGATTCCGTCTTGGTTGGTGCTTAAGAGACTACTTGGGTTCAGCAGTTCTTGGAAAACTTGGTTGTATGGAGCAAACTTAATTTGTAGTCGCCAATCTAATTTTTTACTCCAAAAATATAGAGATTGTTCTATGGGTTCGCTCGTAAACGTAGCCGCGATTGCCAACTTCAGATGATGGGACTGCATTATCTTTTTGTCCATACATAAAATTTAGCATATCCAACTTTACACTATATACCTATTTAGCTACAGTAAAACTAAAATTTACAAAACTTTATTTTTAGATTTAACGCAGTATCAGGTGATGAGAGAGTAACTTATTACTGTATCATAGTAAGTAGAGCGCGCCGAATTAATTACCTACTATAATTCTCTGTAACCCTTGAATTAAAAGAGTTTCAGTTTTTGCAAATTTGTAATTAAGTTTGTGTACCTACTTACATTTGAAAAACTGTAAGTAGGTAAGCATTAAGTGGTCAGCGGTCAGCTTAAAATAAACACTGCTTGGTGGGGTTAGCAGTGGTGGCTTGCTACTTAGCTCAATAACAAACTAAACAAACTCAGGAAACAAATTTTTTCCGCGCTACGTGAGTAGTTTCAAAGATTTTTTCCAGACTCGACCAATCTTCCTTTTCAATCACCTCAATTATCTGGTCAAGGCGATCGCGATACCCTACAAGCGTACGCATTATCGACTCCTGATTGTAACGAGCCATCATTACTCGCAGTTCTGGATTACCACCCCCAACACGGCTAGTATCACGAAAACCAGAACTAGCTAACTGTTGGGCTAACCTCAAAACCACTGGGTCAGTCTCCTGCATACAAGCATTAATCAAACTCCCACTCACCATCGCCGGTAGATGAGAAATCCATGCTACCGCTTTGTCATGGTTTTCCGGGGTTGTGATGTAAAGCAATGACTTAAGCGATCGCACAATTTCCTCCACCTTCTCAAGTGCTGGTGGTGGTGTCGTCTCAATCGGGGTAAGTACGTAAGGGTTTCCGACAAATAGATTCGACACCGCAGCTTCCACACCACTGTATTCCCTTCCTGACATCGGATGACCACCTACAAAATTTTCCCACAGGGGAGCAATGTCTCTAACCACTGGCATTTTGACCGAACCAATATCAGTGATTACGGTATCCTTGTTAAGATAGTTAACTAAATCCTTGACAGTAGAGGCGATCGCGGCTATGGGGGTGCAGATAAACACAACCTCTGCTGTGGCTAGGATACTTAATTCAATACTCGCATTATCAACAATGCTGTGATCAAGTGCGAATTGACAGGTTTGTGGTTGACGAGAGACTCCCAAGACCTGGTGACCTTGTGCTCTCAAGTCCAATCCTAGGGAACCACCCATCAATCCCAGTCCTACAATACCAATTTTCATTATCTCTCACCCGGATTCAGCCTATGCCATGATAAATATTAATTTTTGTTAGATTGTAATGAATGTCAGGGAAATTATCCAACAATATGCAGCAGGGGTAAGAGATTTTACAGCTGCGGATCTTACGGAACTTAACCTAAGCGGCGCTACTCTTAGTGGTGCCGACTTGAGTGAAGCTAACCTGAGTATAACTAACTTAAGTGGTGCTAACTTGAGCGGCACAAACCTCAGCCGAGCCAACTTGAACGTTGCTAGACTCAGCGGTGCCAATCTCTCTAAAGCCAAGTTAACACAAGCACAGCTCAATGTAGCAAATTTGATTCGGTCTGATTTAAGAGGTGCCCAACTGATTCAGGCATCACTGATTCGTGCTGAGATGGTTCGTGGTTCCCTAAGTGGAGCAAATCTAACCGCAGCCAACCTCTCTGGTGCTGATTTACGAGAAGCCACCCTCAGACAAGCCAATCTCAGCCGCGCTATCTTCAATGAAGCTAATCTAGCGGGGGCAACCCTTAGTCAAGCAAACTTGAAGGGAGCCCACTTAAATGGAACAAATCTGCACAAAGCCGATTTCAGCGGTAGCAATCTCAAAGGGGTTGAAATCAGACAAGGAAATCTCACCTGTGCCAATTTTAGGGGAGCCGATCTCAGTGGGGCAAATTTACGCTGGGCTGATTTAAGTGGAGCAAACCTCAGTTGGGCTGATCTCAGCAACGCTAAATTAAGTGGAGCTACCTTAGTTGGGGCTGATTTGAGCAATGCTAATTTAGTTAATACCAGTTTAGTACACGCTGATCTTAGTAAGGCAAGGCTGATTAAAGCCAATTGGATTGGAGCAGATTTGACTGGTGCTACCCTGACTGGGGCAAAACTATATGCCGTTTCCCGGTTTGGTCTCAAAACCGAAGGACTGATCTGTGAATGGGTTGACTTGAGTCCTGATGGCGATCAAAGTCAAATTATCCGTCTGTCTTCCGAAGCTGCCAAAACCTTTTTCAACGAGACCCTGCCAACAGTAAAGATTATCGTTGATACCCCGTTAGACCTCAAAGCGAATTTGGCTTTAGCCTCGATTTATAATCAGATAGCCAATGTTTCTGAAGTGCTCAATCAACCACCCAGCATTGAGGTGAGTGTTCGCAGAACAACCATTACCTTTACAAGCAACAACGCTGACTTATTCATTATCGCTTACTTGGCAATTGTCCCCTTCAAAGATGGAGGTCAAACTCATCGCAATATTGTGACCTTATTAAATAGCCTACCCTCACGATCAATATACACTTTAAGTAATCAAGACAAAAAGCAAATAAATAAATTACTTACAAATATTGGCCAAGCTATTGAGCTGCTTAAACCAATTAAAACCCTTAAGTTAGCACCAGAAATAAAATCATCGGCTAACTTTTTTATGGCTCCGACTAAGACAATTATTACTAACTCTAGAGACTACTCATTAAGTATTTATTCTAATCAAGATTTTGGGAAGTATCTGATGAATCAATCAAGCTGGAGCGAGCAATCTGAAGACACTACAACACCATCAAGACCAGTATCAACCCTGCCTCCAGTGAGCCAAATTGTTGCATTTATTAAAGCCTGGGATTATTTGAGCGGTTGATGGTGTAGACAAGACCTAAATCTATTATAGCAATTTCTTATAGCAATTCTCAGCAACGTTTGAGCGACATTGCTTATTCTTTTGCCTTTTGCCTTTTGCCTTTTGCCTTGCTAAAGCCAATTTTAAATGCGTTTTAGCTTATGAGTGCGTTCGCGAAGCGTCGGCTTTGCCGAATCGCTTATCTTGAACTCAAGTTAATTCAAGTTAATTAGGCATTTGCTTTCTCCAAATTCTAATCTGCTGATCCCAACCACCACTAACTAGGGTTTGACTATCCTGGCTCAAAGCAACAGCCACAACATAGCCCGAATGACCATTTAAGGTGCTTTTCAACTGAGCGCTCCTCATATCCCACAACTTAATGGTCTTATCCCAACTACCGCTAATCAGGGTACTTCCATCTCTAGTCATGGTTACTGACCACACCCCATCTGTGTGACCCGTCAAGGTTCTAGTCAGTTTACCAGTGTTAACATTCCACAAGCGAATCGTGCCGTCCCCTCCACCACTGGCTAAGGTTTTCCCATCCAGACTAATCGCTACAGACGATACCGATCGAGAATGTCCCTTGAAGATACGCACTAACTTACCTGTAGCTAAATTCCACAGCCGAATAGTTGTATCTTGAGAACCACTGACTAAGGTTTTGCCATCAGGAGAGATTTCAACAGAATTCACTGAACCTAAGTGTCCGTTAAGGGTATGCAAGAGTTTACCCTTAGGCAGCTGCCAAATCTTAATAGTGTTATCCCAGCTGCCACTAACTAAGGTTTTGCTATCGGCACTAAAGGCTAAAGTCGCCACTGTATCTTGATGTCCAGTCAGGGTAACTAACGGTTTACCGGTGTTAAGATTCCAGATCTTGATCATACGGTCATCACCGCCACTGACTAAGGTTTGACCATCCGGACTAATCACCACAGTATTCACTGCGCCACCGTGACCTCGCCAGGTACGAATTAATTGACCAGTTGACAGATTCCACAGGGAGATAGTGCCATCACTATGACCACTAGCGGCCATCAATCCCTGTACTGATCTCCCTTGAGCAACGGTGCCAATCGCCACAGAACTCACTGAGCCAGTCCCTACTTTAAGGGTATTGGCCAACTTGTAGAAAACTGTTCCGGTCTTGGCAGACGCAGCTGTAGGAGAGACACCGACTTGAGGAGTATGTACAGGAGTTGGCAGTTTCAGCTGAGAGCGCCAGGTTAAATAGGTGTCAATGTCAATGCCAGATGCCACAATTGTGTCAGAATCGCCCACTAATCTGACCATACCATTAATGCCAATTACCCGCCCCTGATGGTCTAATACCGGTCCACCACTCATCCCAATTCTCACCAAATTGGTATAACTCAGAGCATATCCCCTAGGAAGTTTAGAACTAGCATCGGTGAGCAATCCTTCAGTATTAACAAACCGCCGTTGTTGAGAAGCACCTCCAGAACGGGGCCATCCAGCAACATAAACCCTTTGACCTGCACTGATTTGTTGGGAATTCCCTAACCTAGCCACTGGGTAGTTAGAGGTGCTAATCAAAGGTAAGATCGCTAAATCTACCCCTGGCATCCGTCTGATGTAGCGGGAGTCTACAGGATAACGATTGCCATCAGGGGTTTGAATCCTGTAGATGCCAGCTTTTTGTAGCACATGAGCACTAGTCAGGATATAATATATATTTCCTTGGCGTTCAACAATTATCCCACTGCCACCCTGTTTTGGACCATCAATCCGGACAGTAACCTGTTGGGCAATAGTTTTAGCCGCTGGTGTTGATATCACCACTGTGGGAATTGCTGGAATGATGGCGATGCTACCAATTAAAAAAAACCCTGGAACTAAAAGCGCTGGAAGCGATGCAGCGCGGTCTTGGGGAGGCAGCGCGGTCTTGGGGGTTCCCCCCATGAGCGACTGCCGTTGGTTTCCCCCACTCGCTATTGCATCAAGAACTGTTTTAGATAAGATGTTCATCAAGCTTGACCAGAATCAATGGCGACGTTTCCTCTAGTTTTCCCTGTCTTGATGCACCCTATAATCTTTGACTATTATCTTTGAGTAAGTTTCCAAAATGTTTTAGCAAATCGTTTTCCAACAATCAAATAACTTTCCGTTGTCAAGTGAACATGGTCTTGCAAACCCAAGTCATCTGTAGTAATCATCCCAGTAGCTGGTAACTGGACTGTTTCCTGTTGCGCTTTCACGGTTTCCCAGTTCGGGAGCTTTTCTGGATCAGTAGTGGTACCAATTTGAGCAAAAACTACTGGTAACTCAGGTTTCCCTAAGTCTTGACGGAAATCTTTTACTAACCTAACAAATTTATCAGCCCACTGATTAGGGAAGAATCTTCGACTTGGGTAGGCTTGAGGATTAAGGGCATCACTTTCTCCCTGAAAGAATAGTAAACCTTTAATTTCTCCCATTGGTGAAGCTGCATAGGCTCGCTTTAAGCAAGAGCCATACAAAGTATCTTCACTGAGATTTTTTTGCCACTCTTGAATACTAGAACCCCATTTAGCACAGGGAATTAAACCAATAATCAGCTCAGGATCGTATTTGAGTAATTCAGTAGCAAACGCCATCCCTGGACCGACTCCAGCTAACTTATCTTCCGAGACGTGATCAACTTGTCCGGTTGGTGAATCAATAGGTTCCTTGGCTAGATGCCAGCGGTAATTGTTTCCAAAAACAAAAACTCTCGGGTGAGTAACAGCACTGGCTGGTGTTACTTTACCACTTCCTGACATATTCGACTGTCCTGCCAAAATAAACAGGGACATCTTCCCTTGAAAATTGGCAGGAACTGATTTGCTGTGATTATCCTTAATGGTGGAAGTCCTGAGGATACCGTAGCGTCTGAGCAACTGGTCTACTTGAGTAGACTTTTGTAGTATAATACCTAAAAAAGTACCGATAACTATACCGATAACTAGATAGGAAATTATTGACCAAGCTTTCATGATATTGGATGTTTAGTTGAGATGTTCAACACTTAGGATTTTACGGTTATCGTAGTAATGAAGTCCACAGGATTTTTTCCAACTTCGAAGTTCCCTACTCCCTACTCCCTACTCCCTACTCCCTACTCCCTAATAATTTGTCCCTAAATAAATAATAATTTCTATCATTATCAATGACTTGTGAACTTTGTGGAAGAGATGTAGACCGATTAACAGTTCATCACCTGATACCGCGACAAAACACTAAGCGAAAAAAGATGAAACCTGGTCCAATCATTAATATTTGTCCTGCTTGTCACCGACAAATACATGCGTTATTCCCAAATGCTCGTTTAGCTCTGGAATTGAATACCTGTGAAGCATTAAAAAATGATCCTCAGATGCAGAAGTTTTTAGCATGGGTCAGAAAGCAAAAGCCTGATAAGCGGGTGAGGGTTTATCGTTCTTAAGCGATCGCGTAGCGTGACCATTCGCGTAGCGTGGCCGTTCGCGTAGCGTGGCCAAAAGGCCAAAAGGCCAAGGTCAATCGCATAAGCGCGTTTGTATCTGGGTTGTCAACACACGTATTCGATAAAAAGGCAAAAGGCAAGAGGCAAAAGGCAAGAGGCAAAAGGCAAAAGGCAAGAGGCAAGAGGCAAGAGGCAAAAGGCAAGAGGGGAAAGATATACGGAGTTTTATGGGAGAGTAAAAAAATACCTCTTAGGTTTAGATATCAGCAAAAATGCTATACCTGTCCTTTTCGTGAAAAGGATCTGTCAATGTGATTTAAAGCTTGCTGCTTCATGCTTTCAAGCTGCTTGTCACCCGGTGAGAGTCTTGGCTCAGATAACTTTAAAATCCGAGATAGTCTCAATCCAGACCCTTGCGCCACAATGTAGCGGATTATCAGGGCGATACATCACCCGGCAAGGGCCATTGACTTCGACAGTATGACCGTAAATGTTTTTAGAGCCTCGTTTTACCGTAATCACTGGATTGCGTTCCCCGGTGTTGTGATTTTGGCGAATCACTTTCTGATTAACGTGGATCACAGCCTTGGTGTAATTTGTACGCTTTGACCAATTCCGCTTTGGTCCACGAGTGCCAGGCGTTACCACTGGCATGCCATCAAACAGAGGAATCACCCAAGTTCTACCGACCTTATACGCTCCTTTGACTCTGCCCTTGCCCAGAAGGTAACGGACGCGAGTGGCGGAAACACCCAGTAAATCAGCGGCTTGTGCGGTAGAAATCATCATGGCGGCAAAACCATTGCTTTAACGATACTATTAGTCTAACCAGATTTTCAAGAAAATGCAAGGGGTTAGAAAAACTATTGCATTATCGTCACGGAATAGCTGGAGTGGGTGGAGTAGGTTAAGTGAGCTAAATAGGTGCTGTGGGCGCTTTAAAACTATTGCAGCGATGCAGCAAGGGAACAGGGGGTTTCCCCCATGAGCGACTGCATCAAGACATTGTCGTAATTTTAAGGAGTATCGGGGGTCGGATAGGTGGAGTGGTAGCAATAGGATTAGTAAAGGAAATAGTAGCAATCGGTTTAGTGGGTGCTATAAAACTATTGCATTGTCGCCACGAAGTAGTAGCAGTGGGTGTAGTGGGTTAAGTGAGTTTAATCGGTGGTGTAGGTGCTGTAAAACTATTGCAGCAATGCAGCAAGGGAACAGGGGGTTTCCCCCACTCGCGCTTTGCATCAAGACATTGTCGCCATCTTAAGGAGTATCGGGCGCGGGGAGATGGGGTAAATGGGGAGACGAAATTGATGTGTAGCCATAATTTACAGAATTGGTATAACTACAAATCAGATTTGAAACTACCCCCTACTTCAGTCATTAATCCTAGGGTGGGCAGTGCCTACCAAAGCGCTTTGCAAGCTTCATTATCTGTCTGGTGCACTGCCCACCCTACATGAACCAAGCTTATTGAGAATGGTGCAAGATTTGAGTATAACTACAAATCAAATTTGAGATTATACCCTGCGTGACTGAGCAATAAAAAAGTACCCTCAAGGGTACTGTTTCCTGAAAATCCTTAGCCTAGAATAAATTTATTGACCGTTGACCGTTGACCGTATATCATTCAACTTGGCATAAATATCCTCAACAACCTTTACATCATTGGACTTATAAAATAGAGAAATGAGCGAAACCAATATTTATAAACAAATTTGGGAAAGTGACGAAAACCAATTCTCGGTTAGCACTCGCACTAGTTCCGGAGAATGGGAAGACGAAACTGCTGACATTCTATTAGATGAGCAGGTCAAAGCTAGTGGTCAACGGGAAATCGACTTAGCCACCCGACCCTTATTCTATAAAGTCAATGAAGACAAATTATTCGATGAAACCCGCACCTATGCTAGTTTCATTAAACTTTTAGATAACTACGCTATCCGCTCTGTTGACCCAGAAGTTACTCCTGAAGAAGAAGAACATGAGCAGTTAGATTTTATTTCTCTGATTATGTCTACAAAACCGATACAGCTTGCCCGAAACTATATTAACGAAAAGTTAGGTGAGACTCTTTCGGAGCAGCAATTTAGACTCAAGCTACAGCGCATCTGGTTTGAACTCTACACCAATTACTACAAGGGCAAATCAACTCACTTCGCTTCTGGCTTTGAGCATGTATTTGTTGGGGAAGGAAAATACAATATCCGCTCTGGAGATCAACGAGAAACCCTTGGCAGCATTTCTGGTTATCACTCATGGGTAAAATTCTACCTTGATGAACAAAATCATAGAGTTAATTTTCTCGGCTACAAGTATGACTTACGAGGTAATCAAGGACCGAATAATCCCAACGTTGTCACGTTACAAATGACCCAAAATGTGACTGATATTCGAGGCAATGTTATTGCTAAATTGTTCAAGAAGAAAGGCGGATTTTTTGTTGGACCAAGCCCTGAATGTGAAATCGCGCTCGCAACCGTTGCCTATTATGAAAGTGTCTACGGCAAAATTCGTGACAAGGCTCGAATTACTATCAATGATGCCACTTACGATTTAGTCCTCTACCGCAGTACCAATCCCAATGGTAGCCGTGGCGAGTTTATTCGTTCCTTCTTTCCCATCTTCCTGAGCAAGGATGGCACAAAAGAAGAGGATGGTACAAAAGTTGTGCGAGTAGAGGGTATCATCAAGAATGATGGTCCTGTGGTAGTCGTAGCGGCATTACCTAATCCTGAAGGCTCCGATGAAGGGGGAAGGGAGTGGGTTGAGTTGAAGAATGTTACCAGTGAAGCCATTGACCTCACTGGCTGGGAGATGGCAGATAAACTAGGTCGTCCCCAACTCCTGAGTGGGATTCTTCAGCCCTTAGAAGTTAAGCGCTTCCCCATCACCCGTTTAACTCAATCCTCTATGCAGTTGAGCAATAAATCAGGATTGATCACAGTACGCGATCGCTCCTCTAACCAGATAGCAACAGTTAAATACTCTCGTGCTCGTTCTGGTAACATCTTTCAATTTAACTAGTCATCTCGAATCAGGTTAATCACTTGGTATTTAGGTTAATCGTAAGTATTCAGCTATCAGCGAACAGCGATTAGCGCTACGCCCACGCGTGGGCGTTCAGCTTTTGAATAAGCGATGCAGCTTCGGAACAGGGGGTTTCCCCCATGAGCGACTGCATCAAGACAACAGGTAAGCATTGGAATAATGCTGAGTTACGTTGGCTTTTGGGACCTCAAGTTGCGTGGCCAACGGCTAACGGCCAACGGCTAACGGCTGACGGCTGAATGCTTACGGTTAATCAATCGTTAATTGTTAATTATTAATTGTTAATTTTCAATTATCGATTTTCAATTGACGAAAAACCCAGAATGATAAGTATTCAACCAGACAGGATCGGACTAAGCTATCGCCCATTGAAACGACCTTTGCTTAGATCAGGAAAAAAAGCTGAAACTCTTGTCCCTTCTGCCTTATACCTTCTGCCTTCTCCCTTGCTGTTAAGCATTTTGTAAGCTATCAGCTAATGCGCTACGCCCACGCTTCTTGAGGTGCTATCAGCTATCAGTTATCAGTTATCAGCTATCATCTATCAGCTATCATCTATAAGCTATCAGTTATCAGTTATCAGTTATCAGTTATCAGTTATCAGCTTATGGGCTATGGGCTATGGGCACCCTAATTGAGGTGCTAAGGTTTCTTTTAAGCTGACGGCTGACGGCTGACCGCTGAATGCTTCCGGCATTTTTCATGCATAACAGCTTACTTATGTACAGAGCCATCAGGCATAGTTGCGCCCTTGAGGTTAATACGCCAGCGCTTAGCCCTCTTGATGTCTAAGTTAGCGCCCTTGAGGTTAGCTCCGCCCAGGTTAGCACCATGCAAGAGAGCACCGTTTAGGTTAGCCCCCTCGAGGTTAGCTCCCGACAGGTTAGCCCCCTTGAGGTTAGCTTTCCACAGGTTAGTCCCCTCTAGGTCGGCACCACTCAGATTAGCCCCCTGCAGCTTAGCTTTATTGAGATTCTTATCCTGTAGGTTGATATTTGGGAGATTGCAGCCTTGGCATTCTCCACTGGTTAGCAACTGTCTGGCTGGACTGGTGATCCAGGCATAGGTTATAGCCGATGAAGAAGCAGCCACAAGACTGAGGGTGGCAAGTTTGACTACTGCTTTTGTTGGTTGTATAGCCTGCAACAGTGTTTTTAGAGGAGTGACATCATTCACCACATCAATCGGCTTCAGGGCTTTGAGGGCAGTTGCTGCATCGGGATAGCGATGTTTGAGGTTAGGTGCCACCATTTTGTGGAGCCAATGAATAAACTGGGGATTTAGCTTGGGCAACAGTGCTTTGAAATTAATCCGATAATTCTCATCAACTAAGGTGTTGATTTCGCTAGATTTTGTCCCTGTCAGCAAGCAAATCAGGGTTATTCCTAAGCTATAGAGATCAGATGCTTTGGTCAATTGCCGATTAAACATCTGCTCTGGTGGCATAAACCCTACACTACCTTTAACAACGCTACTGAGGGTCACATCCCCACCTGCTATCCGGGCAAAACCGAAATCTACTAGATACACCTTCAAGTTGCCCTGTCTATCAACCAAAATATTTTCTGGTTTAATATCTCGATGAATCACAGGAGGTTGCCGCCGTTGCAAGTAAACCAAGACTTCCAAGACCGCGATCGCAATTTGCTTAACTTCTTCTGGTGTCCAGTGGTAATCCTCCGCGAGGGAAGGTGCTGGTTTATATTCTTGGACTAAGCAAAATCCAGTGGGAGTGTCAAAAGAATCGATATAGCGAGGAATGCTAGGATGATTTAGCTGCTGCAGGAGTTTAATTTCTCGTTCATAAGTGTCGTATTCTGCCCAGCTAGTACCTAATTGGGAAAACTGCAACTGCTTAATCACAACCGGTTGCTGAGTCTCCAGTTGTGTCGCCAGGTAGGTGACTCTACCCCCAGCGTGATTTTGTCCTAACTCTTGTTTAATTTCATAGCCCTGGGGGCTAAAGTCTAGATCCTTGCTCATAGTGCTAATTTCAACTTTCCATGTTTAAGAAGCGGATATGATGACCACCGAAGAACACACATCTAATCTCTATCCTGGCATATAGTTTTTATACCCAGTTGCTTTCTGTTGTAGCAAATGAGGACAACATCCGGAGAGGGAAGAAGGGTGAAGAGTGGAAGCTTTGGGGTTGTCAACAATTGTCATATCATCCTGCAACGGGAGTAACGCCCATGATTAAAATTACTGATCACTGATAGGTGATTTAATATATCTTATTTAATATAGCTGATTTAATATAGCTGATTGCTTACATCCCATTTCCTACCGGGTGACGCTACCGCAAATCCAATTACTTCTATCAACCACTAATTCCGGAAACACTGTTGGTTTCTTGAAAAAAACTAAATAGAAGTGATTCTGGTAGGAAAAAATTCTTTGAAAATTAATCCAAATCATTCCTTATGGGGAAAGCTCCTCAACGGGCGTTATAAAATCATTGAATCTTTAAGTGCTGGGGCATTTGGCAAAACCTATATCGCAGAGGATACCCGACAACAGGGCAATCCCCGCTATGTGATTAAGTATCTTCAGCCCAAAAGCGATGATCCTCAAAAATGGCAATTTCTTAAGCGTCTCTGGCTCAATGAAGCTCAAACCTTGATCAAACTGGGCAGCCATAACCAAATTCCCCGTCTACTTGATTATTTTGAAGATAACCAGGGATTTTACTTAGTTCAAAACTTAATTGTCGGAGAAACTCTTAGTACTGAACTGCCAATCAGCCAAAACAGTAATAAACGCTTTAGCGAAAACCAGTGCATTGAACTATTAGAAGATGTTCTAGGCATTCTAGAATTTATTCACCGCCAAGGGATAATTCATAGAGACCTCAAACCCAATAACCTAATCAGACGAGGGTCAGACCGTAGGCTAGTTTTGATTGACTTTGGTGCTGCTGAGCTGATTAATTCAAAGCCAATCAAAGCCCATCTGACCGAGTATCCACGGTCTGATGCATCCAGCACAATTCGTCCCTTCGCCTACATACCCCCAGAGCAACTTGCTGGTCAATCCTTTCCTAACAGTGACATTTATTCCCTAGGAATGATTGCGATTCACGCCCTCACAGGCATGACCCCAATGCAATTGGCTGACCCTGAGACTGGTGAGATTCATTGGCGAAACCATGTATCGGTTAGCGATAAAATGGCGTTTGTACTCAACCATATGGTCTCTTACAACAGCAAATTGCGTTATCAGTCAGCAAATGATGCATTAATCGTACTTAAAACACTCATGTCTACTCAAAGTCCTGAGTTAAAAGTATCTATTGCTAAGTCTGACTCAGAACTGATAACCGAGCACTCAGCACTCAGTATCAAGTTTAGTGACAATGACACTCTTGAATTCCACGTTCTGGATACTCAGTCTGACTCAGAACTGATAACCGAGCACTCAGCACTCAGTATCGAGTTTAGTGACAATGACACTTTTGAATTAAGCGTGCTGGATACTCAGTCTGACTCAAGGGTTACCATTGAAGACTCAGCACTGACTAGGGAGTCTAGCTCACAAGAATTAAAACAGGCAGCGCCATTGTCTGACTCAGGAGTCAAAACTGAGCAGGAAACACTCAGCACTCAAGACTCAAAAACTAGTAATAACGACTCAGCACTTAGCAATGATGAGCCGGAATTACATTGGAAAGTGTATGTCCGTGAATTCGCCCTATATAGCTGGCCAAAATTGCCACCTTTACTGAAAAGAATCGGAGTCGGAGCAGCAAGCTCCAATGGTATAGCGATTTTAATCGGACTTTATGCTCTACTGAATGCTTCTGCGTCTCGTTCTGAATTTGATATTCTACAAAAGGCAATCAAACACTATCAAGCCGGTGATTTGGAGGAAGCGATCGCACTAGCAGAATCGATTCCTAGCGATAGTCTGATCTATGAACAATCTCTAAATACGGTTCAACAGTGGCAGCAACAATGGCAAGGTGCTGAAGCTCTATTTAAGGCTACAGAGCAAGCCTTTTATCAAGAACGATGGTCAGATGTGCTTGAGGGATACGATAAAATGCCCTCAATTGGCTTTTGGCAAAAGAAGATGGAGCCCTTAGTCAAGAAGGCAAAACCTCGCCTTGAGGCAGAAGCCCAAGGGTTATTAAAGCAAGCCTACAAACAAGCATTAGCCCAAGACTTTAGCAATGCGATCGCACTACTCGAACAAATCCATCCAGAAACCCCCACCGGTGCTAAAGTCCAACCAAAGCTGAAGGAATATCAGCAAAAGCAACAGATTCGAGCAGAGTATTTGTTACAAGAAGCCTATGAACAAGGAGGACAGGGTAACTTTATTCAAGCGCTAGTGTATTTGTCTCAAATCCCTAAAGAAACCCCCACCTACCAGAAAGCGAGAATCAAGATAGCTGAGTATTCCCGTAAGCAGCATTTAAAGGAAGAAGTGGAACGACAAGCTGCATTAGCTAGAGCAGTGTTAGAAAAACAAAGGCAATCAGGGGTTAACCAAAAACCGTTGCTCAAGGTCAACGTTGAATCAAGCCGTTCCCCACTCAAGCATGGGCTACAGTGGCAAAAAGTCAACGATTAGGATAGTATTGTTGACTACTGACTGGTGACTACTGACTGATGACTACTGACTGGCTTATATTTACTTGACTGCTTAGTGTTAACTATTTATTGTTTACTTTACCTTGTACTCAAAACTCCCGACACCACAGTGATTTCAAAAAAATTTGCGAAAGTACTTGCCAGACTTTGTACTGTATGATTATAATAAGTAGATGTGAAGAGCAATTGTTTGGCAATCCTCAGTAGCTCAGCGGTAGAGCGGTCGGCTGTTAACCGATTGGTCGCAAGTTCGAATCTTGCCTGGGGAGTTTAATTATTTTTAATTATTAGGTTGAATTAACGCGCTGTTAGCGGGACTCCCCACTCGTCTTACTATAGGGATGGAGAGGGGATAAGTTTTTTTCCTAATACAATTCGTTGGAGGTTTTTAAATAACGGCTTGCCCTGACGGACCGCAAATACCCCGGCTTTGGGACGTTGGTAATTTTGCATAGTAGCAATATCACCGGCTGCAAAGATATGAGGGTGGGAAATTGATTGGAGGGTATCAGCAACGAGAATAAATCCTCGCTCATCTGTGGTTAATCCTGAGGCTTTAATCCAACTCGGAGCCGAAGCTTGAGTGACCCAAAAGACGTGATGGCATTCTACCTTTAATCCAGAGTCACAGATTACCGTTAGTAATTGGGGTAGTAATTGGGGGTCTAAATGAGCACTGTCACTATTATTGTTTGCTATCGATTGATTCAGTTGATTCTGATCGAAATGGGGAGATATTTGGCTGACACGTTCGAGTAAATGAAGCTGAATTCCCCGCTGTAATAAAATTTTTTTTAAGTGGTTGCTGACCCAAGAATTGTGATGGGGTAACAGTTTAGTGCCTCGATGGAACAGGTGAATTTGTAAATTCTTACTGGGGTGGGAATCATTAGTCAATCGTTGATGCAATAGTTTCTTTAATTTGCCTTGGACATTCACTGCCAATTCTACTCCCCCTGCCCCACCACCAACGATGCCAAGGCTCAGAGGTCGCTTTGGGTTCTGTTTGACTCCTGCCACGATTCCCTCCCAAGCTGCCAAAAACTTAGGGACGGGTTTAGCAGCGATCGCATACTTGTCCGCTCCCGGCGTTAACATTGTTGCTGGCGTACTGCCAATATCAATCGACAAGTAATCAAAAATTCTGGATGAAACGCCACGGGAACCCTTAATGGCTTTGCTCAATAGTGGCGTATCCCCCTTAACTGCACTTCTGTACAGTCTGATTCCCCAAGCCTTTTTAAATCTTCTTTCCTACACTGTCTATCGCTTTGATTGTGCCATTCGCTCAGCAACAGTACTGGGGATTATTGGTGCTGGAGGATTAGGTTATCAGATGTTTCTGAGTTTACAGTCCCTGCGTTACGAGCAACTGTGGACATTTTTCTATGTTCTGTCTTTTCCAGCAGCCCATAATTTTATCCTTCCCGGTGGATTGCTCAATCCCAATCCCAAGGCATTAACTATTGCGTCGGTACAAGGTTGGACAATACTGGTGCGTGCCTCGGATAGTTCTACTGTTTTGCCGAGCCATTCCCCCACCGATTTGGGCAATAGTAGCGCTGTTTGTCCTGTTTCCTGGAATTTTACCCGGTGCGATCGCACTGGGATTAAACAACCTCGGTATTCTAGGCAGATTAATGACAGAAACCAATGAAAACCTGGAAAAGCCTCCTTTAGAAGCCTTAAAAGCCCAGGGAACTCCAGGAAACCGGCTATTTCTCTATGGGATACTACCGATTAACTTGCCCCGTTTCCTAGCTTATATCCTCTATCGCTGGGAAGTCTGCATCCGGGAGACTGTCATGGTCGGTAAGTCGTAGCTGGAGGGTTAGGTCTGTTGCTGACCGAACAATTGAGCAGCTTTGACTATAGCAGTGTAGTGGTAACGCTGCGCATGTTTCGTGATTTTGACTTTTTTAGTCGATTGGGTCAGTGCTGCCGCTAGAGGCTCAAAAACTTAACTAGTAATCCTGAGATTTCTCACAAACTTGAGAAAGTATGACTAGGAGAAAATATTTTGACACAACTATACTGGCAGCAAAATCATTAGATCACCCAAATCCTTCGCCGTACTTGAATTAACTTGAATTAACTTCACCCCATCACCCATCCCCCTATCACCCCATCACCCCATCTGTGAGTGAACCAACTCTCGACCTATTTTTATTCGCACAAAAGAAACTTTTTGTCGATGATTTACGTCACCTAAAGTTATGACAATTGTCACAACCCCTATTACCGTAGGATCACCCACAATCCACGAAAAATTCAGGATACTGAAGATAGGGGTAACTACTTAATAACGTTACTACTAGATGACGTTGCGACTAGAGGAGTGTAAAATGTTGGAAAAACTTATCTTAGCTATCACCTTCACCTTAGTACTTTATTTATCGTCAGATTTCGGTTTAATGAGCACCGACTCAACTTCTTCTGCTCCTCCGGCATCGGACTTTACAGAAGAAGTTGTGAGTAACTTACCATCAAACTGACATCTGAGACTACTTCATTAACCCTTTTTGTCACCTTTTTAGGACTAAATCCGCTTTACTTTTTCAGTGATTTGTGTAATTTGTTGGTAATTTGTTCCCATAAGCTCTTCTGAGTTTTAGGCTGCAAAGACTCATCCTCTGGCATAGGTTCATTCAAATAGCGGTAATGTTTCCAGATATCCCAATAAGGACAACCAGGCTGAATACGAATACCAGCCCAGTGTAGATATTGTAGGGGTTGATTCAAATTTGGATCAATAAGTCGTACTCCTTGGGTTTGAAATTGTTTACTACCTGCCCAATTTCCTGGAGCTCCCCCTGGTCTACGCACAATATTAAATCGGTGGTGCATCTGCTTCAATATCATATAGTTGATAATCGGCTGATCGGAGGTTTTCTGGGAAAAGTCAAAATACTCGGGATGAGCCGCACACTCAGCAAAGGTTTCATATAAAGTTTCTTCACTAATCTTATTTTTCTTGGCTCCCCAAAACCCCCCATTAAAGATATCCTTCAGTTCCGCTTCACTAAAAATCTTATCTTCAATAACTTTAGGGGTGAAAACATTAGTGATTCCCCCGACATGCTGGTAATCACAGCAAATAAAATCATAGTCAGCCAGGTAGTCAAGAGTATCTGCTATCTTCTCAAAAACAACGATATCGGTATCGATATAAATAAATTCATCAAAAGTTCCAAACCAGCAAGCCTGTTTCCGGAACTGATTCGGTCTAGCAAAAAATCCCTCCCCGAAAATTTCGTGTAGCTTAGTAGACAGGCGTTCGATAAATGCCAAATCTGGATAAATCTCTACCCCATAGGACTCTTTAAGAATTTGAGCCACCTTTTGATAATTGTCATCATAGGGAATCAAAACAATTGGGGTATCGCTATCATAAGAGCGGATACTATTTAGTAATGCAATAGACTGCTCAATCACCCGGTCATTAGCAGTGATGTAAATTCCACGATTCATATTTTCTGCCTCAACGACTCAATCCTAACTTTTTGAAGACTTTAGTGGTTAAACTAGGAGGCTGGTTGTAAGGTTTAGCCTTAGTAGTAAACTGAGGACGTTTTTCGGGTTGATGATAATATCGGTAATGTAAGAAAATATCCCGGTAGGGAAAGTCGATATTCTCCCCAGCACACAGTTTATTGAAAACTTTTGATTTGATTCCAATGTAATGGAGATAAGTCAGGCGATTCCCATGATCATAAAGTAGATTATCCCGAACCTCAAAGTGAGGAGATGTTACCGAATTACCGGTTCTTTTATCTTTAGGCAAACTCACAGCAAAATTATGGATTGATAACCCAGACCTCATCCTCATGTAGTTGAGTACAGATTGGTTAGGGGCTCGCTTATACAGAACCTCTGCTTCCCCATTAGCTAACTGAGAAACTAACCATTCTCGCTGCTCTTCAGGAAATAATCCTCGCTTAGCCCCATAAAATCCGGAACAGAAAATTTCTGAATTAATCTGGGATTCATCGAATACTTCTAGTAACTTCGGTGAGGCTACGTTAAAAATATGTGCTGGGTCTTTATACTGAAAGTCATAAACCACAAAATCACTCTCATCTAACTGCTTAAAGACGAAATCTAACGAATTCATCAGCAGAGTGTCAGCATCGAGATAGATAAATTTTTCAAATGGACTCTCTGGATCAAAGGCACAGTAACGATGATTTTCACCAACTCGATAGAATTTCGTCTTCATGCCTTGTGCCTGCCATTCTTGTAAGGCTGAGGGGTGAGTTTTCCAGACACGGTAGGAAAACTCTTCCCAACGGACAAATAGTTCTGGATTATCCAGCAAGATTACATTATCTCGGGTGGCAATGTCTTGACGGACCTTGTCTAACTGATCATTGTAGGCAATCACACAAACTGGAGTCTCTTTGCCAGCATTAACTTCTATACTATTGAGCAGTGCTACCAGTTGGTCGTAAACCACATCATTAGCTAATGTATAAATTCCTGTGCTCATCTAGACTTACCCCAGTTTTTCCACTACCTTAGACAAGAAGTTGAGTAAATTCAACTCATGTAAAATGATTTGACGTGCTTCTGCGATCGCATCTAGAGCCTCATGCCATGCATCCAGTGTAGCGGTCACTTCCTGAATGTAAGCTAAGCCCTTTTCATCCTCACTTGGCAGTCTCAAAAAGCTTCCTGGAGGCAATAATTTATCAGCACCAGAACCACCATAGTAGATGGGTAAACACCACGCTAATAAAGCATCCCACAACTTTTCACTCACATACCAATCATTACCAGCATAGTTTTCAATCGCCAGGTTGTAGTAATAAGGAGCCATCGCATTCCACTTATTCCCTACTTTTCCATATCCGTTTACCCAGTCTGGCAAATCCCGTCCATACACGTCAAATTCTAGATCACTGTCCCTCAACAGCTTCAAAAACGCCAAACGCTGACGATGATTAGCCGTACGAGCAATACCGGAGGTAATCCAACAACAAGAACGAGTTTTTTCAGGTGGTCCCATTTCATTCAATTCACGAAACGAATTGTTGTGGTATGAAATAGCAGGCATATAGTCAGGAATGGGCGCAAAATCATCAGGACCACATACATAGCCACAGTATTCCTGAGCTTGTTTATATTCATTAATTCGGATCTCTTCCCGTTCTGGGAATGGAGGTTCCCGCACCAAAGAAATAATCCGTTCTTTTGGCACTCCCCGCAAGAGAGTCTTGAGATCTGGGACTTTCGGATCAGGGGGCTTGTGAGCTAGCCCAAAAAAGTTGCCAAATTTGGGTAATCGTGGTTTGATGTCAGAAAATTCGTTAAAGTTGTATAGCAGTAAAAAATCCGGTTGAGGTGCAGTAGCTATCATTTGAATATTTTTCCAAACCCCCAAAGGACGAGGGGTTTGCTTCCATAGCCAATCAACAGGACTGGGTTTCAGTGCCTTATAGCTACTTATCATACCGATAACTTTTTTGTCCATAGTTTTGGACATAGCTTAATTCCCTAACTCATCAAGTTTAAGTTGATAATAATTTGATCAGCTTAGTTTAAGCTTAACGTAAGCATTCAGCTATCAGCTATCAGCCTATGCACTACTTGAGGTACTACTATTCGCGCAGCACCTTAAGTAGCGCAATCGGTGCTTTTGAATAAAATAAGCTGTTCGCGCAGCGTGAGCTTTTAGCTCACGGCTGACGGCTGACTTCTGAATGCTTACAGCTTAACTTACTTAACTTAATTGTCAACTTATAATTGTCAACTTACTTGTTCACTTAATGTTCAACACTTTAGCCATTGGGAAAGATCCCGACCAATCAAATCTTGAAGCTGGAGGATATCCTCACGATAGAATTCAATCAATTGCTTCCGCACTGCTGGTGATAACTTAGGTTTCCCACGATTTAAATATCTAATCTTGTTAACTAGTTTATCCCTTAGGCTAGCAGGAAGCAATGGACTGAGAATGGATTTAACTGGGTGCGGTTGGTTCAAAAATGATTCCAAGGCTTTGTTTTTGGGAAGGCGAGGAGCTTGCCTAACTTTTTCAGATATATCTGGGGTAAAAGTATCGTCTATCTGCAAAAAACCAAACATATCTTTCAGCATACCTATAGGATTATTATTCAAATCTTCGTATAGATAAACCTTAATCTGGCTTTTTTCAAACGCCTCATAATAACGCTTCATTTGGACATAGTAAAGTCCCTGGTGTTTATAGTGCCAGAAGGACCACCAGTTATTTTGAATGCGCTTCTCTTCTTGGGCAAGAGCCTCAGCAAAATCCGTTAGTGGCTCGCGCTCTTGCTTGAGTAAATGTAAATAGTTTGAATAGGCTCTTTCTGCTGGATCTCGAAGAATGGCGATCAGTTTCGCCTTAGGAATGTAGTACTTTATGCGTTCAACAGATTTAGCAATGTAGAGATAACTTGTAGATGCTTCACCAATAGCTACTTGATTAGTTACCTTTTTAAAAAGTTTACGATAGACGTCAATATTAGTAACAATGAAATCAGCTTCTTTTTCATCTCCCAAACCACGGAAATCTAAATTTTTCCCTTCAAAAGCAAAAAACCTAGGTTCCTTGGAAGGACTCATGTAGATTTGCGGATGCTGCTTTAGATATCGATAAATTGAGGTAGTTCCAGCCTTAGCTGCACCTATGATTAAAAAGTTGGGCATTGTCATGAGTCTATCTAGTTAACTGATCCTTGAGAAAGTGAAAAGTGTTTAATCAAGTCTTTAGACTAGACATGAAATGATCAGGAGAGGGGGGCTGACATTGTCATGTGATCATGTCTTCTTATTTCCTATTTTTGACCTGATCTCCCCATCACCTCATCACCCGATATCGAGCTCTCGATATCGGCAAGTATTTCTAGTAAGCATAACCGAAATTGAGATCAGTTTTTGATGCAAAGCGCGAGTGGGGGAAACCCCCGCAGGTCGGCGCTGCCTCCCCAAGACCGTAATGGTGCGTTTGACCCGTAATTAAATTGGCCACGGGTCGCACCTGAGGCATCGCTGATTCAAAAGCTGTTCGCGCAGCACCTCAAGTAGCGGATTAGCTGTTCGCGTAGCGTGCCCGTAGCGCTTAAGCTGATATAGCACTACGCACTATGGTGTTTGACAAGTGAAGAAAAATTAAAATCGCTCAATCCCTTGATTAGTAAGCTTTTTTCTTCACTATTGCGCTTCATGCCTATTGCGCTTCATGCCTGGCGCGTAGCGCTATAACTGATAACTGATAGCTGATAGCTCAATGATTACTTTAACCCTAAGCGTAACCGTATTAATCAGATATTATAGGATGTATAGATTCTGCGACATTGCTCATAATTTTGGCCATTCTATTTTCCCAAGAAAACTGACGCCCCCACTCAATTTGAGCAGCATAACCATTCACGTTTCTGGGATAGGTTTCTAATACCTGCTGGAGGCAACGAGTCAATTGAGCTGGGTTATCCGGTTCACACCAGCCAGCAATAGCACTGGACGATTTAAATTCCATCAACGGAGGAATTTCTGTTGCCACAATCGGAGTTCCTGAAGCCATATACTCAAAGAGCTTCAGAGGAGACGTAAAGCTAGCGGCCTCACCAGAACAGTGAGGATGAGCCAACACATCAGCAGCTTGGAGTAAGCTGGGAAGCTGCTGGTGGGGAATATAACCTAAGAAGGTAACATTGTTAGCTTGCTTTTCCCGAGCTAGCTGCTGATAAGACTGTACTTGAGATTCGTTGCCACCAGCAAAGACAAATTGAATCTGTGGTAATTCTTTAGCAACATCAACTAATAAGTTGACCCCTTTGAAGCGATAGAGTCCTCCTGAATAGACCACTAACCTTTGGCGGTTATCCACCAAAAGTTTTTTGCGCCATTCAGAGGCTGGTTCTGGTTGTCTTACTAAAAAAGACTGATTGAAGCCACTATGGAGTTTGATAATCTTTTCTGGGGGCATACCCCTACGAATCATATCGTCCCGAATATTATCAGCTACGGTGACTGCAACTTTAAAAAGTGGGTTTTGGACAATCGATTGATCATAGTCACTTTTTTTATAATGTTCCCGCTCATAAATGACTGGAATACCATGCTTGATGGCTGTTTTGACTAAATTCCAATCCAAGGTGTGTAAGATTTGAGTATGGGGAAAAATATGAATTGGAAAATAGTAACGACAAACGATTGTGCTGGGGCTAGTTAGTTTGCCTTTGATGTGACCAATGGGCCAAGGCATAGGTAGGGGAGCCACCTTGAGCTGATCCTGAATACTGTAAAACTTGGTCAGGTTTTCCGGTGGCTGTTGGAGCCGAAATGGATAAACCCAGTCTAAGGGATTCAGGGATTTCTCTGGGGGGTGAAGATAGACTAAAACAGTAGAATAACCAAGGTTAGCAGCAGCATTGGCGGAATTTACATCATGAACTAAGTGGGCAGCATTGGGTTGAGGTAAAGTATTTCTGGTAAAAAAGATATAGTGTTTATTCATTGTTAGTTTAGAATTGTTAATTGATCAGATCTTCTGTTTGCCATTAATACTTAACTAGTGTATTTGCTGAGCTCTCTACCACCATACTTCCCAAATTTGACCAAGCTATCCCCTTATAACACTCTTGATTTTGATAAAACCATTTCGTCAGGACATCTCTAATTTCGAGCAATAGGGCGATTGCTAGTTTCTGCTGTTTAATATGAAGTCTGGTTAATCACTTTTGATTTACGGAAGTCACTGATGGTTTATGGTTAATGGTTGATTGTTGATCGTAGTTGCATCAACTATATTGTCTTGCCTAATCCCTATACTATTAGTAATTCCCCTGATTTATCCTAATTTCGGTTATGCTCGCTACACATAATTGAAGATTGGGCAAGGGATTGGTTAACCCACTTAACATATGAATCGAGAATCGTCAATTACCAATTACCAATTACCCGATCCAATTACCTGATCTCCGATAGGATAAGTAATTCAAGGAATACCGTATCATATCTAACATCTGTTGTCAGAAAACTAGTTTTGTCTACGGCCAATATTATAATTTTTTTGTATAAAAAATAACATAAATTCATCAGTAATCAATCAGGGATCAATTAGGGATCAATTATAAATCAATAGGATAGAAGCTTATTTTTAATCAAAAAACCTAGTCTTGGAGTGCCAATATCTTGAGAATATTAAAAAATGCAAACAATATTGCTAAGTATTGTTAAATTAATTTCCAAAAAACTAAGACTTAAATACAATAGTTAAGGAAAGATTAACGATTGCTGCCTCCAGATTAATCAGTTGAATGGTCATATCTAACTAGTACAAGACGGCACAAATAAAGTAAAGCTACCATTCAAAACCAACGAAAAGCTTACATCATCAGCTTGCGGTGCGCTACTAGTAGATGGTTGAACCAGGGTCGGTGCTTGTTAGAGGCAGTCATTTCTTGATGCAGTCGCTCATGGGGGAAACCCCCTGTTCCCTTGCTGCATCGCTTTTTAATAACTGACTGAATAAAACAAGGTTTAACATGCAGATAACACAGAAAGTTTACTGTCCTAATTGTGGCAGTAGTGCTCAAAGGATTTATTATCAAAACACTCACCTAACCCAGACTCAATGCCCCGTCTGTGATTATTTAATGATTAACTGCACTCGCACTGGCAGGGTGGTTGAGGCTTATGCCCCTGGCATCTATGCTCCTAGTGCTTAAGCAATGAGGGGGTGAGGGGGCGAACTCATAAGGGTAGGTTTTTAACAGAAGGGTAAGTAAAACGTCCCTTCTTGATGCAGTCGCTCATGGGGGAAACCACGGCAGTCGCTCATGGGGGGAACCCCCAAGACCGCGCTGCATCGCTTATATTTTGTTCGCCTCCATCCTACCTAACCAACCTTTAAAACATGACCTTAAAACATTACTTCTAATTACTTCTAGATGCTCTAAGTTGTCCACAAGCGGCGTCTTTGTCAAGACCACGGGAATGGCGTACACTGACAGCAATGTGTTGCTGCTTAAGAGCTTCAACAAAGCCTTGAATCCTGCGGTAATTAGGACGCTGGTAATCTACTTCACTAATAGGATTGTAGGGAATCAAATTGACATGACTCTGAAACCCCCTCAGGTTCTTAGCTAACTCAACAGCATGTTTTTGAGAGTCATTCAGTCCACCCAAAAGGATATATTCAAAGGTCACGCGGCGACTTGTTAAGTTTACATAGTCTCGACATTCATCTAATAGTGCTTTGAGAGGATAGTGCTTAGCACTAGGAATCAGTTGCTCCCGTAGCTGCTGATTTGAGGCGTGTAGACTGACAGCAAGGGTGACTTGCAGTTGATGCTGAGCGAGTTGGCGGATACGACCGGGAATACCAACTGTTGAGATAGTAAGCGATCGCGCTCCAATCCCGAGGTCCTGATTAAGAGACTTGACTGCACCTACCACAGCTTCGGTATTCAGCAAGGGCTCTCCCATACCCATAAACACCACATTGCTGACTCGTTGTTGAAAATCTTCCCTCACTGTTAACACCTGATCGACAATTTCATGGCGAGCTAGATTGCGAGTGAATCCGCTTTTACCAGTAGCACAGAAGTCACAAGCCATGGGACAACCCACTTGGGAAGACACACACACGGTCAGACGCTTTGGTGTGGGAATACCTACAGTTTCAATAATTTGACCATCTGATAACTGGAGCAGGTATTTTACCGTACCATCCTTTGCTTCTAAACGGTAGTGTAACCTTGAGCGACCAATGGGGACATCGGTGACGGTGTTACGCCACTGTTTAGGAAAGACGGAAATTTCAGAAAGCGATCGCACTCCTTTTTCATAAATCCATCCGTGTAACTGACGCCCTCGATAAGCCGGTTGTCCCTGTTGTTGTATCCAGCTGGTTAACTCTACTAAAGAAGCTCCTAACAATGGCGGAATTGAGTTTACCAGTGGTGAGACCGACCCACTCACATTAGTCATGGTTTGGGAGTTTGAACCATTGCTACTGAGGTCTTGTTGAGGGATAGAAACATCTGGGCACATAAGGGCTTTAGGGGAAATAGGATATAAGGATATAATCAGGGAGGATGTCACTTATAATGAGGAGGAATGGGAATATGCCTGTCGAGCAGGGACGACAACAACATATTACTATGGCAACAGCCATGAAAATCTGGAAGAATATGCTTGGTACAATAGTAATTCTGGTGGAAAAACTCATCCAGTAGGACAAAAAAAACCGAATAAATGGGAATTGTATGATATACTAGGTAATGTATGGGAGTATTGTGTTAAACCCGGGTCAAGTGATGATGAGGATGATAGTCATCGGATGATGTGCGGTGGCTCTTGGTTAAAAAGATCTGGTCAGTGCAGCTGTGCCTCTCGCTACGAAGCAGAACAGTCCAACTCGGCACACGACATCGGTTTCCGGGTAGTGTGTTCCTAGGCGTGGACTCTTTTTTGCCCTTTCGCCTTTTTACCCTTTTTCTAGGTAATAGGTAATTGAGAATTGAGAATTGAGAATTGAGAATTGAGAATTGAGAATTGAGAATTGAGAATTGAGAATTGAGAATTGAGAATTGAGAATGGGTAAAGAATATTCTATTATTTTACTGTAGACAATATAATTAGAAATAGAGGAGATTAATGAAATCACAGCTTCAAGAAGCGGTCAACATTGCTCAGTCGCTTTCATTAGCAGAGCAGCTTGAACTACTCAAAATACTATCCACAATTATTCAAAAGAACCATGCCCTAGAAATTCAAACTATACCAGAAGGCGATAATACTGACTTTTCAGCAGATTGCTTTCGCAAATCTTGGCAGCAAGCTGTGACTGGACAAACCCTACCCATTTCTCAAATCTGGGAGGGAATTGATATTGACTGACGCTCCGTTAGTTGAGGTGCAACTTACTCCTGAGTTTCAGCGTAAATTGAAAGTTCTGGCCAAGAAATACCGCCAAATTCAAGCAGATCTTCAGCCCATTCTCGAGCAGTTGCAAATGGGATCGTTTCTAGGAGATCAAATTTCTGGCATCGGTTCCACAGTTATGAAGGTGCGGATTAGGAACAGCGATAGTCAACGAGGTAAAAGCGGTGGCTATCGCCTGATTTACTGGATTTCATCTACTGAGTTGATTATTTTGTTGGATATTTACTCAAAGTCAGATCAGCAAGATATCGAAGTAGCTGAAATTAGGCAAATTATTAAGGGCGTTAGCAACACCTCTGAAGAAACAGATACTTGAGGTTCTTCAGAGTCTACTATCCTACCCCTTCAGGTCGCACCTGTGGAAGGGGCATCTTACCCGTTTCATTTTCGGGCAGACAGAATCAGACCTCAAAAACTGCTGCCGAACTCTCATTACTTATAGCAATTATTATAGCTATGAGATACAAAGGGATCCCCCTAAATCCCCCTTAAAAAGGGGGACTTTGAGGTTGAGAAGCGTACCTCAAAACTGCAAATAACGCTATCTTACCTATTACCTATTACCTATTACCTATTACCCATTACCTAAATATGTCAACTATCAGAAGACTGCTGGATCACCTTTGTAACTTGTTCAACCTCTAATTCTAAAGCTTGGGCAACTTGTTCTACGGTTAACCCCAACGCTAACAACCGAGGTATGGACTCTAATTTGCCTTGAATTTTACCTTCAAGTCTGCCTTCTTGTATACCTTCAAGTCTCCCTGCTTGTATACCTTCAAGTCTCCCTGCTTGTATACCTTCAGCTAAAGCCTCCTGATAAACTTTGGTTTGCCGTAAATCACTTAAGCTAAACATGGCTTCTATCTCCGTGCGACTGAGTTTGGGTAACTTATACACTAGTATGGTCTCTATTAATTGTAGAAGTTCTCGCTTTTGTCTTTCATTGTCTACCTCCTCAGTGGTTCGTTGAATCAAGTCTTGAGCAAGTGAGATCGCAGTATCTTCCTCAGTTACAATTAGCTGTACTGTAGCTATACCTACTGATGGTGCACAGGTCTCGGCTAATTCATCGAGATAAATCCGAGATACCCTTGGGGAATCGACTAATTCTTGATATTGTTGAGTTGCTCCTTTATCGACATTGCGGCTCGAGTAAATCACCACACCACGCCAATCATTGCTGATTTTGTTTTTGTTTAAGTACATGAAAATTTCGGTAAAGAAGCGGGAGTAAAATTCAGAGTCCCTCTGAAATTGGACTTCTACAAAATAAATTGGTTGTTCGGGTGTGGTGGTGGTGGGCAGAAAGACTCCATCAATTCTAAAGGCTAGTTGTTTGACTTCCACAGAAGCGAATTGATAAGCAAGTGCTTCTGTAGGACCCTGGTTAATTAATTCAAAGAAGATGCTGGGAAACGATTGAAACAGGCGATAGAAGATGGTGTCGGTTTTCACATTAAAGTCATTACTTAACTATAGCTATACCTATAGTAACACTAATAATGATAATGATAATGATTAATTGGGAATGGGGAATCGGGAATCGGGAATCGGGAATCGGTAATAGGTAATAGGGAATGGGTAATAGGTAATAGGTAATAGGTAATAGGTAATAGGTAATGGGGAATCGGGAATGGGGAATGGGGAATCGGGAATCGGGAATCGGGAATGTAGTTAAACCAGACACAAGCAGGGAACCCGCCCCTACATGGATGTATACTTGAAATCCAGGAGACAATGCTTTACCCTAGAGGCTGTTGTTAGTCAAATCCGATCGAATCAGACCTCAAAAACGGCTGCCTAACTCCCATAACCTATTACCCATAACCCATAACCTATTACCCATTACCCATTACCCATTACCCATTACCCACTACCCACTACCTATTACCCATTACCTAACTATGTCAACTATCAGAAGACTGCTGGAGCACCTGTTTCACTCGTTCAACTTCTAATTCTAAAGCTTGGGCAACTTGTTCTACGGTTAAACCCAAGGCTAACAACCGAGGTATGGACTCTAATTTGCCTTGAATTTTACCTTCAAGTCTGCCTTCTTGTATACCTTCAAGTCTACCTTCGGCTAAAGCCTCCTGATAAACTTTAGTTTGCCGTAAATCACTTAAGCTAAACATCGCTTCTATCTCCGTGCGACTGAGTTTGGGTAACTTATACACCAGTATGGTCTCTATTAATTGTAGAAGTTCTCGCTTTTGTGGTTCATTGTCTATCTCCTCAGTGGTTCGTTGAATCAAGTCTTGAGCTTGTGCGATTGCAGAATCTTCCTCAGTGACAATTAGCTGTACTGTAGCTATACCCACCGATGGTGCAGAGGTCTCGGCTAATTCATCGAGATAAATCCGAGATACCCTTGGGGAATTGACTAATTCTTGATATTGTTGAGTTGCTCCTTTATCCACATTGCGGCTCGGGTAAATCACCACACCACGCCAATCATTGCTGATTTTGTTTGTGTTTAAGTACATGAAAATTTCGGTAAAGAAGCGGGAGTAAAATTCAGAGTCCCTCTGAAATTGGACTTCTACAAAATAAATTGGTTGTTCGGGTGTGGTGGTGGTGGGCAGAAAGACTCCATCAATTCTAAAGGCTAGTTGTTTGACTTCCACAGAAGCGAATTGATAAGCAAGTGCTTCCGTAGGGGAATGGTTAATTAATTCAAAGAAGATGCTGGGAAACGATTGAAACAGGCGATAGAAGATGGTATCGGTTTTCACATTTATTTCATTATTTTACTATAGCTATACCTATAGTAACATTACTTGTAATGGTAATGATAATTATCATATAAAATGGATAATGGATAATGGATAATGGGGAATGGGGAATCGGGAATCGGGAATGGGGAATCGGGAATGTAGTTAAACCAGACACAAGCAGGGAACCCGCCCCTACATGGATGTATACTTGAAATGCAGGAAACAATTCTTTACCCTAGAGGCTGTTGAAAGTCAAATCCGATCGAATCAGACCTCAAAAACGGCTGCCTAACTCCCATAACCTATAGCGTTTATAGGACTCATGAGGTACACATTATTTTTTCCCTCTTCCCTCTTCCTAACCCCTCCGAGGAGGGGTTAGGGGTGGGTTACTTTTAACTGCTCCCTGCTCCCTGCTCCCTGCTCCCTAAAAACCAGATATTTGTACCTCACAAGTCGTAGAATTGCTATATTACCCATTACCTAAAAAAAATGATTCAACACTTACTATCCCAAATCAGCCAGCAGCTTCAGCAAGAACTAATTCAAGACATCTCTACACCTCAAATAGAAATTGTTGCTGCCCCCATTACCGAATCACCAACAACACTACCACACATCGCTATCTATCCCGGTAAATGGGAAATTGCCTCAACATTTAGGTCAACCCATCCACAACAGTTAAATCCGGAGCAACAAGACACTGCAACTTCCGCCATAATTACTACATCCAGGGAATTTAACCAAGAATTTTTCATCGATATCTACGACGCTGACCTAACTAACTTAGAAAAATTAGCTTCCCTAACTACAGGGATTATTTTAACTAACAACAAAGAACTAATCGAAACTTATAATTTATCAACGGCTAACAATTATCAAGCCAAACAAACAGCTACAACTCACAGTATTAGCCAAATTACTATCCTTGAAGGTAGCTACGATTATCTTAATAATACCCCTAAACTTAAACTAAAGTGGCAAGTTATCGGTCAAGTCAACTTTAGCAAAACTATCACAGAATTTGTGGCTCCGATTGAAGAAATTGAAATTAATCAAACTGTAAGCAGTAAGCGGTCAGCTTAAAACAAGGTAATAGGTAATGGGTAATAGGTAATGGGTAATGGGTAATAGGGAATCGGGAATCGGGAATCGGGAATCGGGAATCGGGAATCGGGAATTGGGAATCGGGAGTTGGGAATCGGGAGTTGGGAGTCGGTGGAAATTGTTGTATAGTTTAAAACAGATTTTGGGAAATTTATTGCCCTAGGCAGTAGGTACCTTTTTGAGATCCCCCCCAGCCCCCCTTAATAAGGGGGGAGCTAGATAAAAGTCCCCCTGATTAAAAAAGTCCCCCTGATTAAAAAAGTCTCCCTTATTAAAAAAGTCCCCCTGATTAAAAAAGTCTCCCTGATTAAAAAAGTCCCCCTGATTAAAAAAGTCCCCCTTATTAAAAAAAGTCCCCCTTATTAAGGGGGATTTAGGGGGATCCCAACTCTTCTACTAAACCCAAATATTTATTAATTTAAAATGTGTGATAACCAACAAAGACAATTCCATCTTCCTTATAATTCCAAATTAGTAACCAGAGCTAGAGAATTAAGGAAAACAATGACACCAGCGGAGAAAAAGCTGTGGTCTGACTATTTGAAAAAGTTTAAGTTTAGAGTCTTGCGACAAAGACCGATTGGGAATTTTATTGTTGATTTTTATTGTGCTGCTTTCAAATTAGTTATTGAAGTCGATGGAGAGTATCATTCTACACAATCTGCTCAAGTTTATGATCAAGAAAGAACTCAAATTATTAAAGGGTATGGATTAAAAGTAATTCGATTTACTAATGATGAAGTGTTGCATAATTTTGAGGCTGTTTGCGATCGCATTAGCAGTGAGATCCCCCCCAGCCCCCAGAAGGGGGGAGCTAGATAAAAGTCGCCCTGATTAAAAAAATCCCCCTTATTAAAAAAGTCCCCCTGATTAAAAAAGTCTCCCTGATTAAAAAAGTCCCCCTGATTAAAAAAGTCCCCCTTATTAAAAAAAGTCCCCCTTATTAAGGGGGATTTAGGGGGATCCCAACTCTTCTACTAAACCCAAATATTTATTAATTTAAAATGTGTGATAACCAACAAAGACAATTCCATCTTCCTTATAATTCCAAATTAGTAACCAGAGCTAGAGAATTAAGGAAAACAATGACACCAGCGGAGAAAAAGCTGTGGTCTGACTATTTGAAAAAGTTTAAGTTTAGAGTCTTGCGACAAAGACCGATTGGGAATTTTATTGTTGATTTTTATTGTGCTGCTTTCAAATTAGTTATTGAAGTCGATGGAGAGTATCATTCTACACAATCTGCTCAAGTTTATGATCAAGAAAGAACTCAAATTATTAAAGGGTATGGATTAAAAGTAATTCGATTTACTAATGATGAAGTGTTGCATAATTTTGAGGCTGTTTGCGATCGCATTAGCAGTGAGATCCCCCCCAGCCCCCAGAAGGGGGGAGCTAGATAAAAGTCGCCCTGATTAAAAAAATCCCCCTTATTAAAAAAGTCCCCCTGATTAAAAAAGTCTCCCTGATTAAAAAAGTCCCCCTGATTAAAAAAGTCCCCCTTATTAAAAAAAGTCCCCCTTATTAAGGGGGATTTAGGGGGATCCCAACTCTTCTACTAAACCCAAATATTTATTAATTTAAAATGTGTGATAACCAACAAAGACAATTCCATCTTCCTTATAATTCCAAGTTAGTAACCAGAGCTAGAGAATTAAGGAAAACAATGACACCAGCCGAGAGAAAGCTGTGGTATGACTATTTGAAAAAGTTTAAGTTTAGAGTCTTGCGACAAAGAGCAATTGGGAATTTTATTGTTGATTTTTATTGTGCTGCTTTAAAATTAGTTATTGAAGTCGATGGAGAGTATCATTCTACACAATATACTCAAGTTTATGATCAAGAAAGAACTCAAATTATTAAAGGGTATGGATTAAAATTAATTCGATTTACTAATGATGAAGTGTTGCATAATTTTGAGGCTGTTTGCGATCGCATTAGCAGTGAGATCCCCCCCAGCCCCCCTTAAAAAGGGGGGAGCTAGATAAAAGTCCCCCTGATTAAAAAAATCCCCCTTATTAAAAAAGTCCCCCTGATTAAAAAAGTCTCCCTTATTAAAAAAGTCCCCCTGATTAAAAAAGTCCCCCTTATTAAAAAAGTCCCCCTTATTAAGGGGGATTTAGGGGGATCCCAACGGGAGCATGTCACTTATGCAGAGCATTTGTACTAGAGGTAGATTATCTGTTGTCTGCTTTATCTAAATAAAACATAAAAGAGACTGTTGATCGGCACTTATGTCCTACACTGTGAAGTGCGGAGCGATGTGCTATTAGTATTTTGAATAGAGTTGAATTTAATGGGCGAGTTCTATTATAATCCCTCAACTAGGCCAAATCTGTGAATAATTTCATGAGTTTTGGGATAATTCACAGGTCCGATAAGAGTGAGTTTTCTCGTTAGTTAATGAAGCGTGTTTTTACTGAAAACCTGCTTAAAGATTGTTATTGAGATAAGCACATCGATGTTTGAGAACTTGAGGCACATTTTCAGGTTTCCACTGTGCTCCAGAAATCTTCAGTCGTCGGTCAATTTGTTTAACTGTAGATTCAACAGCTCCTGAAGCAATGGAACAAATTGAATTCTCTTGATAGTATTTATAGTTAATAATACGCTCTCGATGATTCTGTAAATAATTACAGAAGTTTTCGGCTTGTTTTTTAGTCAAAGCAGAAATCAAGTTAAGAGTTTCATCAACGTTACCTAACCACAATAAACTTTTAGCTTTTTTCAATCTTTTCAGTGAACCACCGACCTTATGTAAATTTTCAACTAAGTGAAACCAATCAATAATTTCCCGTTTTTTTCCTGGACAATTAAATTGTTTAACAATATTCCAAATCCCAGGATGCCCGTCTCCCAGGCAATTCAGTGGGTTTGATAACCGTTGCTGATTCACCCAATTTATTAATTCCTCATTTTCTAAAAACCAAGCTTTTCTCGTGGATTTATTCACACAGATTGCCTTATAATCTTTCCAGAGACAAGGTTCTCCTTTTTTTGGCGTTCTTAACCTTACTTTTCCTCCATCTACACTCACTTCTTCAATATCTTTACTACAGTCATTGTCAGGAAATTTATAGCGATGTACTAGCCTTTGTTGTGTTTTGGCTGAGATTTTAATTCCTGTATAGTATTCAATATCTCTGGCAGCATTCTCATAAGATACATTGGCGCTTGCTCGAACACAACACTGCTCTAAACAGGGACTTATTCTTTGGTTAGTTTCGAGATTTAATCGGATGGCTTGCTTTTCGGTTATTGGTAGTTTTCCAATGATACTCTTTAATGTTCTCAGTCTTCCGGCCTCGGTTTTTGTCGTTTCTTTGATAAAAAAAAACCGATTTTTGGTGTGATCTAATCTAAAGTTTTCTCTCTCACAGTTTCTTCTATTCCCGCCATTGTGTCTAGTTTGGTCGGATCAGAGTCCTCATAAAGAATCTTGGCAATTGCTTGAAGATACTCGTTGAGCTCTTTTTGCTTTTCAGGGGTCATTTTGGGATTAATTCTTAATTTTTTAGGTAGCCAGACATAGATAACATCAATTTCATCATTTTGTCAAGTAGTTCATTTGTTCTGCAAGTTTGACCTGCTCCCGATCCCAACTCTTCTACTAAACCCAAATATTTATTAATTTAAAATGTGTGATAACCAACAAAGACAATTCCATCTTCCTTATAATTCCAAGTTAGTAACCAGAGCTAGAGAATTAAGGAAAACAATGACACCAGCCGAGAGAAAGCTGTGGTCTGACTATTTGAAAAAGTTTAAGTTTAGAGTCTTGCGACAAAGACCGATTGGGAATTTTATTGTTGATTTTTATTGTGCTGCTTTCAAATTAGTTATTGAAGTCGATGGAGAGTATCATTCTACACAATCTGCTCAAGTTTATGATCAAGAAAGAACTCAAATTATTAAAGGGTATGGATTAAAAGTAATTCGATTTACTAATGATGAAGTGTTGCATAATTTTGAGGCTGTTTGCGATCGCATTAGCAGTGAGATCCCCCCCAGCCCCCCTTAAAAAGGGGGGAGCTAGATAAAAGTCCCCCTTCGGCGCGGGGGATAATGGGGGATCCTCCAGCAACCCAGAAATTTGATTAATTTAAAATGTGTGATAACCAACAAAGACAATTCCATCTTCCTTATAATTCCAAATTAGTAACCAGAGCTAGAGAATTAAGGAAAACAATGACACCAGCCGAGAGAAAGCTGTGGTATGACTATTTAACAAAGTTTAAGTTTAGAGTCTTGATACAAATACAGCTTAAGGTTTGTAGTTCAAGTATTATTACATAATTTACCTACTCCCATCATTTTTTTTATCACCTCTAAAACTTTCCCCAAAAAAAAGTTTAAAAACCCTTGACACCTTAAACTATAATCATTACAATAATCGATATAAAGCCACAATTATTTCAAGTTTCGACTTATGTCAAAAAAAATCAACCAAAACCTCAAAAAACAACCTGTGGAGCACACTCTCAAAGGTCCTCGTCAAGCCGTGTCTTGATGCAGTCGCTCATGGGGGAAACCCCCAAGACCGCGCTGCATCGCTAATCCATAGTATGCAAAGGTTTTATGCCCTTGGCTATGGGGAGATTGCCGACTGGAGCCCTTTGGAACCTACTGAAACTCCAGGGGAAGTGAGGACAACCATGATGAAGTATTGGCTGTTGCCATAACACCTTAAATTTATGGGGGGGTTTCCCCCCCCTGGCCAAGGCTCAGGTCTGGTCGAAATAGGATCACATCAGGTTCGGTTTGGGAACATAGTGACATAAGTCATTTAAATAGCCGTGGATAATATTTCTACGGCTATTTTTTTTTAAACTTACTCACTCAACACTCAGCAAGATTTAATTACGACATGCTACAACAGGGTTGGTATTCACCATAGTTATATCCAGCTTGTGCTGACAAGCATTATCTATGCCAAATCTGACCCTGGAAAGGAATCCCTGTGTCTTAGTTGTAGAAAACGATCAAATATTGGCGGAACGGCTGAGTCAGGACTTGAAAGAAGCAGGTTATCATACCGTCATTGCCCTTGATGCCTCCGTTGCTTGCCATCAAGCCAGTGAACTCCAGCCAGCAATGGTGGTTGTGGATAGAGCCCTTTCAGGAGAATCAGGGCTGAGATTATGCGATCAGCTCAGACGTGAAGGCTCTCGCGTACCTGTAATCATGCTGATGGCTCATGATCGAGTAGAGGATCGAGTGGCTTGTATCGAAGCAGGAGCTGATGATTATTTCCTGAAACCCTATCGTAGCGAGCCATTTGTGAAAATGGTGCGCCTTTATCTAGAGCCAAAAACAGGAGGCTCGGAGCAGCTGAGGTTTGGAGAACTAACCTTAGACCTAAGCCAGCGTAGAGCAATGCGCAATGGACGGGTGATTGATTTGACCATGAAAGAGTTTGAACTGCTCAAGTATTTGATCAGCCATCCCAGGGAAGTATTAACTCGCGAACAAATTTTGGAAAATGTTTGGGGTTATGACTTTATGGGAGAGTCCAATGTCATCGAAGTCTATATTCGCTATTTACGTATCAAGATAGAAGATGAAGGAGAAAGGCGATTAATCCAGACAGTGCGTGGTGTTGGTTATGTGTTGCGGGAGGCTTAGGGTTGTGGGTATGACGTTTGAAATCACTCTATGTTCAATAGCGCTAAGTATTTTACTGATGGGCTGTTCAGCAGGGTCAGTTTCAGAAGACACTATAAATAGTACCTCTGTGAAATCTGGTCAACCACCAGCAACAGCGCCATCAGTATCACAATCACCAACCAAATTAGGTCAAATGTTACCAATTTCTGCTGAAGCTGAAATCGCCGGTGAGCGGATTGGGCTGGAAGTGGCACAGACCCGTGAGCAAAAAGCAATGGGGTTGATGTATCGCCTATCTCTAGCACCTGATCGGGGGATGTTATTTGGCTTCGACCCACCACAGCGTGTCAGCTTTTGGATGAAGAATGTTAAAATCGATCTCGATATGGTGTTTCTAAGAAATGGGGAAGTAAAAGCGATCGCAAAATCTGTCCCCCCCTGCGAAACCGATGAATGCCCTACCTATGGTCCAGGAATGAAAATTATTGACCAAGTGATTGAACTTCGTGGCGGACGTGCGGCTGAACTGGGTCTGAAAGTAGGTGACCAGGTCACTGTCAAATTTCTGGATGGCAGTAGTACCCCACCTAACTAATACTCTGTCAATTTACTTTTGAGGGTTAGGCGAAGGTGTTACATCTTAAGTGGCAAGGTTTCAGGAGTCAGGTTTTAGTGCTTAAAGCCTAATCCTAATCCCTCAAGTCTCAAGAACTAGGTATAGCGCTACGCGCAAGTCCGCAAGTAAGCGATTACTTACGTTTCGGAGTTTAGGAATGTCAACCATCGGAATGCCTAGTGCTATATAAACCATCAAGCCTGATGCTATCATCCGTATACATAATCATTAAGTTAACTGCAAATAGTTGAATGCTTACCTCTGTCGTGGGGCTTCTGGCGAATTAAGCTAAATTAGGGTAATCTTTCCTAAGACAGATGTAAAAAGCTCGCAAATGACTATACCCTTGATTACTAATGGCTGCCCTTGACATAATTAATCAAGGTTGGGAAAACAAGGGTAGGGGTGACGCTACTGAGTCTTAGCGGTGAATCGCTAAGTTAATGGTGTGAGAGAGTAGTCAGTTATAGCGTACGCCAGCCAAAGTTTTTAACTTGACAGACGCTTGTCAATCAAGCGCCTGACGGAGTGTGTGTTTAAAACTGCCGAATTGTAATTGACTTAAGCATAGGAGCTAGGATGGTCTTTCCAAGTCACTGTGTTGGCAAGGTCTAGGGGTGATGCTAGTGGGGTATTTCCGATGCGATACTGGCAAGATACATAAGATTGCTGTTCTAGGTTGACGAAAATCTCAGGTTGGCAGTGATTTAGGACACAGGTAATCAGCCTCTTAACCCTGAAAATTTATACAGGGATACTAGAGTGCTAGTCCTGTCATCCTAAATCCTAGTCGGGTGATGATAGGGAAAGTTAACTCCTTTCCTATGGGATTAATTATCCTTAAAATCTTAAAACCTTCAAATTTCCGACTGTTTCGTTTGTCAGGTATAACCGACGCTTGTAATTTCCTAGTGGACAGATGAGATAGTGGCTACTGATGGTTTACACATTCAGATTACTAATTCCAAAATAGAGCCTATTAAAGGAGGTGAAAGACAACTAATGGCACCAAAAACCTATACAAAATTCTTGCATTTTCTCCAAGAAGAGTTAGCAATTTCAAGAGATTCTATTGCGATCGCACTAAGACACCGGGAACAAGACCCAGGACTTTTGCCAATGATTCTTTGGCAGTACGGTTTGGTAACTCTGGAGCAATTAGATAAAATTTATGACTGGTTGGAAACAGCCTAAAGCCTGATCAATCAGGGAGGAGTAGGCAAACTATGTCTAAGGAGCTATGTCTTTGGGTTAAAATCTCCCTAAGACAAATTTATAATTCTACTTTGTGCTTCACTATTTATGCCCTTATCAAAAAGAGCGGTTTGATAAGTGACTCGCTCTTTTTGTTAGATCTTGGCTATCCGAATGTAAGTATCAATGTAAGTATTCAGCCTACCGCTATCAGCTATCAGCCATTCATATAGCCTTTGTATCATCGGTTGTGAAAATACTCCCAAAGGCTAAGAGGCAAGAGGCAAGAGGGGAAAGAGATCCTCAGTTTTATTGTCCAATAAAAAAAGACCATACAGGTTTACATCTCAAATACAAACGCTATAGTATGCCTGTAGCCCTTCAGCGGACTGCTGATAGTTAAATGCTTACAATGAAAGTCCACATGAACTATAGCGGGTTCTAACCTAATGAGGTACACAGGATTTTTTCCCTGTTCCCGACTCCCGATTCCCGATTCCCGATTACCTATTACCGATTACCTATTACCTATTACCTATTCCCTAAAACCCAAAAATTTGTACATCACCTAATTTAAAACTGCTATAGTCATAATGGGTAGTAAGATAACTAATGGGGTTGTACTACTTTGAAACGAACAATCGTAATACTCACTTTTGGCTTAATCTTAGGAATTTTTATTTCACAGTTTATTCCACCAGCCACAGCTTCTATAACTGTTGTAGAATCGCGGATTTCTTCTCTTGAATCTGAGATAATTAACTTGAGATTTAAACTCAATCAGTTAGAGACTCAGTTACGTCAGGTCAACCAGTCAGTTCCTGATAGTAATCGACCCAGTCAACACCAGGGACCATCACCAACTGATACCTATAGCAGGGTAGACGCTGATCACCCCATGTTTAAGCGTCTCGCTACTTTAGTAATAGAACTCAAGGAACGGGTTAATCGATTAGAAGAAGAGGTATTATCAAAAGAATTAAAACTTAAAAATTAAGAATTAAAAATTAAGAATTAAAACTTAAAAATTAAGAATTAAAAATTAAGAATTAAAACTTAAAACTTAAAACTTAAAAATTAAAACTTAAAAATTAAAAATTAAAAATTAAAACTTCTAACTTCTAACTTCTAAGAGGATATCTGAAAAGTTGTTTTATACTGAATTTTGCCCCCCTAGCCCCCCAACTTTGGGGGGAACAAGAGTCTATTTGCTTCTACAAGTCCCCCAAAATTGGGGGACCAACGGGGGCTTGGATGTAGCAAATGAGACTTCTCAGACAACTTCTAACTTCTCTTTGATGCTAGTTGATCTGCCCAGCGAGTTGTTTCTGGTAATCGATACTTAGATGTGCAGCGCAACACATAATGAATTGCTGTGGGTAAGCTAATGCGATGACCAATGGAAACATAGACTGGCTTGACTCCAGTCCGAGTACGCACAACGGCTCCAATGATTTCTCCATCATGGCTCAGCGGTTGGCAATTACCTTTGTTTTCGGGCAATTCCTCATGATCACCAATGAATCGGGACTTAGCCACACCAATGGTAGGAATATCTGTCAGTACCCCCAGATGGCAGGCAAGACCAAAGCGACGAGGATGGGCAATGCCCTGACCATCACACAAAATTAAGTCAGGGATAATGCTAATTTTTTCCAAAGCATCCAGTACTACAGGGACTTCTCGGAATGATAGGAAGCCTGGTACATAGGGAAAGGTAGTGGGTCTCGATGCGATCGCATTTTCCCTCAGCTGCAAGTCGGGAAAGCTTAAAACTGCTACTGCTGCCTGTGATATAGCGCCATCCTCCTCAAAACCTACATCTACACCCGCAACATACTGCACTTCCCCCAACTGATCTTCAGAAATTACCTCAGGTTGTAGTTGTTGTTGAATTGCTTTAGCTTCTTCACTATTGACTGGCCAAGGGTGGCGTTGTTGGATCTCCATAGTGATTTTATGATTGGTATAGGGCTACGCGCAATGGCATTGGCAAGAGGCAAGAGGCAAAAGTTCACGTGCATTAGCAAATGAGCTTTTATCAATGTCCTAACTTTAATGCGTAGTGCTATATGTGGAAATTTTCCATTTCCTGGCGCAACATAAACGATAATTAATTATAATCAATTAATTAATTAACTAGATTTGGTCTCACTGATATCAAAACGCTGGCGCAAGATAAATTCTGCGATCGCTAAATCCACTGGGGTAGTTACCTTCAAATTCGTCTCCTCCCCTTCCACAATCTTTACTGGCAAGCTGCACCGTTCAAACAAAGCGGCATCATCCGTAACTTCCCAGCCAGCCTTACGTCCTTGGTTATGGCACTGTTTCAACAACTTCACCTCAAATCCCTGGGGTGTCTGTGCTGCCCACAATCCTTTCCGATCCGGTGTATCTTGAACAAGATTGGCTTCATCCACTACTTTAATGGTATCCTTAACAGGCACAGCGGCAATTAGACCGGGACAATCAATTAAGACTTCGGCACACCGTGCCAGTAACTCAGGGGTAGCTAAGCATCTAGCACCATCGTGAATCAACACCCTTTCGGCTTCTGCTGGTAAAGCCTGCAAGCCATTATAGACAGATTCTTGCCGTGTTTCCCCCCCCTCAATCAACTCCACAGGTTTAGATAGGGCAAGTTCAGCTAGAATTGCTTTAAACTCTGGGGAGTCATAGGGTTGTCCGATGATCCCAATCCAGCTAATACTACTAGCTTTCTCTGCTGCTAGCAGTGTCCAAGCCAGTATTGGTTTACCCAGAAGTGTTAAAAGAAGCTTATTGCGATCGCTCCCCATCCGTCGTCCCATTCCGGCTGCTGGAATTAATAAATGCACGATTTTCTACCTCTTAGCTCCTGCTTCATGGCTGAGCTTAGGATACTATGCCCTGGATAGAATCAGAATTAGTCGTTCCAGCGTCAAGTTAAAATTAAGCTGATCCGTAAGCTCAAGTAATTTGAGATGAGAATACTAGCCCTTGTCCCTGGTGGAATTGGCGACCAAATCCTGTTCTTTCCCACCCTCTCACAACTAAAACAGTATTATCCCAAAGCTGAGATTGACGTTATTGTGGAACCGCGAGCCAAGGGGGCTTATCGGGTTTGTCAGTCAGTCGATGAAGTCCTAACCTTTGATTTTAAAGACCGCAATGGTCTCGCAGATTTTGGTAACTTGTTGGGAGTGATCCGCGATCGCGAGTACGATGCTGCGATGACCCTGGGACGTCGGTGGTCAGTTGGGCTGTTGCTCTGGATGACTGGTATTGTGCGTCGAATTGGTTACCAAGCTGGTTCAAGGGATTTGTTTTTTACCAACCCTGTGCCCCTAAAAACTGAGCAGTATGCTGCCCATATGTACCACGACTTACTACTAGGTTTCGGTATTAACGTTCCTTGTCAAGAACTCGCGGTTAGGGTTCCCAAATCAGATATTGAGTGGGCAGAAGCTCAACAGCAACAGCTAGACATTCCAGAAATTGGCTACATTCTTATTCATGGCGGTTCTAGTCAACTGGCTCTGTCCCAAGGAATTGATAAAATCTACCCAGTTGAGAAATGGCAGCAGATTGTTGAGGACATTCGCCAAAAACAACCCGATCTTCCCATTGTCTTGCTAAAAGGGCCAGAGGATGCAGAATGGTGCCAGGCTATGATGGAGTACTATCGTGACCTCAAAGTTAGTGCTCCAGAAGATATTGGTAAATTGGCAGCCATGATTGCTGGTGCTAATTTGATGCTGTGTACCGATAGTGCACCGATGCATCTAGCTGTAGCTGTTGGTACTCCTACCATTGCCTTGTTTGGTCCGACAGAAGCAAAAAAACTACTACCTGTCAAGGAGGGGGTATACGGTATTCAATCACCTACCGGTCGGATTGCTGATATCAAACCGGAAACTGTATTAGAGCAAATTTGGGGTAGCTAATAGGCTCCCAGTATTTCTTGAAAAAGTAATCAAGGTGCTTTTCTGTTATCCCCAAACTCTGTTGAGGATGGAAAGCTGACGCTATAGGGGTTGATTGAGATGATCATCAACCCGATGTGGACTTATACTTTGCACAGGTACTTTGCACAGGCATAAGCTGCCCATTCATAGTATTTCTTATGCCAAGATAGCGTTTCTTATACTGATGAGCCTCCACTCCATCTCCCCATCTCCCTATCCATCTTATTTATCATGGGTATTCAACCGGACTTAATATCACCCCCTGAGGTTTCGATCAGATCAAACAAAGTATCATCAAGTTCATAGCCGAGTAACTGAGCCATCGACTTGAGGCGGGATGGGCTCTGTATACCCCACTGCTTTAACCATTGAGTAAGTACAAATATCTTCTGCATCACAAAAATTTCTAAGGCTTCAGAGTTGTACTGGATGCCTTCTGTACGATTAAATTGGTGGGGCACTAGCATAGCAGTATAGCGGACGAATTCCCCAGATTTCCAATCTAGTAAAAAAGGTAACCAGGGATAGGTAGCATCCAAGCGCACAAACCATAACCGCACCTCTGGGATCTCTGAGAATTCCCGAGGATCCTCAGGATCGCCATCAAAATCAATCTTAAAGCCTAGCTGCTGCTCATAGTTTGCGATCGCACCGTCTTGCAGCCACGTTTCAATCACTGTCTGAGCTGGAGACAAGTCTAAGGTTTGGAAATGGTTAGTATTTAAGGAAATGATTGTAGTCACGCAATAGTTCCAATATCAATAAAATCAGTCAAGTCTTACACTATTTTCTCCTGCTAGGCATTTCCGTGCTCAAACACCTAGATGTTGCAGATATTTTGAGCAACTACTACAATAGAGTCAGCAGGTTTTACTGGGAAGTTGGTGACTGCCAATAGTGTTTTTTGATCTATGCTCATGTATATAAGGGAACTAATCGGATTTGCGGCAGTAGACTGGGAAAATACCCAGAAACTTCAAGCGAGATTCGACGGTGCCCACCTGGTTAGCCAGGTCATAAACTGAGGTAAGACGGCTTCTTGGTGAACCTGTAGGATCAGACAATCATCGTCTGAAGGATGTGTGACTAGTGATCGGCAACTAGTGATCGGCAACTGGTAAGTAATAACCTAAATACAGGAATTGGCTGAAAAAGTTAGTGGACAGTAGGCAAAAGTATCACAAAGCTTGGCCATTGCCTCAAGTAATTTGCTATTTTATGGCGCTCACGGGATATTCCGTCAGAGCTTTGGGAGATACCCCCTGGATGCGATGGCATCTTGCCTTGGCGAGCTAGGGTCTGCCTTTGGTAGACTTTGGTAGCTAAAAAGTATCGGAACCTAGCGGAGAAATCTAGACCTATACTAGTCTAGCTCTTACTTTCCTCCAAAGCTAATAGCTAATTAGTTAGGAGGTTTGAGTATAAATCAAAACTATTCAAAATTCGGTGTTATCATAGCTGCTGACAGCGCTGGGGTCACTATCACGCTTAGAGCCAAGTAAATCAAGGCGCTCTACTCGGATCACAGGTTGTGAGCGATCAGCTCCGGTGGTGCGATCGCTCCAAGTGTCAATCTTCAAAGACCCTTTTACACCAATTAAGCTACCTTTACGCACATAATTAGCAGCTACTTCCGCCGTCTTCCCCCAAATCTCTAAGTTGAACCAGTCAGGCTGATCACTATTGCGTGTCCGTCGTCTCACTGCCAAGGCCAGTTTACACAATACACCCCCAGACTCAAAATACTTAACATCTGGGTCTGTACCTGCACGGCCGACTAAGTGGACAACATTGAGACTCATAGTTATATTGGTACTTTTGTACTGGTTATGGCTCTACAATAGCAGATTTAGCTGGTGTATAACAATTACTAACTTATTTTAACTGACCGAAGCAAGTCAATAATCAAGAGAATTCTAGTTAACTTAAGCTTAACTTGAGCCAGTGAAACCGTTGTGTATTTGCAGTTGGGTGTATTTGCAGAAATTTATTCTAAAGAGTATCCGGAGAATCATGATTACGTAGTGTACTAGCGTACTAGACTAACTGGATAAAACATAATAGAATCCACCTCAGTTACAGTTTCGGTGCAATTTCGGTTGTACACAGCATTTTGTGAGGCGTAGAAACTAGTGAGTATTTTAAATCACTTTTCCCTGTCACGGGACATGGGTATAGACCTGGGTACAGCTAACACCTTAGTCTATGTATCTGGTAAGGGCATTGTTCTTCAAGAGCCTTCTGTGGTTGCCATTGATCAAGACGAAAAGCTTCCTCTAGCCGTAGGCGAAGAGGCAAAAAAGATGTTGGGAAGAACCCCAGGTAATGTAGTTGCCCTACGTCCTTTACGGGATGGTGTGATTGCTGACTTCGATACCGCTGAACTGATGCTGAAGCACTTCATCCAGCGGGTAAACGAAGGCAAAGCCCTAGTTTCACCTCGAATTGTGATTGGTATCCCCAGCGGTGTCACAGGTGTGGAGCGACGAGCCGTCATGGAAGCCGCATTACAAGCTGGTGCTAGAGAAGTTAGGTTAATTGATGAACCAGTAGCAGCAGCCATTGGTGCTGGATTACCTGTAGCAGAACCAACGGGTAACATGATTATTGATATCGGTGGAGGCACCACTGAGGTAGCAGTTCTCAGTTTACAGGGGACCGTTCTAAGTGAATCAGTGCGTGTTGCGGGAGATGAACTGAATGAGGCAATCACTCAGTATATGAAAAAAGTCCATAACCTAGTGATTGGGGAACGGACAGCAGAAGACATCAAAATCCGCATTGGCTCAGCCTATCCGACACCTGAGGATAATGAAGCTGCCATGGAAGTGCGAGGATTACACTTGCTGTCTGGCTTGCCACGAACTGTCACCATCAAACGACCAGAGATTCGTGAAAGTATGGCAGAACCCCTTTCTGTTATTGTTGATGCTGTTAAGCGCACTCTAGAACGGACTCCCCCCGAACTGGCAGCTGATATTATTGATAGAGGTATTATGCTGGCGGGTGGTGGTGCTTTATTGAAAGGATTAGATACACTTATTAGTCATGAAAGTGGCATTGTCACCCATGTGGCAGCTGATCCACTCAGCTGTGTTGTTTTGGGAACTGGTCGAGTATTAGAGAACTACAAACAGTTAGAGCGGGTGTTTAGTGGGCGTTCCCGTAATATGTAGTGGTTAGCTATTAAACATCAACCTTAAAGAGTATTTTTGTTCAATATATCAAGAGTGTAGATTGAGTGTGGCTAGTGTAAAAATTCACTGATTAGCCAAAATCTGACTATTTTATGGATAGGCTATGTACATGCTGCGTCGCTGGTGGGGGAGACATGGAGTAGCAATTATGCTGGGGAGTCTTACCCTGATTGCTGCTTGGTTACTGAGAACAACTCAGGGTGCAACAATTTTTGAAATCTATCAATTGATAACCCGCCCTTTTCAATCGCTACCTCCAAGAGAAGAAAGCCTCTCTAATGCGCGGATACTGGAACTACAACAGCAGGTAGAGGAACTCAAAACCCAAAACCAGAAGCTAAAAGAGCTGTTAGGTTATAAGAAAACCCAGAATAAACTAAGAATTGTTGCGCCTGTTGTGGGACGTAGCGCTGACAGTTGGTGGCAAGAAATCATTCTGGGAAGAGGGAGTGAAGCTGGAATCAAAACGGGCTTCGTTGTTATGGCACCTGGCGGTATAGTGGGTAGAGTCGTTAGCGTGACACCCCACACCAGTCGTGCCTTGCTGATCAGTGACCCCACTAGTAAGGTAGGTGCCGTGATCAGCCGTAGCCGTAGCATGGGTTTTTTGGGTGGACAAGGAACTAATCGGGCAATAATGCAGTTTTTTGATAAAGTGCCAAACGTCCGTCCTGGTGATGCTGTGGCTACCTCCACTGTTAGCCAGCTTTTCCCAGCTGGTTTACCCCTAGGACGTGTAGAGTCTGTTATTCTTGACAAAAGTCCAGCGCCAGAGGCGATTATTGAGCTGACAGCCCCCATGAGTTATCTGGAGTGGGTGATTATTCATCCCAATCACCCATGATTTATGACCAATGAACAATAACCCATGACTAATAGACCTCTTGCAAAAATATTTTGAGTTATAATAATAGTTTTGGGAAAAATTACGTAGATTGTGTACTAGGCTTATACACAAACTGTACTAGGCTTATACACAAACAAAGTACAAAGCACGTTTGTTAGTCAAAAGCGATCGCTAACTCGGAAATTCCCAGACTAGTGATTATACCAGGAAAAACTTTTGCAAGAGGTCTAATCAACAATGACCAACACGTCTGAGTTTTCTATTTGGGTTCGTCGAACAATCAATTGGGCAGTGACTGTTATTTCAGTTATCTTCTGCTCAATCTTATTAATGACACGTTTACCTGGAATGGAATTACTGGGAATCGCTCCCAACTGGCTGTTGATTTGGGTTGTGGCCTGGAGCATGAAACGCACAGCCTTTCAAGGAGCATTCGCAGGGTTGGTATTGGGGTTAGTGCAAGATGGTATGACATTCCCTGAGCCTACCCATGTCTATAGCCTTGCCATCGTGGGGATCTTGACTGCTCTGATTCAAAAGCAACGGTATATTCAGGAAGATTTTATTTCAGTAGCTTTAATTGTGTTTGGCATGGCGATTGTTGGGGAAACAGTGACTGCTATTCAGCATAGTTTTCAAGGCTCTCGCCAATTAGCACAAATCTGGACAGACCATCAGCGTATTGCCATCTGTTCTGCAATTCTCAGTAGTCTTTGGGCACCAGTCGTCTACTATCCACTCAATCGATGGTGGCAGTGGTGCAATTCAATGGAGGAATCGTGATGCTTTTTTTACATATACTTTTCTACATAGCAAGTTTGGTAGAGTCAACAGCTCTAGAGAGTTCTAATAGATAAGAGGTGGCACAAAGTAGGTCGCTACAGATATGAGTGGGTTCAAACCACTTGAGATATGATTGAGAACGAATGCCACAGGTAAGAGCTATGGTGGGAATTGAGAGGGCTTGTCCTGCGAGAATATCGGCTTCTGTATCACCAATCATCCAAGCAGATACGGACGGTTGAGCCAGCGGAGATTGTTCGGTATAGGATGAAGTACTATGCTCAGACAGTGCTTGTTGGAGAAGTTCCTGTTTGACCTGAGCATAGTTTTGATAAGCATGGTGGTTTTCTGTGGTCCCATAAATGCCGCTAAAAAGACGAGTTAAACCGTAATTGCTCAATATCTGTTTGACCTGGGATGTGCAACGCAATGTCACCAGAACTAGTCTGATACCATAAGAATGCAGCAAAGGTAAGGCCCAGTTTACGTTTGGTTGCAGCTGATCTTTGTTCAATAAGGCAGATTGATTCACAATCTTGATCACACGCCCCAAGAAGAAATCGATTTGCTCTCCTCGTAACCCTGAGCGCATGGCAATTTCTTCGTCAGGGATGCGTTCTTGCTTCATTTGCCAGAACTGCTGTTTACTCATGGTCTGGATCGGTAAGCTTATACCTTTAGCTTGGTAGAAGCCTTGAGTATCGGTTAGTGCTAGCTGGTACGTGGTGTAGTAGCGATTGGAAACATCAACAATCGGACCGTCAAAATCACAGAATACGGTCAGTTGTTGCAAGTAGGGGACTGTATTTTGAGGCAGGTAAAATCGGGATAATTGCCTGTCTGGGGCAGCAACACAGTTCATAGATTAGATTTTGGCTGGGCTGGGCTTTTTGAAATACTTCTTTACAATGTACCAGTTTTAGTGTATTTTCGCACCTGGTTGACGCGACATTGATACCATTTTGTATTCTTTGGAGAAACTATTTTGATCGTTGGCGGTCTAAAAAAAACTATATATAGTTCAAAAAAACTGTAGCCCTAAGTAACTCGAGCAGCACTTAGGCTAAATTAGGCAACAATTGCATTCGATGACTGCAAGTTTGTACTAGCATGTAAAAACCTATATATTGATCTGTTCACTCCTGCTGTTGAGCTACTAGGGGCGTAATGAGCGAAAATATTGCTTTGAGTAGATTAATTCAAAACCCCCATCCTAATATTGAGATAAGACCACTATCTCTTTGTAGCTAGGCATGAGCTACTGTATCAATCCCCTGTGCCTTCAACCAGATGACCCAGGGAACATGACGAATCTCGTTTGTCGCCATTGTGGCTCAGATTTGTTATTACAAGGTCGCTATCGGGTGATGCGCCTGTTAAGTGACCAAAGTGGCTTTGGTAAGGTTTACGAAGCTTACAACGGGGCAGTACCAAAAATTTTAAAAGTGCTTAAGCCAGAGCACAACTCGAAATCCAGAATTATTGAACTATTTCGCCAAGAGGCAGCTGTATTGAGCAAGCTGACTCATCCTGGTATCCCTCAAATCGATCCAGAGGGCTACTTTCAGTTTTTTCCTAGACAGAGTAAGGAGCCGCTGCATTGCATCATCATGGAGAAAATTGATGGACTTAACTTGAAGCAGTGGATGAGGCAACAGGGCAATCACCCAATTCTAGAACCGCAAGCCCTTAAATGGTTAAAGCAGATAGTAGAGATTTTGCATCTTGTTCACCAAGAAAACTATTTCCATCGCGATATCAAGCCAGAAAACATCATGCTCCGTGCCAATGGGCAATTGGTATTGATTGACTTTGGCACCGCTAGAGAGTTGACCTATACCTACCTAGCGGAAATTGGTGGTGGAGGCAGTGTGACCAAGATTAGTTCCCATGGCTATACTCCCCCAGAGCAAGAAAAAGGGTATGCAGTCCCACAGTCCGATTTTTATGCTCTGGGGCGAACCTTTGTTTATTTACTAACTGGGAAATCAGTCACCGATCAGAGTGTTTATGATCCGTTAAATGATCAATTTAATTGGCGTGATCATGCTCCTCAAATCTCTGATCAGCTAGCCGACTTTATTGATAGTTTGATGGCACGAACGGCAGCAGCTCGACCTCAGAAAACTCAGCAAATTTTAAATGATATCGCTAATATTTCATCTTTTATTAGTATTTCACAGGCTAATACTAATCTAATAAAAGCGAGTACCACCAACCAAAGCTTAAAAACTAAATCTCAACCCAATATTTCTATAGAAACGGAAGTTGTCAAAACCCCAAGAAGAAGATGGTGGTTAGGAGGGATATTGACTTTGGTGGTGGGATTATTTGGTGCTGGTGGTTGGCTATTGTATCAATCCTATAATCCTTCCCTTAGAAAATATCAAGAAATATCTGCTCAAGAATTATCTGTAGTTAACACTAAGACCTTCACTGCTCATTCAAGTTGGGTTAATTACCTAGTCATTAGTCAAGATGGCGAATTATTAGTTAGTGGGAGCGCCGATAAGACGATTAAAATTTGGAATATCAACACGGCAGAAGAAATCTACACTCTCCAAGGTCATAATAGCTTTGTTAATTATCTAGCTATTAGTCCCGATGGACAACACTTATTTAGTGCTAGTGCCGATAAGACGATTAAAATTTGGGATATCAACACGGGAAAAGAACTCCGCACTCTCCAAGGTCATAAGAGTTATATTAATCATCTAGCGGTTAGTCCGGATGGACAACGATTGTTTAGTGCTAGTGCCGATAAGACGATTAAGATTTGGGATATCAACACGGGAGAAGAACTCCGCACTCTCCAAGGTCATCAAAGTTCAATTAACTTTTTATTAATTAGTCAGAATGATCAAGAACTATTTAGTGCTAGTGCTGATAATACAATTAAAATTTGGGATATCAACACTGGGGAAGTACTCCGGACTCTAAAAGGCCATGATAGCTATGTTAATTCTCTAGCCATAAGTCCGGATGGACAACGATTGTTTAGTGCTAGTGCTGACAATACTATCAAAGTCTGGAATCTAGATACTGGAGAAGAAGTCAATAGTCTAACTGATCATACCAATTATGTGGAAGAACTAGCTATCGGTGCTAATTGTAAGAAGTTGTTCAGTGGAAGTGCAGATAAAACGATAAAAGTGTGGGATTTTGCTAATGAAAAACTAATCTACACCCTAAATGGTTTTCCAAATCCAATTGACTATTTTGCGATTAGTCCTGATTGCCATACAATTGCTACTAGTGGGGGAAAAAAAATAATAAAACTGTGGAATTTGCCACAGTTAATTCATTAGTTTTTAAGTGATTCTTATGGTTAAGATATTGGTGAAAACTTTGAATTTAATGACGTTTATAGTTTAGAGTTAAAGTTAATGAAATGCTAATGGAATTCATTAATGATTAAAAAAAAACTCTCAATAGTAACAAACGAATACTAACAGAGGAATAGTAATAGACAAATGGACAACTCTCCTGAGACATCTTTTCCTGAAACTCCCTTAGCGCAAGCCATGATACAGCGGTGTATCCAACTAGCACGGCGAGCCCAGGGACGTACTACACCCAACCCTTTAGTGGGTTGTGTAATTGTCCGCAATGGGGAAATTGTTGGGGAAGGGTTTCATCCCGCTGCTGGTCAACCCCACGCGGAAGTGTTTGCCCTCTCAGAGGCTGGGGAAAATGCCCAGGGCGCAACGGTTTACGTGAATCTGGAACCCTGCAATCACTATGGTAGAACCCCTCCATGTACAGAAGCGTTAATTAAGGCTGGAGTGGCTAAAGTAGTGGTGGGGATGGTGGACCCTGATCCACGGGTATCTGGAAAAGGTATTGAACGGTTAAGGGCGGCTGGAATTGAAGTGGTGGTAGGTGTGGAAGAGGCTGCTTGCCGTCAGCTCAATGAAGGCTTTATTCATCGCATTCTTTACCAGCGTCCATTGGGAATTCTCAAGTATGCCATGACTTTAGATGGCAAAATTGCTGCTACCAGTGGTCACAGCAAATGGATTACAGGGGAAAAGTCCCGCAGTTGGGTGCATCAAATGCGTTCAGCTTGCGATGCAGTGATTGTGGGCGGTAATACGGTGCGTCAGGATAACCCCAATTTGACTAGTCACAATCCAAACCTACCGAATCCCCTACGGGTGATCATGAGTCGCACCCTCGACTTACCCAGAGATGCTCGTGTTTGGCAAACGGATCATGTCCCTACGTTGGTGTTTACAGAGGTCGGAACTGAGGGAGATTTATATCAACATCTGGTCAACCAGGGTGTAGAGGTGGTGGTATTGAATCCCCTGACGCCTTCTCAAGTCATGGCATATTTATATGACAGGCAGCTTTCCAGTGTGTTATGGGAATGTGGTGGTATCTTAGCTGCAAATGCGATCGCAGATGGTGCAGTCCAAAAAATCGTAGCCTTTATTGCTCCAAAAATCATCGGTGGTCAAGGTGGTCCCTCACCAGTAGGAGATTTAGGCTTGACACTCATGACTGATGCTCTAACCTTAGAACGAGTCAGTTGGCGTCAGATAGGATCTGATTATGTAGTGGAAGGTTATATACCTTCTAAGAGGGAGTAGGGAGTAGGGAGTAGGGAGCAGGAAAAAGGCAAGAGGCAAGAGGCAAGAGGCAAGAGGTAAAACATTTTGCTATATTTATAAAATTTGGGATAAAAACTGCTTAGTACGTTCATGTTGAGGATTGTTGAAAAATTCCTGGGGTGTACTTTCTTCCACCAACTTGCCATCAGCCATTAATACCACTCGGTCTGCAACTTCTCTAGCAAAACCTACCTCGTGGGTAACGCAAACCATAGTCATCCCAGAATCAGCAAGCGATCGCATAGTATCGAGTACCTCTCGCACCATCTCTGGGTCGAGAGCTGAGGTAGGCTCATCAAATAACATTATTTTAGGCTGCATTGCCAAAGCACGGGCAATAGCTACCCGTTGCTGTTGTCCCCCTGACAGTTGACCGGGATACTTCTTGGCTTGTTCGAGAATACCGACTTTCTCTAACAGCTGCATGGCAATTTCTTCAGCTTTTGCTTTTTTCCAGCGGCGCACCCAAATCGGAGCAAGGGTGACATTTTGCAGCACAGTCAGGTGAGGAAATAAGTTAAATTGTTGGAAAACCATCCCCACTTCTTTGCGAATAGTATCAATGTTTCGCAAATCATGGGATAGTTCAATGTTATCAATAATAATTTTTCCTTTTTGATAGTCTTCTAGAGCATTAAATGTCCTAATAAAGGTGGATTTACCAGACCCGCTAGGCCCCATGACCACCACTACTTCTTTTTTCTTGACTTCTAGACTGACACCACGCAGAACATGAAATTGGTTGCTGGCATACCACTTATGAACATCTTGAGCGATGATCATGGATTCAGTATCTCCGGAATTAACTGGGTCTTGAGAAGCAGTGATCGGTTGTTGATTGGTCATAATTATTTTCCCTTGAGTAAGGTTAGATTGGGTTACAGGTTGAAGGTTACAAGTTTAAAGTTACAGGTTTAAGAGGATATCTCCCAAGTTTTTTGATACTGAATTTTGCCCCCCTAGCCCCCCAACTTTGGGGGGAACAAGAGTCAATTTGCTTCTAAAAGTCCCCCCCGGTGCGCTTTCCTTGTCTTGATGCAGTCGCTCATGGGGGGAACCCCCAAGACCGCGCTGCATCGCTAGGCGAATTAAATTCGCCACGGGTCGCACCGCAAAATTGGGGGATTTAGGGGGCTTGGATGTAGCCAATGAGACTTCTCAGACAACCTCTAAGGTTACAGGTTTAAGGTTATATAGCGTTTATCGCAGTTATGAGGTATTTTCTTCTTTGACGTTGATTCCCCGTCTTGATGCAGCGCAGGGCTATTTCCTATTCCCTGTTCCCTATTCCCTATTCCCTATTCCCTATTCCCTGTTCCCTAAAATCCGTAAATTGTCTACCTCATAGCTATGATAATTGCTAGAATCTAGATTCAATGGTCTACATTTAATTGTTTTTCGAGGCGTCGGCTGGCTGTGGACATGGCGTAACAAAATAACCAGAATAGGAGTCCGTCGAATAGGTAAACTTCTTGATAGGGGGTTTGAAATTTGGCTTGGGCAAAGATAGAATCACCGATACCAAGCAACTCCACTAGACCTACAACAAATAGGAGAGTTGTGTCTTGAAACAGACTAATAAACTGACCGACAATGGCAGGAATAACAGCTTTGAGTGCTTGAGGTAAAACAATCAGCCCTACCGATAGGGGAGTATTTAAACCCAATGCTTTAGCAGCTTCGATTTGACCCGTAGGTATAGATTGCAGTCCTCCTCGCACATTTTCGGCTAAGTAAGCAGCACTAAATAAAGTCAGACCGATTATTGCTCGTAACACCCGGTCTGGCCGCATTCCTGGTGGTAGAAATAGTGGGATAATTACTTGTCCCATGAACAAAATTGCAATCAGCGGTAATCCTCGGATTAGTTCAATGTAAAGGATAGAGAAGCCCCGCACAACTGGTAAGGTACTTTGTCGTCCTAGGGCTAGTAATACACCTAGGGGGAAACAGATTAAAATACTGACCACTGCGGCTAAGACATTCAGCAACAAACCACCCCATTGATTAGTGGATACCTGTTTTAATCCGAGTCCTCCTCCCAGAAGCCACAGGAAGATTAATAAAGCAATAAACCAAGCTAAAGGTAACCAATTCCCCAGTTTTGGTTGAGTCTTAGCAACCTGTTGTCCTCCCCAAGCACTAGCTACCAGTAAGACTACTATTCCTAACAGCAATAAGCGATAGGGAATTGCTACTGGAAATAGCACTAAGATAACACCACTGATTACAAGAGCTATTAACACATTGCGACTAAATAGAGTGGGAATATTTCTTGCTAAAACTCCCCAAGTTATCCCGGATAGGAAGACAATAATTCCCAGAATCAACCATGGACGCCAGTTTTCGGTGGCGGGATAGGTTCCTACAAAAAACAGACGAAAGTTATCTGTAATAACATCCCACTGGGCTTCAGTGGTTGCCCATGTTATCAAGCCTTTAACGGTTACGAATAGAAACCAGAAAACACTAACCGTTAATAGGCTATTATACCAAGTACTAAATAAATTTTTCTTTATCCAGGTAACTGGATTAACCTGTAGTTCAGGAGGTGGTGCTAGTTCAGGAGGTTGAGAATTAACAGTAGTCATTATCTATAGCATTTTTAGTTTAATTGTGAACATACTCCTTTAAGTAAAGGCAAGAGGCAATAGGCAAGAGGCAATAGGCATGCTAGCAAGATTTAAGAAAGTATAGAAAGATTTTGGGTAATGTAAAAAACGGTAATTATTTTTCCTGATTGATTAATTAATTTATAACGGCTATAGTCAGTCAACAGTTAACCAATTATCTTTCCTGCAATTGAACTGTCCGATTCAACAGGTTCATCACGAAAGAAATGATCAGGTTAATGGTTAGATAGGTCAGGGGTATGATCACTACGATTATTTCTATTTCATGACCGGCTTGGTTGAAGGTGGTTTGAGCAATGGAGTAGATATCTGGGTAGCCAATAGCCGATGCTAAACTGGAGTTTTTGGCTAGGTTCATATATTGGCTGTTTAGGGAAGGGATAATCACCCGCAAGGCTTGGGGAAAAATAACTAACCGCATAGCTAAGCCTGACTTAAGTCCCAAGGATCTTGCTGCTTCCCACTGTCCTTTCTGTACTGACTGTATTCCAGCTCGGACAATTTCGGCGATAAATGCACCTGTGTAAAAGACTAGACCAGCTAGTAAGGCACAGAACTCAATAGTTAGCCGGAGTCCCCCTTCAATATTACCTGTGTCTATAACTTGCGGTCTTTGCCAAGCAAAACCGATGATGATAATTAAGACAGCAGCAATGGCGATCGCAATTAAAGCAATTAACTGGGGCTGACCGGATTGTGCTTGTTCTACCATCACTTTAGTGCGCCACTGCCAGATTAAAACTGCTGCGATCGCACCGACTAGCAAAACCACCAACCACAAAAACAGCTGGGTGGTGAAGGGAGGCCAAGGAATATAAATTCCCCGCTTGCTCAAAAATATCGACCCAGGTAACTGAATTTTTTCCGACAGTTTTGGCAGTTGGAAGAAAATCCCAAAGTACCAAAATAGCAATTGCAGCAGCAGTGGTGTATTTCGCACTATTTCCACATAAAGCAGACTCAGCTTACTCACTAGCCAATTGTCAGAAAAACTAGCTATCCCGGCGGTAATACCAACAATAGTTGTCAGGATAATCCCAAACACCATCACCCGCAATGAATTAGCCAGTCCGATCAATAAAGCATAGCTATAGGGGTCAGTGGCTTTGTAGGGAATGGGAGTATCGCCAATACCAAATTTGGCTTGATCTTGGAGAAAATCAAACCCCAATTTAATCGCTTGTCGCTGAATATTTCGGCTTAAGTTGGTGCCTAGCCATGCCACGACCGCAATCACCACCAGCACAAATAGGACTTGTATGGCAATGCGCCAAAATCGGTCATCTCGCCACAAAGGAGGCTTTTGACCTATATTGCTTGTCATTCGTTAGTTGTTTTGGTTGCAGGTTACAGGTTGGTTGGTTGAAGGTTGGTTGGTTGAAGGTTGAAGGTTTAAGATTAAAGGTTACAGGTTGAAAGTTTGAAGTTTCAACCTGTAACCTTTAATCTTCAATAGTTAACAAGCCTTTAACGGAAGGGTGGAGAATACAAAATACCCCCACGAGTCCAGAGGTCATTGAGACCCCGATTGAGTTTAAACTGAGAACTTTTACCCAAGTTCCGGTCATAGACTTCGCCGTAGTTACCGACGTGCTTAATCACTCGTGCTGCAAAATCGTTTTCTAAACCGAGACCTTTGCCTAAGTCACCTTCAACACCCAGGAAGCGTTTTACAGTCGGGTTAGGACTGCTGCCCATTTGTGCCACATTCGCCTTAGTAATGCCTAACTCTTCGGCTTCAATCAAGGCGAAAGTCACCCACTTGACGACATCAAACCAAGCGGAGTCATTATTAATAGTTACTGGTCCCAAGGGTTCCTTGGACATGGTAACATCTAGAAGTATATGATCATCAGGTTTAGGCAGAGTGCTACGTTTGGCCAGTAGTTGGGATTTATCAGAAGTCATGCCGTCACAACGTTCTTCGTCATAGGCAGTATAAGCAGGGTCTGCTTTCTGAAATACCACTGGCTCAAATTCAACACCTGCTTCCCGCATCTTATCGGTTAAATTCAACTCAGTAGTGGTTCCAGTTTCCACACAGACGGATTTGCCTTTAAAATCTTTCAGTGTCTTAATCCCACTGTTTTTGCGCACCATCATGCCCTGACCATCATAAAAGGTAGTAGGGGCAAATTCTAAGTTATTGGTAGAGCTATCTCGGCTAAGAGTCCAAGTGGTATTGCGGGAGAGCATATCCACTTCACCATTCCGGACGGCGGGAAATCGCTCCGTGGAGTCAAGGTTACGGTACTCTACTGCTCCTGGGTCATCAAACAAAGCAGCAGCAACTGCTTTACAGACATCCACATCTAGCCCGGAGTAGTTACCGCTCCCATCCACAAAGCTAAATCCGGGAATGCCACCGTCAACACCACAAATCAGCTTGCCACGGCTTTTGACTATATCTAAGCGGCTTTGTGTAGCGCTTGTCCCACCTCCTTCACAGGCTGTCAAGGGTGCAACTAATACTAGAGTGGCTAGTACCAGAGAACTCCATTTAGGCATAAGTTTTTTCTTGGTCTTGTTTTTTAGATAGACAACGGCCTCACGCGATCAACTTACATGAGTTTCCGCTGCTTAAGCTTGCTTGCATTTTAGATCAAGTTGGTTAGATCACTTATGCAGCTAGATTAGTTATCTAGCAAGTAGGGAGTAGGGAGTAGGGAGTAGGGAGTAGGGAATATGGCATCAAAAATTATCACAATTCCTACACGGATTGCTATCCTATGGATCGGCTGCTAATGGGTAAGTAAAGTAAACTTCGCTGCAGTTGTCGGGAAATTTAGACCAGGGAAATGTAGTTATTGTAGTTACCAAATTTTAATTGTAATTCTTTTTAAGTTTTTTTGGAAAACTCAGGTGGGAATAAGCCGGACAGGCACGTAAAAAAAATAAGTATTTATAGACTAAAGGTAATCCTAAATCTCGAGCAAACCTCAAGTCTTGGGATGTTCCGGTGCCTGCTCTGGATGCATCTGTGTATTCAGTAACGCCGTCACTGGCATCAGTGTAATTCTTAAGAAACTATTTTAATTATAATTTTTGCTGATCTCTTTGTTGACGATTTTGCTATAGAATATTCCTGAAATATTCCTAAATATTACTTTCCCTCATGACAACTCCTCGATTGTATCTGCCCAAACCCCGAGAGGCGGTGGGCAACTATCTCAGAATCATTTCGATCAATGATGTTTACGACATCAAGAATTATCCCTACGTGGAAACAGTGATTAAATCCCTGAAGGAAACATCGGAAGATGCCGTGGTGATTGCCTGCCTCAGCGGGGACTTTCTCTCTCCTTGTTTAATTACCTCCCTTGATGGCGGTAAAGCCATGCTGGACGTGCTCAAGGTAGTCAACATTGATTATATTTGCTTTGGCAACCATGAATTCGATGTCAGCCTGGATGTCCTAGGTGAGCGTTTCAAAACCTACGAAGGGAAATGCTTAAATAGCAACATCTTGGACTTGCCAATTGTCGATGCCAGTGGTCAGCCACTACCGAAATATGACATTGTTGAAGTCGGTTCTCGTAGAGTTGCCTTTGCTGGATTTTGCACTAACAATACCGATATTTTCAGACCAGGGACGAACCTAACCATTCAACCGATCTTTGATGCTTTAAAGGAAACCTGGTCTAAGTGTTCCAATGACGCAACCATGCTGATTCCGCTGACCCATCAGACCATTGCGGAAGATCGGGAACTAGCCACGGGGATCCAGCAAGATGACCAACTTAGTGGTAAGATTCCTGTAATTGTTGGGGGGCACGACCATGAGATTTATATTGAGAAAATTGAGCGGAGCCTGATTGTTAAGGCTGGTGCTGATGCTACTAATGTGGTTGTTGTTGATGTCTGGTGGGATGCTTCCGAGCAGTGGCATAGTGCTGTTCATCTGTTGCCAGCCAGCCATTTTGATGCGGATCCCAAGGTCCAAAAGTTTGTAGAAAGTACCCAAAATTTTCTAGGTTCGCTGATGGATGTGGAAATTTTTGAGGTGAAAGAACCCATGTCCTCTAAACGGACGCGATTCCAACCGGAAAAAGTGGCCTCAACCCTATGTTCTTATATCAAAAAAAGCTTGAAGAATGTCGATATAGTTATGATCCAGGGAGGATCCTTTAGGGGTAAGCGAGACTATGAGAAGGGAGAATCGTTCACATATAGGGATTTGTTGGAAGAGATGCCATTGGATACCGAAATGGCCTTGATTCAGGTGCCAGGGTACATCTTACAAGAGGCGATCGCCGAAACTCGCGGCACGCCCGATCGGGAAGCATCCAATTTTCTCCATGCCGATCTTGATGTAGTAATTGAAGACTACCCGAGTCTAAAAATTGTCAGCATTAACCACGCTCCATTTGACCCTCAAAAGATTTACAACCTCAGTATTGTCCAATTCTTGTTGAGGGGGCTCGATAAAATCAAACCGTTGGTAGATTATGTCAACGCAAACGGTGGTGCTCCGCCTTTGGAGCAATGTCTTCCAGGCCAAAACCTGATCGTGGAAAGCTGCATGAAAGATGCTTGGAGAGTCCTGGTTGATTATGAGGAATGGGACGCTGATGGCGATGGAGAAATCACCACAGAAGAGCTGAAACAGGGTGTCAAAAATGCCTTTGCCTTTCTCGATCAAAATCAGGATGGCTATATTTCCCCCGCAGAACTACAGGCAGCATTGGCAGAACGGACAGGCCGCACTCATAAAGGATTAATCAGCCTGATGTTTGAGGTGTTGGATGTGGATAAAGATGGTATGGTGTCGATGGATGAGCTGGCATCGTTAGCAATGTAAGGAGAACACAATGCTTAATTCCCAAGCCCGTCCCATTTATCGATACTGATGGGGGTAGTGATGGGGGTACTGATGATGCCCTCGCAATTGTCATGGCCCTGAATTGTGAACAAATTGAGCTCAAATCAGTCACCGTGTTAGCTGGCAATATTGATTTCATAAAGCTGCTAATAATGTGTTGCGGGTGATTGACATTGTTCAACCAAACCAGCCTCCCCTAGTGGCAAAAGGCTGTGAAAAACCTCTGGTGCGTCCTCCCTTCAATGCTGCAGGCATTCATGGCTCCGATGGACTGGGAGAACTGGATCAGTTCAAAAATGCTGATGGCAGCCCAAGTATCCCCAACTTACCATGGAGCCTTCTTCAGAAGATGCTGTTGATGTATTGCTGAAAGCTGCCCAGGAATATGGCAGCGACTTGACCATTGTGACTCTAGGACCATTGACCAATATTGCAACAGCTCTGCAGCGCGATCGCACCACCCTGCAAGATCAATAGATTATGTCTGGTTTCTAGCTACTATTCTTCTAGCTACTATTGTCACCCCGCCAGAATTGTGATAGACAGGCACTGGTAAACTCTTGAGAGTTTCTCAACTCCTACCCTGGCGATCAAATAGTACTCGGGGTTTCAGCAAAATCCTAAACAACAGTAAAAGCGATCGCATTTCTGATGGACTTTCCCGTCGCTGCCATCGACCCGGACGGCAAAAGAGCATCTCTACCAAAGTGCGATGCTGTTGGAGAGTTAATGGGTCAAACATAATCCGTAGACTAGCTTCCTCACCACTGTTGTCAATTTCAGTAACTACTCCTGACAACTGTAGCTTTTCTTCGATCATCTCTAGTTCCACTGGCAACGGTTCACTGGCAGTGTTTCCGGTATCTAATCCTAAATCAGCCACCTCCGTCAAGGCCACTTGAGCACCAATTTCTGAAATCTTGGTGGTCATACCCCAGACAGTGCGATTTCCGATCTCAAGCCGCACCACTCGGCGCAACTTGAACCACTGGTAAAGGTCCGGATTGGGAACATCCACTACAATCAATAAAGCAATACCCAACATGATCAGGTTATAGATACTCCAAATCCAACCTAGACTCAGACCTTGAATCATCTGAGCGTCAGTAGCTGATATCCCACTCCCCCAATACATCACAGAAGTACTCAAATTTTGCCATAGGCTAACTGCTGTCGCGATAAATAGGATAATCAAAGGCAATCCCAACTTCGAGTTAAACACAAAGCGATCGCGTTTTACTCCTTTGGGTGTTACCTTAAATCCTTTCCCAAAAGGATTGAGCATGACTTGTATAACTGTCAAGCTGATAGGAACACACCAAGGCAATGAGTAAATATCCGACAACAACCCTGACCGGGAACGGAGGTTTAACCAAGAAAAAACTGTGAGCTGTATCAGATAATAAGGTAGCAAGAAATACAACAATTCACCAGGGGTTGCTTGTAAGGGAATCACCCCTAGAAAGGAATAAGCTAGGGGCATTAACAAGAATCCGAAGCGAGATAAACCGGTAAACCAATTTAGTAATCCATCTAAATGGGCTAGCCTTTGGATCGGTTTTAACCCCGGAATAGTTAGAGGGTTGGCATCAATAAAAAATGCCTGTAATGTTCCTTGAGCCCACCGCAATCGTTGAGCTACATGGGCAGCAATATTTTCTGCGGCTAAACCAGCACTAAGTTTTTCATCTAAATAAATAACCTGGTAACCCATCGCTGCTATCCGAATACCAGTAAAGTAATCTTCAGTCAAAGAATCGGTTACAAAACCACCAGCTGCTTCTATGATATCACGTTTAACAACAAAGGAAGTTCCGGCACAAACCACACCGCCAGCACCATCGCGGATGGGCTGAACTTGCCGATAAAATACCTCTTCTTCTGGCAATAGCACATCTTCTAAACCTAAATTGTAGGCAATCGGGTCAGGATTATAAAAGCTTTGAGGAGTTTGGACTAATCCCACATTACTATTTTTAAAAAAACCTACGGTGCGAGTCAGAAAATTTTTAGTTGGGACAAAATCCGCATCAAAGAATACAATCAAATCCCCTGATGTCTTTGGAATAGCATGGTTTAAGTTTCCTGCTTTGGCATAGGAATTATCTGGACGAGTTATATAGTTACACCCCAATTCAGCAGCTAGTTGTTTGACATTTTGACGTTTGGTATCATCTAGTAAATAAACCTTTTTGTTATCATAATCTATCCCTTGACAACCCATAATTGTTCGCTTTAGAATAAAACAGGGTTCATTATAGGTTGGGATTAAGATATCCACAGAAGGATTAAACCTTCCTGAAATAACATCTAATGATAACTGGGAAGCCTGAGCGCTACGGTTTTTGACCCTTAACATTAAAAATAGCTGGATAATACTGCTGGTTAGCAACAACATTTCCAGTAAAAATAATCCTAGGCTAAAGACACCATTAAGGGGATCCACTAAATTGAGGGTAGAGAAGATTCGCCAGAGCAGATATCGTGCCAAGAGTGCTAGCAAAATCCCCACCACTAAATTTCTAGACCAAGTTCGAGGACGGGGAGAGAGTTTCGTTACCCCCAGGACAACTACCATTAAAATAACTGTTGGTAGCAATAAGTAGTGGTGCTGAGTCACCATTGGTGCTTCCAGCCACATCGGTGGGTTTCTTTGCCAGACATGCAGCTGAGCAAATAGCTGTATAATCTGCCCCTGACCAGTCAACCAAGCTAGAGCGATCGCACTAAAACTACTAACTAGAATCAGCATCACGACCGTTGCGGCTCGTAACCTAAAAACTGGTTTGTTAGAAGAACACCTAGAGTTTGAGTAGCTCACTTTGGGAACTGTCATGTCTAAAAACAGGTATAGCGCTGTGGGCAGGGAATAAGTAATAGCAAATTAAAAAGCGTGCTAGTATTCTAAAGCTTGTTAGTATAAAGGTTATAGCAATTATTTGCCCCTTGAATTGGGCAACACCATTACACCAATTGCTGTATCATAACTTGTTAGTTTAAACTCAACCAAACTACTAAAATAGTATGGGAATAATCTAGATGATATTGATAAGAGATTAATCTAAGCTGAGGCAAATATTAAAATTTACTTAACTTGCCGATTTCGGGATATTTTAATCAATAAAATTTTTTCTGAGCTAGACTTGAGAAGTATTCACTAAATTTTTTAACAAAAACTCAGGCTAATGCCACCGAAGACTAGACATAATAGCAAATAGAGTAATGTTTCCACGAGATAGATAATCTGATGAAACTTCACTATTTAGCCATCTTTGGTGCTACTGCCTTTTTAAGCGTAGGTTGTGTAGCAGGAGTACCTGGGAATCAGAGTACTGTTCAGGCAAAACCCTCTACCTCTACCTCTACGACAACCAAGATTGATGTGTCCAGTGCTCCAGCTGCTAAACCAACTGCAACACTGGCACAGGCAACAAGTAGATCAGGAAATTTTGTAACAGCAGCCCATTCTACTCAAGGCATGGTAAGTTTAGTCACAGACAATGGACAACGTTACCTAAAGTTTGACGAAACCTTTAAGACCGATAACGGACCCGATTTAATGGTGCTGTTGCACCGCCAAACTGTACCCAAATCCTACAGTAAGGAAAATTATCAAAGTCTTGGTCGTCTCGAGCAGGTCAGTGGCACTCAACGGTACCGTATCCCTGCTGATGTTAATCCAGAAGACTTTAGCTCTGTAGTGATTTGGTGCCGTAAATTCAACGTCACCTTTGGCTACGCCACCCTTAGTAATTAGTGCTACTAATTACTAACTAATAATTAAGGCAAGTTGCTAAGGACTAACGACTAAACAGCCTATAGTATAGGCTGACAAAAAATTCCTTGACTGGAAACGCTAAATAGGTTATGGGATTAATCGTCACAATGATGTTACGCACATCACGAGTGGCTAGATTAAGGATTTGCTGGGCTACCCAATCCCCTGACATGACCCCAAATGGATTGAGATTACTTTTAAATGGTCCGAGGATTACTTTACGTACTACACAAGGAGCATCTAGACGACGCAGGGTAACTAGGTCTCCTAGGGTACGTTTGCTCAGTTCATACAAAGGACTAAACGCTGGATTAACTTCTGCTTCGGAAGTATTAACCCAAACTTCCTTGCGAGCAATATCTTGGTTCGTCCGAACCGTGGATAAAAACATCTCTAGCAACCGCCAACTTGATAATGTGTTGACCTCGTAGGATTTTGCGATCGCATCGGCTGTCCGTTCTTGATGAACATTAATGCCGTGATTGAGAATTAGAATATCCACATTTTCAAAATGTGGGGCTAGTTCAGACTCTTTACTCACTTGCCAAGTCAAGGTTTTTACTGGCAAGCTTTCACCATTGACACTTAAACTAACAGTTTGTTCTTTAGAGGTCAGAGCAATCACTTTTGCTCCCCGTTGCTGGAGATGGTACAACAGTGACTGTCCCAGAGTTCCCGATGCTCCCGTCACTGCAATAGTTTTTCCTTGGAGCGATAGTGCTGTCCCCATCAGTTTGTCTACTAAAGTCAATGTGCCGCCATAGTAAGCCTTTTGGTTATCAAAGTGATGTCGCCAATGGTAGCTGCGATTTACCATCCAAGGGGAAGGAGGATATAGGAATGGACCCGGAAGGTGGGTCATATCAGTCAACTTATCGGCTCCCTTGATGCCATAGCCACGAGCGATCGCACCAAATAGAAATACCATACTGTACACAGAACCAGCCAAAGCTGCCCAATGCATATTTGGTGTCCAGGTATAAGCCAACCACCATAGCACCAAGCCTAATATTAGCATGACCAAGGCTTCTGGTACATCATTACGCCAGTGCGCCTGTCGATAAATGGTATCACTGACAGCAGTTAAATCCTGACGGAAGACCCGATGATGCCACACATGCAAGCGATACAGGGGTGTCCAGTGATGGGACAGGAGGTGATAGAAGTCTCGCACCAGTTCTACCCAAAGAATAGAACCCAGTCCCAAAACCCCTATAGCTAGCCAGAAATCTACCATGAACATGATTATGATGCCTAGAGTGAACAGTAACTTGTTGTGTTGGCAAATTGCCCATTCACATCATAATTAGGTAGGTACAAATAAAACTAAGATGCTGAGGGTGAACCATTAACACTCACCCCTCACCCGTCAACTTTCACCTATCAACTGTCACCTATAAACCCTGGCCTTTGGCCACGCGTGCGCGTTCAACCCTGGCCTTAAGGCCGTAGGCCACGCTGCGCGAACGGCCACGCGTGCGCGTTCAACCATCAACCATCAACCTTCAACATTCCATCTTCCATATAAGACACTTGGTCAGCGACATCGATAATACGAGGATCGTGAGTTACCATCAGCACTGTGCAACCTTTTTCCTTAGCCAGACGACGCAGCAACTCAATCACTGTATGACCACTGTGAGAATCCAAGGCTGCTGTTGGCTCATCTGCCATAATTAGGGGTGGCTCTTTAGCTAAAGCCCGTGCGATCGCTACCCGTTGCTTCTGTCCCCCTGACAAGTCACTCGGTCTAAGATGTCCTTTCCCCTCTAAACCAACCTGCTCTAATAAGGTTTTTGCCTGCTGTCGAGCATTGACCCCCTGAATTCCCTTAATGTTTAGCACAACTTCCACATTTTCTGCTGCTGTCAGTGCCGGAAATAGGTTGAAGTGTTGGAAAATAAAGCCAATGTGTTCCCGTCGAAACTCTGCCAGGTTAGTTCTAGACATACCGGTAATTTCTTGACCCAGTAAATAGACTTTTCCCAGTGTCGGGGTCAGTAATCCCGCCAAGATTGACAAAAGGGTAGTCTTGCCAGAGCCAGACGGTCCCATTAAAAGTTGGATATCACCACGTTTGACTTCCCAGTCTATTCCTTTGAGGACTGGAACACGGTTTTGTCCTGACTGGAAGTCCATCTGCACCCCTTTAGCAAGAATGGAGCGTAAACCATATTTAGGTAAATCTATAACTTTAGATACTTTAGAGCCGCCCTTAATCAGTTTTTTGGGAAACACCATATATTAAACTTTAGCAGCACCCTTTGACTATACTCTTAGGTCGTACTGCTGGAAATTGACGACTCCCCATCGCTAAAGCTAGGGGATTGTGACAGGTTGATCGGCGAACCGGCGAGCTACACTGAACAAAAACGTTTTGTTTCACATCAGACGGACTCGCCATAAGTCCTACTGCTAGAGATAAGACTTACTATGCTACATCTTATCTCTAGATGCGTTTTGTCGGATACTTGTTCCGACTGCTTCTACTTCACCCTTATGCCTTATAGTGCTAAGGATCGTAGATAAAAGCGTAGGTGGAAGCTACACCGGTGAACTACAATAGCCTGAGCTTACGCTACAGCAATGGATTCGGACTTCACAAGGAATTTCCTAAATTTTAGTTGCCCAAACCCAGGTCTTATATTCCTGCCGTCAGCAGCAGTCCTAATTTCTAAGACCGATGATTCTGCTTGGTTGTTTTTTTGCCAACAAAGTTTTTTGACTTGGTTATCGTCAAAGCGCGTTTTTGATGCTAGCAACTTCTTGGCACAATTCCCAGAAAAAGGCTCTCCCATACAACGCTCACCAAGCACTGATAGAGCGCGGGACTTCCCTCCTAACCCTTAATTCTGGCAGATAGCTACTACCTAATTTCAATTGTAACATAAATCTTCTCGACTGGGAATATTCCCATCCCATCAAGCTAGGGGCAAAGATAGCTGATTGCTGATTGCTCAATGCTTAACCCCTTTTCGCGCTTTGAGAAACCCAAGGCAGCAATTGATTAACATCTAGCAAAAAGACTGTCAAAGATAAATTTTCTTGGGGAATCACTGCCACATGACTAGCAATTCCTAGGGTATCAGCTTGACGAAAAGACTCTGGTAGGGTACGAATATCACTCACGGAAACCTCGATCAAATTCGGTGTTTTGAGTACAGGGATACCAAATCCTTCACCCATTGTATTTTGAGCAATCAGCAGGAAACGTGCTGGGTTAGAAGTGCTGATTTTGCTAGATTTAAATAACCGGCGATGCAAGTCGATAATAGGAATTTCGTGGTCATCGATATGGGCAATGCCTATATCATTAAGTCCACTGCTATAAACAGTTGTGTAATTAATTACTTTGTTGACACACTCAATCGGAAACGCGAAATTGATGCTGTCTATTCTAAAGACCACTAATTTCAAGAATGATGTAGCCTTATGATTTGGCGATAAATGAGTATCATTAAGCTGGGAGTAAATTAAGTTATTTTTCATAATCTCGAATTCATTATTTTATGAAAAGTATGAAGTCTTAAATATTCCAAGTCTTCTGTTCAGGATTTGGAAGCAAGAGGAATTGAATGGAGTAACTCACCATACTAAGTTTGTATACTTAGGATGAAAAGTATCATGATTCACGATAATTCAATGATCTGGTTGCAAGTAACTGATTAGTCGTGGACACCCCTCAAGAAGCTAATTCCTAATTGCTAAAGGCTGATTAGGAATAGCTGATAGCACCTCAATTAGCACCTCAATTAGCGCCTAAATTAGCGCATTAACTGATAGATTAATAATTAAAATTAAGATTTACTTTGTTCAATAATATTTTTGATTTTTCCAATAAAATCTTGTTCAATATAAGGTTTAGTAAAGTAAGCGTTAGCACCCAACTGCATTGCCAAACGCTGATGTTTTTCACTGCTACGGGAGGTAAGCATTGCTATAGGAATTTTTGATAACTGATGGTCTTGGCGACGTTGACCAAGAAACTCAAAACCGTTCATATTCGGCATTTCAATATCACAAATTATCATCTGCACTTTTGAACTTTGCCGCAATTGTTCCAAGGCTTCGTGTCCATCCCGAGCCTGTAACACTCGGTAACCTGCTTTTTGCAAGCTCATAGCCAAGGTTCGTCGTAAACCTGTCGAATCATCCACAATTAAAATTGTCGGAACTGGAGCAGTTTTAGCAGGAGTTTGAGTCCGGTTAACCGATGACTTTTTCTTAGTGGTAGCTTCGAGTATATGAGACAAGCTTCTCGGTTTAGTCTCTTCATGGCTTTGAGCTAAAAATTGCTCTAGCAGGGTGTTACCATCTATTACCGGAATTAAACTACCATCCCCCAAGATGGTACAACCATAGGTATAACTGGGAGCCGCAAGCACTTTGCCAAAGGGTTTAATCACTAGCTCTTGCTCTGTGATCACGCGATCGATTTCTAAGGCAAAAGCCTGGTGGTCTCGACGCATTACTACCATAGGTAACGCCCAATCTTCAGGGGTCGGAACATAAACTAAAGCTTTGCTAGGAGTGGTTTCCCTGACTGGACAGTTATATTCCAAAAGATCAGACATGGTATAAGTGGGAACCATTTGTCCGCGCCAGAGCAAAAACCGTTTTGTCCCAGATTTTTGGATCTGATCCCCCTTGGGAACCACAATTTCTTCAATACTGTCTGACGGTAAAGCGATAACAATTGGACCGACTGTAGCAATTAGTAATTTAGCAATGGTTAGAGTTAACGGCAGCCGTAGGGTAAAGGTTGTACCCTTACCTGGGGATGAGGTGACAGAGATTTTACCTTTGAGAGCTCGAATTTGAGAGCGTACTACATCTAAACCTACTCCCCTACCAGACAGATCACTGACCTTAGCTGCGGTGGAAAATCCTGGCTCAAAAATCATCTTTAACAGTCGGGATGGGGGAGCTTTAGCAATTTGTTTGGCTGACAACAATCCCTTGGCCAATACTTGGTTACGAATGCGTTCAATATTGAGACCTTCACCGTCATCCTTGACTTGAATGATGGTTTGATTGCCTTTATGGTAAGCTCGAATTTCAATTTTCCCTTCCTCTGCTTTACCTCGTTTCCGCCGAATTTGAGGGGATTCAATGCCATGATCAAAAGCATTGCGGAGTAAGTGTAGTAAGGGGTCATAAAGTTTTTCCAGGACTGCTCTATCCACCAAAACCCCTGTACCACTAAGCTTGAGTTTGGCTGGCTTGTGGTGTTGGGTAGAAAGATCCCGTAAAGCCCGGGGAAAGCGGTTGAGTACTTGACCCAGAGGCAACATCCGCGCCCACATCAGCTCGTCTCGTAGCTGAGAAAGCATTTGCCGCTGTTGTTCCAAGGTCTGATCAGACTGCTGAGCAAATAGGGTTATATCCCCCACGGCTTCCTTAAGCAGCATCATTTCTTCTTGTAGTCCTTGGATCAAAGAATGGACGTTGCTATAGCTATCCATTTCCAAGGAATCAAACAGGGGTTTGTTCAATGGGTCTGACTCACTTTCTAGGCTCTTTTCCCCTGACCACGTTACCGATTGCTGGGGTGAGTTTTGCTCACCAAAAGAATTCGTCCCTTGTTGATTCCACTCATTCTGACTAAGGGAGGCAAAGCTAGGATTTGACACCATTGATCCAGCACTTGAGGCACTCGCTAGACTCTGATCAGATAACTCTTGTAATTGACTAACAATGGTTTGACAAAGGTCAAATCTTTGGGTAAGCTCCCGCACTGCTGCTTGTAATTGTTCATTTTGTAGGCCAATACTATTACGGTTGATCACCAGTTCCCCGACCTGATTGTTCATCCGTTCTAGTCGCTTTAAGTTAACTCGGACTGAACTCTCAGGGGAGATAGAGGTTGGACTTTGGCTGGGATGGTCTGACGGCTTAGGAGTAGCTTGATTAGATCGAGTAGGTTGATCTTGCTGGGATTTAGCTGATTGAGTGGTTTGGTTGATAGCTAATTCATTGGCTAGGAATGCGGCTGCTGGTAGGGTTGGTGGTGATGGAACATCTGAAGCAGGCATATCCTGGAGCGGTGGCAGGCTTTCAAAGATTTGTTCAATCTTTTCCACTGCGGCTTCCAGGGTTTTTGGTACCTCTAGGGATGAGTTCTTCCGGGGAGCAGAAGCAGTGCTTGATGGATTAGGCGAGTTCGCTACTGGTTTAGATCCTGGGGTAGGGTCAGCCTTAGAGTTACTCAGGTCTTGCTGGTCTTGCTCCGAGTGTGGAACAGTTTCTGCAGTGGGGGAAATGGTTTCCTCTCGGAAAGATGCTTCTGCCTCTTGGACTGGGTTAACTTGATCCTCTGAAGGCGTAGATTGATCAGATGTTAGGTCTTGATTGACTTGCCCCAAGTCACTAGTTCTGAAATCAGCAAGAATCGGTGGGGTCAGAGGAACTTCCTCAGCTGGCAGGTTCACTTGGGGCTGCTGGCCAGTGGTTTCCTGGGCTAGAGCAACATCTTCAAAGAGTAAGGTCTGTTGATCTTGGTTAAAGTTGTTAAAAATATCAGTAAAATCAGCTGAGTCGGTAACCTTCCAAGATGGTGAGTCTTCAGTGGCTTGATCTAGCTCAGTTTCCTGATCGGCAAGGGTGGGTGAGGTCTCGAAAGTCTCTTCACCTAGTGGATTGAGTTGGGATGGTTGGGTAGCGGTTTGCTCGGATAAGGTAAATTCTTCAAAGGCATTGGTTGCTTCGCCTAGGTTAAAGTCACTAAAGATATCTTCAAATTCAGAGGTGGTATTAAGACTATTTGTAATGTCATTAGCTGGAGCGGCAGGGGCTTGTGTTAAAGCCACTAAAGCAGTCGAGGGATTTCCCCCTTGAGTGCGATCGCCTTCTAGTACAGCAGCTCGTCCTGTTGTAAAATCAGCTAGGGCGAGTTCAATAATTTTCAAGACTTGGTGGGGATTTTGCTCTACTGCCGCTACAGCCGTTTGGGCAATCGCTCCAAATCCAGACAAGTTCAGTAACTCAGCAAAGCCAGCAAATACGTCGGCTTGTGCCTTTAATTCCCCCACGACCTCATAATTTTGGGGATTGGCTAAGACAGCAGCAAGACGTTCTAGTCCCTGAGCTACATCAACCTCAAAAATAGAGGATACAATATCAATACCCAAATCACCGGAACTAGGAATGTAGTTATGAACCTGTGTCAGGGCATCACCGAGTCGTTCTTCGATCTGGGCATAAGTGGATTGAGCCCTGGCCAGGGCTTGTTCTGGGTCAAAATAGCCTTGCTCAATTTGCTGGATGAGGGGGTTCCGGAGGCAGTCATAAGCTTTGAGCAGCAAGCTTTCTAGCTCAGTATCAAGTTGTACCTCTTCGCTGTAGAAAGCCTTGAAGATATCTTCGAGACGATGAGCCAAGGTTTTAATTGCCTCTAGCCCAACACTGGCAGCACCTCCCTTGATGGAGTGAGCGGCTCGCATTAAATCGTGGATCTTAGCCGTGGTTCGTTCTTGCTGGAGATTCAGTAAGCCTGTCTCGATCAGTTGCAACAGCTCTGGTGCCTCTTCGATAAAAAACTGATAGGCTTGGTCTTGGATCTCAGAGTGAGTTGCCATGGTTGTTAATTGGTCATTGGTCAAGAGAAAATTGCAAATTGGTCATTGGTCATTGGTCATTAACAAAATACTAATAACTAAAATGACGCTAGCTCACCTTGAACTTGCCCACACTATCTTGGAGTTGCTCAGCCACTTTGAGCAGTTGTTTGAACGAGTTAGATACTTGGGTGACTTCTGTGGAGGTTCTATTCGCGATTGCTGCTACGTCAGCCATAGTTTCAGTCACTGATTCGCTGGCTTGGGTTTGATCAACAGCTGTGATGGCAATTGCTTTGACCAACTCATTGATCTTGACCGTTACGGCAGTAATTTGATTCAAACTCTGCCTGGTATCATCCACCAGTTTAGTTCCAACTACCACTTGCTCAGTTCCCTCTTCCATAGCGGCTGCCACCTCATTGGTTTCCGCCTGAATGTCCGCTACCAGCTTTTCAATTTCCGCAGTTGCCTCCGCCGATTGATGGGCCAAGGCTCGTACTTCATCAGCAACTACCGCAAAGCCTCGACCGGCTTCCCCAGCACGAGCCGCCTCAATAGCGGCATTGAGGGCTAACATATTGGTTTGCTCAGCAAAGCCACTAATCAGGTTGACTACCTTAGAAATCTTTTGGGACGATTCCCCAAGACGTTTGACCTTCTTAGCCGTACTACCTACAGTTTCCCGAATCGCCATAAAACCTTCCACAGTCAGGTTCATAGCAGCATCCCCAGCTTCCACCGTCTGAGCTGCTTGTTTGACTGCGGCTTCGGCTTCAGAGGCACTGGCAGCCACAGAGCGAGTTGAGACTGTCATGTCATGAATTTTTTGTAAAGCATTAGCAATTTCCTCCGCCTGTCGTAAAGCTTCTGTGGAGAGCTCTGCAATTGCTGCTTCATCTTGAGTAGTGGTGGTGGTGACTTGCTTGGTTGCCTGTTGGACTTGCAGTACAAGTTTCCGCAAGCTTTCGATGGTAGCATTGTAGGAATCGGCAATGGTTCCCAATTCATCAGCAGTCACCTGGGCTCGAATAGTCAGGTCTCCTTTACTGACTGGCTCTACTTCCATCAACAGTTCTAGAGCACGCTTTTGGAGCTCCTCTTTGATATGGCGCTGTTCCTGAGCAAGATTTTCTGCTTTTTGGCGGGCTGCCTCCATTTGTTCTAAGGATATGGCTCGCTCCATAACATTGCCCAGCTGAACAGATAACTGCGTCAGGAAAATGATTTCAGACTCTTGCCACTGGTGTGGAGCCGTACAATGATGAGCAATAAGTAAACCGTAGAGTCTTTCTGCGTGGACAATTGGTGTCACTAAATTTGCTTTGATTTGCAATCGTTCCATCAACTTCTCGTGGTCACGATGAAAACTTGCTTCAAAGACATTATTGGTGGCAACGACACGCCCATGTTTGTAGCCATCAATCAGCTGCTCTGGAATACAAGCATCTTCAATTTTTTTCTTAACCATATTGTCAACTGCTTTGGGCCAACCGGGTTGAACTGCCTCGAATCCAATGTAGCCACTACCATCAGGATTCAGGCGGTAGATAACTACCCGGTCAGCATTCAATTGATTGAGGGCTTTTTCCACCGCTTCTTGGAAGAGAGCTTTGAGGTCAAGAGATTTGTCAATCGGGGTAGTAGCAAAGTTAATAATGACCTCTGCCCGATTTGCCTCTCGACTGACCACCTTTTCCTGACTGGTAACACTGTCAGCCATTTCATTAAAGGTCATCGCGAGCTTACCGATCTCATCGTTAGTGATCAGATTGCTTCGGAGGTGACGTGACCCTTGAGCAAATTGCTCGGCTAAGTTTTGTAGCTGTTGGATCGGTTTAGCAATGGCTCGTCCTAGCAGAATAGCTAGTAATATATCAGCAGTCAAAGCCAAGATCACTACTACCAACTGTAACAGTAGGTTGTCGGTGAGCAGGAAGTTTAGTTGAGCTTCTGAGGTTCCCCTTACCAAAAGGGCAACTGGCTTACCATTAAAATTATTTAACGTCTTGGCAGCCACTGTATAGGTTTGCCTCCCTATCTTGATGCGTTTGGTAATTGGATTACCCTGAGCTGTTACCGCTTGATTCAGGAAAGGGGTATCGGGCAAGAAGACGTTCGGTTGAGCTTCTCCTAAATTGGTACTTTTACCCTGGTCTAAGGCAGTTGCCAAGAGGAATTGACCATCGGGTTGACGTAGATATACCGCACTATAACCTCCGCCAAAAGACTTTAGGGTATCCTCGACGATAGGCAGCTTGTCATTGACAATATCCCCAGAAACCAGTACTCCCAAAACTGCTCCTGTATCGGTGGCTCTAACCGGTGTCACGGTATAGCGAATCAACAGATTGTTTTGGTCGTCAATCCCAGCAGGTAGGAAGGGAGACTCTTGAGCAACCTCAGACCAGCTGACCAGTTCACTGGTTTTAATTTGCTGAGGATTTTCCAGAACCTGACTGACTAAGTCATTGGGATCGAAAAACTCCCCAGTTCGATCAGAATTAGCATTGACAAGAATTCGCCGATCCTTTCCCACCAACGTGGCATATTCAATCCGACGAGTCTGGATTTCTTGCTGGAGAATATCTTTGACTTCTTTGAACAACCCAGGGGTTAAGGGTTTGCCTTGAGCATGGGTTTGAACCGCTTGAATAATTGCGCTATTGTCAGATTGTCCCCGAAAACCAAACCCCATCTGATTAATTTTGATATTATATATAATATCCATAACCGCCAATTCTGATTTGGCTTGGTTGATTAACTGAGCACGACCTCCTGTAACAATCAAAAAAGCCCCCACACCTGCTAAGCCAACCACGGAGATCACTTCTGACGTGAACAAGGCTAGAAGCTGCTTCCCTTGTATGGGCAGGTTATAAAACCATTTCAAAAATAAAGATGGAAGTCTTTGGGGTGGTGCAAGCTTTGACTGGATTAACTTAGGTAGTGGTAGCAGTGATTTACCCAGTTTGGTTTTCAGGGTAGATGTTGACAGGTGAAAAGTTTTGTGAGTTCCAGTATGACCATTATCAGATAAATTATCAGATAAATTGTCTAATAATTTATCTGATAATTTAATATCATGAGTATCAATCTGGTGACCATTGTGATCCTTAAGGGAGTTATTCTGAGGAGGAATTTGAGTCATGGAATACGCCCAATTAATTAAAAATAGGTAGTTTCTCGTTGTCAAGACACCCAGGGTTTGGACATCGCTGCCACCATTGCCTAACTCGGGGTGACTGAAAAATTTCAGGAGTTACAGTCACAGAATTCCCAGTCAATCTTGTTGAGTTCACAGTTACTTTTAAAATGGCAATTAATAATTAACAATTAACAATTAACAAAGAACACTAACTCACCTTGAACTTGCCTACACTATCTTGCAGTTGCTCGGCAACTCTGAGCAGTTGTTTAAACGAGTGGGATACCTGCAACGCTTCTATGGAGGTATGATTAGCGATCGCTGCCACATTAGTCATAGTCTGAGTCACTGATTCGCTCGTTTGAGTTTGCTCAACAGTTACCGTAGCGATCGCTTCGACCAACTCATTAATCTTGACCATTACTGTAGTGATTTGATTCAAACTCTGCCTGGTATCATCCACCAGTTTCGTTCCTCCTACCACTTGTTCAGTACCAGCTTCCATGGCAGCTACCACCTCATTAGTTTCCATCTGGATTTGTGCCACAATTTTTTCAATTTCTGCCGTTGCTTCTGCTGATTGATGGGCTAAGGCTCGCACTTCATCAGCAACCACCGCAAAGCCTCGACCTTCTTCCCCAGCACGAGCTGCCTCAATAGAAGCATTTAACGCTAGCAAGTTGGTTTGAGCGGCAAAATTACTAATCAGGTTAACTACTTTAGAAATCTTTTGGGAGGATTCCCCAAGGCGTTTGACCTTCTTGGCAGTGCTGCCTACAGTTTCCCGAATCGCCATAAAGCCTTCCACAGTGAGGTTCATAGCAGTATCCCCAGTTTGGACTGTCTGAGCCGCTTGTTTGACTGCAGCTTCAGCTTCAGAGGCTCTAGCAGCCACAGCTTGAGTTGAAGTGGTCATGTCTTGAATTCGTTGTAAGGCTGCAGTAATTTCCTCCGACTGTCGCAAAGCTTCCGTAGATAGTTCTCGAATTGCTGCTTCATCTTGAGTAGTGGTGGTGGTAACTTGCTTCGTTGCCTGTTGCACTTGCACCACAAGTTTCCGCAAGCTTTCAATGGTAGCGTTGTAAGAGTCAGCAACAGTTCCCAATTCATCGGCGGTTACACGGGCACGGATCGAGAGGTCTCCTTTACTAACTGGGTCTACTTCCATCAGCAATTCCAGTGCTCGTTTTTGAAGCTGCTCTTTAGCAGTCCGTTGCTCGGTTTCAGCAATTTTTTGCCGTTCTAAGAGGTTGATCCGGTCAAGGGTTAGTCCCACTTGGTTAGCTACTTGGGTTAAGAAATCGATTTCCGAAGCTTGCCAGGCTCGAGGTTCACTGCATTGGTGAGCAATTAATAAGCCCAAGAGTTCCCCTTCAACCACAATCGGGGTAACTAAATTGGCTTTGACCGCAAAGGGTTCTAACTGCTTCAGGTAACACGGGGTCAGACCAGCTTCATAAATATTGCTTGTTGCCTTCACTCGACCTTGGATGTACTTATCCACGTAATCCTTTGCAAAACAAGGGTCAGCAATTTCCGCACCGAGAGCCTGGGGCCAACCCGCAGCCACCGATTCAGCAATGACAGTACCTTTCCAATTAGGGTCAAAGCGATAGACAACCACTCGATCCGCATCCAGTCCTTGTCGGCTCCCTTGGACTACCATATCCAGGATCTCTTGGAGGTCAAGGGCTTGAGTTAGCTGAATCGTAATGTCTTTCAGTTGCTTAGCACGCTTAGCCTCAAGGCTTTGGTCTTGTACCAGAAGTTTAATCCGGGCTACTAGGTTATTAAAGGTGTGAGCCAAGGTTTGGGTTTCTGCGGTACCACTTGCTTGAGCAATCGCATCTAAATTACCCGCAGCCACCTCCTTGGCTGTATCAGACAATTGACTCAGAGGAGTAGATAGGCGGCGGGATAGAAGCAGAACAACCACCAGAGTAACTGCTCCCAAGCCTAGGGCTATGAAGAGAAACGCTACAATTAACTCATTACCAGCGTTTTGCTGTTCTGATTTGTCCACAGAAGCAACGGATACCCAATCCGTGTGTGGGTTAGTCACAATGGTATAGAACTTATTTTTATAGAGGAAGTAAACAATTTTTACCTGCGTTCCCGTTTTATCCGTATAGCTCGAAAGTCTTGCTTCCCTTAGTGAATACTGAGTTTTAAAGCGATTGAAGTCTTGCTTCGTATTAATACTTAGCTGGGTCGGTGTGTTGACTAAAAACTTAGCAATTTCCCAAATCGCTTCACCCCCAATGATATTTTCCTCATCCAGACTACCTTCAGGGGTGAGGGTACTAATTACCATGCCTTGGCTAGTGTCTATCAGCTGCACTTGTTGGGAACCCATCAATCCGATATGTTCTAGATAAGGGAACAGTTGCTCTAATTGATTCATGGGTAGCACAGCTTTAATCACCCCAAGAAATTCTCCTGATTGAGGATCCTTGATGGCCTGAGCAAGATCAAAACCAAAGACATTAGCTGAATCATCAAAGTCCAGTTCACTGACCCAACGCCCTTGACGCTTTGCTTGTTGCCACCAGTCTTCATCCCTTTGCACAAAGTCAGAGGTGGGATTACTATAAGCAATGTTGTACCCATAGCGGTCAGTGACAAATAATTCCCCTAGACCTAAATCCTTAACGATTCTCTTTAAGTAACGATTGAGTTGTGGATTGGGTTGGAGGAGCTTTGTGTTTTGAAAACGCAATTCAATCTCGTCAATAGCCAGTTTCTGAAGTTGTTGCTGTTCTGCGGTTTTGCTACCAGCATGAGCTGCATTGATGACTAAGGGATTACTAGCTAATAAGGTTGGTACGGTAAAGGTATCCTTAATCAGTTGGCTAGCTGCTTCACCAGCAATTAGAGCTTGCTCCTGCTGCTGTAATTTATTTCGCTCTTTGTCATGCTCGTGAACAATTCTGTAACTTACTAGGCTAGCCAGAGTCAGAGGAATCAATACCGTTGGCATAATCGTTGTCAACAACTGGCGGCTGAGAGTATTTTTATTCCTCTGATTTTTTTTTTGAGTTTTGAGCACTTCCAGGAGCTGATCTCCTGCATTGATATCTTGGTCTGCCCAATGAGTGACTTCGGTCTCAGCTTCTGTTAACTCTTGAACAACCCGCAAGTTAACGTTAGAAATAGTTGAATCAGGCAAGAGTGTTTTAACCAGCGCATTTTTTGTTTTTACAATCTCACTATTATTGCCATTTAAATTCAAGTTATTCGTTTCTTTTTTCATGATGCAACACTTAGTTTTTATCTCCGTTTTTGAAAATTAATCTTATAATTAATTAACTACTAATTATCGATAATTATTTTTGATAATTGATTATGAAATAATAGGTTCAGGTTACCGTCCCTGAATAGTATAATTAAAACTTGGTATCAAAAATTAGTTGGCCATCAAAAACTACTAGCATTTCCCCACCATGTTTTAGCCAATATCCCTGTAAAAACTTTGCCAATTCTGGATTCATGCTTGATGATGGCAGAGGTTGAATCAAATCGGGATTGCACCATTCAATGTCCTCTACCCGGTTGACAACCAACCCTAGCATTTGGTTGTATTTAATGGACTTAGGATCATGAGACTGGATATGCAACACTAAGGAGGTGTAGTGTGATGTGTTTACCGGTTGCTGATGCCAAGGAGTTAATCCCACAATGTGTCCAAGATCGACCATCCAAAGAACTTCACCCCGCCAGTTGTAAACACCCATGACCCAAGGTGGCATATGGGCAATTGGAATAATTTGACCAACACCAATAGTCAGCACTTCAGTCAGCTGATTAATTGGCATTAAAGCAGTAGTATCAGGTACTAGATGAAACCGGAGAAACTGCTGTCTAATTTCATTCGCAGCCGTTTCAGTCGCTGATGATGGGGAAGCTGAAGCTGGGACAAACTTGGACACCATGATGATCTCTGTTTTTTTATATCTGAGATTTAGCCCTTGACCAGTTGTTTAATGATTTTTAGGAGTTCTGCGTGATCAACAGGCTTATATAGGTAAGCATCTGCTCCCTGCTTCAAAGCCCAAAATTTATCCATTTCAGTATCTTTGGTGGAGCAGATTATCACAGGTATTTGGCTTGTCTTAGCTTCATTTTTAAGGGTTCGACAAATTTCAAAACCACTGCGATCCGGAAGGACAACATCAAGCACAATCAAATCTAGCTGATTACTGCTAATTTTTTCTAGGGCTTCTGAGCCATTATTGGCAGTTAATACATTAAACCCATTTTGCTTGAGATAACCTCTGAAGATTTCTAGATCTGTTAATGAATCTTCAACAATTAATGCGGTAACCATTTTTCTACGATTTTTTAAATAACTATAAAATTATAAGCAGATAAGCAAGTGTTTAAACGTTTTTTTTTAAATACTTAAATTTCGGCTATCTAGTAAATTCTAAATAATTTGTTTAAGATGTTTAATGATAACTCTCAATACTTCTTCAGGATTGATGGGTTTACTCATGAAATCTGAGGAGCCAACCATCTTAGCTCTCACACGGTCGATAATGCCGTCGTTACCCGTTAAAATTACGATCGGAGTATTGCGGAAAAAGGAGAGCTTACGCAATTGACCACAAATTTCATAACCATTAGCATTTGGCATGACCAAATCTAAAAATATCAAATCTGGCTTAGTAGCTAACAAAGTAGCGATCGCCCTAAGTGCATCATTAATAGCCACAAAGCGATAGCCTTCTGAGGTAAGAATTTTTTCCATGCTTTGGCAGATCAGGGGACTATCATCCACACAGGCAATCAAAGGTTTTTGCTCAGGAACAGTTTTTACCGATGTTTCGTTCGGAGGTAGTGAAACTGGAGCAGGTAAATCCGGAATCTCTATCAGTTCCACTAATCCTGATTGCAGGTGAGGTAGAATCGAGAGAGTAACTGCCCTAGTATCCCGTTTCATTAGTATGGCCAAGTCTCGTAGGGTATATTGCCCATTCAACAGCTTGGTCATAGTTTGGTAAGCCTGAGGGGATGTTTTAACTCTAAGTTGCTCGGGCTGCCTGATTATTGGTGCCCGATTAGGGCAGCGGTCTGCCACACGAGCACTTTGCCAAGCTTCCCAAACTTGATCAGCGTCATGGATGACTTGCTCTGCGTCAATCAAGACCAGTGGTTTAAATAATGATGATAATGATGATGAGGAATCTGGTTTGATTTGATAGGTGATCTGCATGCCTTGGGTAACATCAAAAAGTATTTCTACCATGACAGACTGAATCATTTTGACGGCTTGATCACGGGTCACCTTGTGCAGATCTACCCATAGGCATAGCAAATGATAGTCCCAACAGACATTGACATCTTCCCAATTGGTATTAGCTAGATCGTCTTGGAGTGATGAAAGCTGAGCAGATGTCTGAGGACAGTGAATGAGTAAGTTTCTACGCCACCGTCTCACTGGATGAGTCCCTCCAGTAGCGTACATCAGGCGACCCATATAAATGTGAAATATCCATTCTTGTTTACTAGGATCACTTAGAATGAGTTGACCGCTAAACCGAGGCTGCTTTAAAATTTCAAACAACCCTGCTTGTTTGACGGAAGTAAACTCTTTGATTGGAATTAGAGGATAATTTTGTTCTATCGCCATCATTGCCTTTGGTTTACCTGATTGCCGTTGTCAGCAAAACTCCGAAGTCCTAGTGCTGCCATTACCGGATGGGATTTGCCGATTGGCGTGAGACTTTCTTAACCATAGGCAAGAAAAAACACCGGGAACAGTTAAAGACTTTCACCGAGATGCACAAGTAAAATATGATTGATCAGGTAACTGCTAGCTCAATGCTACAGAATTTTATAAGGTTGACGTATCCGTGAGTTTACACAAATTACAAGAGATAGACTATGGGGTATTTACGCATTGAAGGAAGTTTTTGATTATTTATGACCTTCTATGCCAGAAAACTACTGAAATGTATCACTCTTGCCACTGAGCCATGTTGCCATCTTGGCAGGGATTTACAAAAATTTACTGGTTCGTTAATGTTAGTTAATTAAAAGTCTATGAGCTACACTGACTTTATGAGGTTGACTGTAAGCATTCACCAAGGACGGGCTACAGCTCTGAAACCCTTGCCCTATTCAGTTCTAAAAGCTTTTTCAATCAACAGAGTCAGCCCATAGACTAGTTGTCGTCGCTGACGCTTGCGATCAGGCCTTCTTCGTACCAAGGTTGGGAGAAATAACAATTACCAAAAACCCACACCTTAAAATTTATAACCTCTCGGACGTTATATTACTTAACAGTTCTCTCGGCATGATCTCCTATGGTCTCTATTGCTCGCAAAAACCTCTGGGCAGACATCCCTCGCTTTCTGGTCGCTCAAGCAGGAATTATGTTTGCCGTTAGCCTAGTCACCATTCAAACTGGTCTACTCAACGGGTTCACTCGCTCTACAGTTCTTCTGATTGAGGGGTCGGAGGCAGATATATGGGTAAGTTCTGAGCGAATGGTTCAGTTTGAGCTAACCGAGCCACTTTTAAAGAATCAGCTGGATCAAGCTCAACGAGTCAAAGGTGTGGAGCGAGCAGAAGCACTACTCATGGGGCCAGGTCGATGGCGTCCTCTTAAGGGAGATACCAGTCCTGTGAAGTTGATTGGATTTGACCTAGGGGGAACACTGTTCCAACCCGGAAAAATCACTCGGGGTAGACTGAAGACCCTTAAGGCGCCTTACACGGTTATGGTGGATCAAAGCAGATTACCGACGCTCAATGTGACAGATATCGGTGATACTGCTACGGTTAACTTCTTGCCTGCTCGCTTGGTCGGCCTAACCACAGAGAGTCAATCCCTTGTAGCTAGCCCATTTGTATTTGCTTCCTTAGAAAATGCCAATACCTATATCAACACAAGCTATACCTCTAAGCTTAACTGCACTGTAGAATCTTCAGATAATTTGCAGTGTACCACTATTTACGAAAAGTCAAAGTCTTTGAATAAGTCTGATGAGTCGGAGATTCCTGAACCTACACCTTTGACCCTGACAGACCCCATTACCTATATCATGGTAAAGGCTAAAGTAGGTCAGGATCTTGAGCAACTCAAACAGAATTTAGAAGTTGCTTTACCCGGGACTCGTGCTTATACAAAGGTTGAAATGGCACGCAGGACCCGAAATTACTGGCAGGTGCGAACAGGTCTTGGTTTTGTATTGGGTCTAGGTGCTGCTGTGGGAGTGATTGTTGGCATGGTAGTTGTCACTCAGATTCTCTACGCCTCAGTTTCTGACCATATCAAAGAGTTTGGTACCCTAAAAGCAATGGGCGCACCAGATCGCTTTATTTATAGTGTTATTGTCGAACAAGCCTTGTGGATGGCTGTTCTTGGTTATGTGCCTGGTATGCTCCTTTGCTGGGGGTTGAGTGTGTGGGTTAAATCAAAAGGAATTATCCTTTTGATCACGCCAATATCTGCAACAGGTGTTTTTGGTATAACTGTGGTAATGTGTGTAACTTCGGGTTTGTTCGCTATCCAAAAGGTGACTCGTATTGATCCAGCTATTGTATTTAAAGCCTAGAAACCCTTTTGAGTCATATCATGTCCAATTTAATACTTATCATTCTTGGTTGTTTGTGAATTGTTAATTGTTGTTAATTGTAAAATGTTAATTGACCGTAGACCATTAACATTTTACAATTAACGACTTCCTTGAATAGGAATTGATTAACTGGAATCGATATCACCCAGTTATAAAATTAAACTATTAATAGTTAAAAAAAAAATTAGTAAAGTGGGATATTATGACTATTCTCGCTCAGCAATTAATTGGTTAGTAACTTCCATGACTGCAGGAGGCAAGGTGAATCCGCCTTCATATTTTTCCACTAGGGATCGCTGTCTGAGGGAGGCTAGAGCCCTGAGTAATTCCTGAGGCGATATCTCCAGTAATTCATCCTGTAATTGAGTTAGCATTACAGGTTCTTTGTGATTAGCCATGGTATATATAATTTTATGTTCCAAATCTGATAACCTATCTAAGATTTCTTCGATAAAGTCACTAACGTCATGAGTAAATAGGGTAGTTGCCAAAAAATCAGTCACACTGCCATCAAAAACTTCTTTGATGGTTATGGCAACAAGTTTTAACATCAAGGGATTACCACGATACCCATGAATTAAATAGTCCCAGTTTTTCTGCCCAGACAATCCTTTTTCCTGCAAAATATACTGAGCGGCTTCTCCTAAACCTTCAAGTTTTAAGGAACGAACGGGTGAAGTCTCTCCTTCTTGTAACGAAATTTCGCTGAGTTTCTCCTGACTGGTAATCAACAAACAGCTTTCATGGGGTTCTTCTCCCCACCGTCTGATGAATTCTCCATAGCCTTCGTACCCTTCTCGGTAGATGCCCGCAAGTGTACCAATCTGTAGAATAGATTCGGCACCGTTGAGGACTATCAAACAGCGGTGTTGGCGGCAGTACTCAATTAGTTGGGAGATAAGCTCCTTGGCAGTTTTAGGACTAGGGAGTGGGTTTAACCCTCCTGCTGTTTCATATCCTACAGTTTCTAGGGGCCCAGATAAAGATTGGAGCAGTGCTGCTAGGATATCCTCTAACCGGGGTGCCTGACGTAAGGAACGCCATACCACATAATTGAACTGATCCTGAATTTGTTTAGCCAGCTTCACTGACAAGGTGGTTTTACCAATCCCTGCCATACCCTGTAGTGCCACCAATCGGCAACGATCTTTAACAATCCATGTTTCTAACTGGCGTAGTTCTTCAGTACGACCATAGAAAACAGAAACATCTGGTGCCTCACCCCAATCCATCTGCTTGGGGTTTGAGGATTGGACAGTAGAAATAGGGGTATAGCTTCTGCAGTTAGAGGAGATATCCTGGGTTTCTAGATCACTCTGATAGCGATTGACCAGCAGCTGTTGCAGTTTGGTTAGCTTTACAGGCCCTGTCCCCGATATAGGAAACTTTTTGTAGACCTCGCTGAGTCTTTTGCGCACTGCATGTTCACTAATGTCGAGGATTTTTGCGATCGCGTTTGTCGATTGACCCTCCATCGCCAAAGCCACAACCTCCAGCTCGGCTTTAGATACACCGTGTTCATTTGCGATCGCTTTTAGAAAGTCATAGGGAATCACAGTTGCACGCTCATACTCATAGAAACCTGATAGTTCATTGTAAATCCTCTTTCTGAGAACTGCTTGCCATTTTGGTCATTAATATGAGTCTTATAGCGCTACGCGCAAGGCAAGAGGCAAGAGGCAAGAGGCAAAAGTTTACTACACAAGGTTTTCAGCTTGTATCAATGTCCTAACTTTAATGCGTAGTGCTATACCTCCAACTTATGTCCCGATCAATTCAAACCCAACTCTGGCAGAGACACTTTGTCAAACCCCTATGGTTGAGGCATGTGCTGCCGGTTCATGTTTCTTAAATCCATTCTTTATGCATTGCGCGAGTGGGGTGGACTCCTTTGACCGCGCTAGCTCCCCTGTTCTCTTGCTGCATCGCTAACAGATGTAAGTGTGTTCGTCAGACGCTCCTGACGAAACTATGGCTAGCGATATCAATGTTGTTTTAGTACATTTGCATTTCTCAGGGGTAACTTCACTCAGCATAGGAAGAACCTGAGTTCGACGTAACGCTGAAAGCCTCAATCTATCCTAGTCCCTGAAAGCTTGTATCCCTGCGGTGCGACCCAAGGGCGCGAGCAATCCCTCGCGCCCTTGCAGGCGCGCAGAGTTATTTTTTCTGGAGTCTACGCTAATCTCGAACTCAGGTGAAGAGGGCACTCACAACCAACCTAGACCATGCCTTGCTGTGTACGACCAGTTCTACTTCCCATTAAATACTCACTCTGCTAAAATTCATTATTATGAGTTAGACATAAGAATGAATTTTCACCTGAGTTCAACGTCACGCTCAAAGCCTTAATCTAGCGCCTTAATCTAGCCTAGTTGCCCAAATCTTATATCCTTTACTCGTTCATGGAGCGATCGCTGATATCGAACTCAGGTTGAACAGGTTTGTTGTTGCCGTTCATCACTGACTAATGACTGTGGATTTGATCTAAGTAAACAGATCTGTGATCAACCAATGTTCTGGGCACAATTGACCGTGGCAAACCTGATAGACCTGACCATTAACTGCTAAAAACCGATTTGCCTTGGTAGTAATTATGGTAATTTTCTAGTTAATGGTGCAATGCGGAGGCGAAAATAGCGGTAAATACAGCCGAGGTTGAGTACAACAATATATTGGCGGATGAATCTCAAAGAACCCGCCATTAATCGATAAATCAAGCAGGACATAGGTTCAACGATTACTATCTAGTATCGGTTTCACCACTAAAAAGCCAGCACCAAATGCGCTCAAGACAATTCCCAAAATGGCTATAACCAACACCCAGCCATTGACATATGACACTGCCTCTGGCTGCGAACTTCGCAGGGAGCGATTGTCTTGTTGTTCAATCACTAGAGTTTCTCGATAGGAAGAGGGAGGGGTTTGAGGTTTCCTCTGAGGTGGTGAAAATTCACCCCCTGGGATAGTTTTACCCGTGCGCTGGGATGGAATTGGTGGAGCTTGACGGGGTTCCGGCGGCTTGACTTGCTGAGGTCGATGGACTTCAGCTGGACTCACTGGTTCTAAGGAATTGATCACCTGCTGTAGATGCAGAGCTGAATTAATAACTTTTTTAACTTCCTGTCGCAACTGCTGGTGTTGTTTAACTAAATGCTGGTTTTGAGAATGGAGAGAGTCCAACATCGCCTGTGTTGCTTGCAACTCAGCTGCTAGTTCCCGGTATACAGAAATTGGTACTGACGGACAGTATGTATTCGATTTGTTTGCCGATGTTGAACTAGGGTAACGATCGCTACTGGATTTGGGCATAGGGTGATTGGTTCGGTGATTAGAAGTCATAAGTATAGCTAAACTTCATCCAAGGCAAGAATAGTTGAAATTTTAATCTGTGGGCAGCCCTTTTTGGCTCAAAGCTAGGGAGATAGTCAACAAAAACTCCCACTCCATAGTCTGGCTGATTCAGCCTATTGATAGTGATAACCGAAAAAAGTTTCTCATGGGTTCAGGCTCAAGAGCAATGTCTAGGGAAGTTTTCACCCCTAGTAGTAAAATCACCAATTACCAAGGGTACCGACAACAGTCTTGCCTTGGCTATAGGTTCCGAAAGCTTTACTTCCATGCCATCTGGATTTGTGCCAGTTTTTTTCTACTCCTTTGGTCCTCTGGGAAAACGACGCCGTTGCAGGAATTCTGGAATATCTAATCCTGGTCTACTCTTAGGCTCAACCTTGGGAGTAGGGGGCATCGGTGTAGGAGCAATCGGTCGCCGATTCAAGGGAGATTCCACGGATTTAGGTGCAGACTGGGCTTCTCCGGTAAATCCCGTAGCAATCACAGTAATTCTAATTTCACCCTGCAGCTTATCATCAATTACTGCTCCAAAGATGATATTGGCATTGGGGTCAACCACTTCATAAACAGTTTCTGCTGCTGAATTCACTTCATGGAGGGTCAGATCACTGCCACCAGTAATATTTAAAACTACCCCTCTAGCCCCTTCAATAGAAGACTCCAGCAGAGGAGAAGAAATGGCGGCTACTGCTGCCTCTCTAGCTCGGGATTTTCCAGAACCCATCCCGATGCCCATCAGAGCCGAACCAGCATCTGCCATCACCGCTCGCACATCGGCAAAATCCACATTCACCAAGCCAGGAATAGTAATAATATCAGAGATCCCTTGCACCCCCTGACGCAGGATATCATCAGCTACTTTAAATGCTTCTTGAACAGGAGTCTGTTCTGAAATCACTGACAAAAGTTTATTATTGGGAATAACAATTAGGGTATCGACTCGACTCCCCAGAGCGGCAATTCCTTCCTCGGCTTGGGAAGTACGGCGGCGTCCTTCAAAGGTAAATGGACGAGTGACCACTCCCACGGTTAAAGCACCCATCTCTTTAGCAACTTCTGCTACAATCGGGGCAGCTCCTGTGCCAGTGCCACCCCCCATCCCAGCAGTAATGAAAACTAGGTCAGTGTCTTCTAGAGCCTGGGCAATTTCCTCCCGGGATTCTTCAGCGGCTTTTTGACCAATGGCTGGGTTCCCTCCTGCTCCCAAGCCTCGAGTCAACTTCTGCCCCATTTGTAAGCGCTGGGGTGCTGCTGATTGGGCTAGTGCTTGAGCATCTGTGTTAATTGACCAGAACTCTACTCCACTGACATCACTGGCAATCATGCGGTTAACTGCGTTACCACCACCCCCGCCAACACCAATGACCTTGATTTTTGCAACGCTACCTGGCACGATATTGTCACTCCTAGTTTCTTCCCTGGGTATGCGATTAGAATCATAAGTTTGACCGAATTGTAATACAGAGTTACTAAAAGGATGTGTATTGTCGGATCCTAATGAAAGATCTGCTTCTGCGATGATTTTAGAACTTTGAGCAGCAAGCCCTAGTTGACTATTAAGCGTCATTGCAAGAGGTGAGGGTAAGTGTTTATCTTTATCTTTATAAGTTATATGTAGCAGTCTGAGTTAACTATAGAGTAAGTTGATTGAAAAACCAAAGACCCTGGCAACGGCTGGCTCTATACCGGATAACTGACCTGAAACAAAACATAGGTTGCTGGAAATATCACCTCGGTTTAGCTGTCAGAGTAGGGATGTAGAGCTGTCTGACCTTCAACGCTTATCGTTATTTAACTCTGGATTCCACACTTTTATGGTCTGTGATCATTTGAATCGATGGTAAGTCTGGGTTTTGCAAGTCAATGTAAGCTATTTTGCTCTTTTGTGTGCGCTTCGGCAATTCTCGCATCTGATCTAGAACTCTCAGTTGCGTGGAAAAGTGTTCACTGTAAGGACCTAAATGTACATTTCCTAACTCGGTTTTCAGAATTAAGTTGGCTGGATTTCGCCAATCGATCTCGAAAACTGTGACAGCCGAATGACTCACAGCTTGATAAACATCGAACCAGTAAGGGCGATAATCGGAATTTTGACCAATCACTTTCAACTTCGGCAACTTCAGGTTGGCCGAGAGTGGTTCGTAACTGCTCTTGGGGCTCCAGATCCCTTGCTCATCGACTAAACCCAAGGTTGGGGTAGAGTTTTTAGTTTTTTTGGTTTGGAGCTTACTCTGGTCAGCAATAGCCACTGGTTGACGCTCTCTAACTTGTATTGTCAATCCTGGTGGTATTAGTTGACGGCTAACATTAGCCGAAGCAATAGGAGCTTCAGATTCCAAAAACTCGGCAAGGACTTGGGGTTGTACTTGTAGTAAAGACTGGGGATAGGATAAAGGCAGCAGGGAGCGTATCGCTTCAGCAGAAAGCCAATAATTCCCTTGAATCTCGATTTGTTCTGGGTGACGAATCATCCAATCTGGTAAAGTTATTGCCCAGAGTAAACTTCCAGCGATACCGCCCACCAAAAGTGTACGCCAAATCCTTTGATAAAATTGAATCCGGCGTGTCCGTCGCAGTTGTTTGCGTCGATTAGACAATTGTGATTGAGAGACTGATGCGATGTTGGTCATCTACTACCGATCAATCGACAGAGTACATTTATGACTTGAAGTAAGCCTAACAATTGGGGCGTGGGCGTTTTTTGCGCATTGCGCGATCGCTTCACGCCAATCTACCCAAAAATCTGGGTAACGACAAGGTTTGAACTGTGCAATTGCTGACTGAGCACCAAATACTTTTTTTAATTTAACCACTACTAGGTTCCCACGTTTTATACTTAACAGGTTCCATCAGTCTGATGGGAAAAGGCATTGGTGTCTAATCAGTCCTCTATAGTTAACTCATCCCACGTACCTTAGTCGTGGGATGGGTCAGTGATTAATGATTAGTCTTTTACAAAAGACTAATCACTGGCGACGCTTTCTATATCACCCTGTTGAAGGAGTGGGCTTTCTAACCGCCTTCTGTAAACCACAACCATCACCACAACGGTGGGAGGTTAATTTATGGAACTGCATCTACCAAGATTTTTCAAAGCGTGTAACCCAGCTAAAACCTTAGATATGGGGAATCCAGAAGACCATCCATACTATATCGATTTTTCCGCTGTCAGGGGAGGAAAGATTATCGAAGCTTTAGGACGAACCATTACCCGTCTGTCACCAGATGAACCTACCTGTCAATTGTTTACTGGTCATATTGGCTGTGGTAAGTCTACTGAGTTGTTAAGACTTAAAGCCGACTTGGAGAAACAGCAATTTCATGTTGTTTATTTTGAGTCCTCTCAAGACCTAGACATGGTAGATGTTGATGTCAGTGACATTTTACTCAGCATCGCTAGGTCAGTCTGTGAAAGCCTAGAAGCGATCAGCATACAGCTCAAACCCAGTTACTTTAGTAAATTATTTAATGAAATCAAAGACTTTTTGCAAACTCCTATTGAGTTTTCAACAGAAGCCGAATTTTCGGTAGGCATTGCCAAGGTTACAGCCAGAAGTAAAGACAGTCCTCAACAACGCCAACTGCTACGACAGCACCTAGAACCCCGCACCCAAAGCATTTTGAATGCCATCAACGAAGAAATTTTACAATCAGCGATTGAGCAGCTGAAGTTGCTTGGCAAAAAGGGTTTGGTGGTGATTATTGATAATCTTGACCGAGTTGATAATCGCTCGATGGCTTCAGGTCGCTCCCAGCCAGAATATCTCTTTATCGACCGTGGTACTCAGTTAAGGCGTTTGAACTGCCATGTGGTTTACACTCTACCCTTATCCTTAATGTTCTCCAACGAGTACGAAACTCTCAAAAATCGAGTCGGTGGTGGTGTAGCTCCAAAAATTTTGCCCATGGTGCCGATACAGTTACGGGATGGTAGTGACTATCCAGAAGGTATGGCACTGCTGCGACAGCTATTGCTAGCCCGAGCTTTTCCAATGGTTGATCCTCAACAGCGGCTAACCCTGATTCCACTAGTATTTGATAGCCCAGAAACCCTCGACCGGATGTGTCGCATTAGTGGAGGTCATGTCCGTAACTTGTTAGGGTTGCTCTATAACTGTTTGCAACAGGAAGACCCGCCCTTTTCCAGGAGTTGTTTAGAGCGTGTGATTAAGGGATACCGAGATGATTTGACTCTGGCTGTTGAAGAGGAAGAGTGGAAGTTGCTATCTCAAGTCGTGCAACAGCAGTCCGTCAAGGGGGAACAAGAATATCAAACCCTATTGCGCAGTATGTTTGTCTATGAATACCAAGATGAACAAGGGCGCTGGTTTGGGATCAACCCAGCGTTAGCAGAAACAGACAAGTTTCGGTCTCTAGCTCTGTGACAAGGTTAAAATCCCTTGGCTTCCAAAGGTGTGACCCGTGGCGAATTTAATAATTAGATGCGGAAAGCGCACCTATGGAATTTATTAGTTTGGTGACATACTCCCACACTCACCTTGTCAGGTTGAGTGTGGGCTTCTTACCAACACCAGCCATCGCTATCGGGCTTTGCCCGACGCGGGGCGCGTTCGGTTACTCGGTAAGCTTTATTAACGATACGGTCAGAAGTTACCGCAAGAAGAGTGGAGCCTTTATGGTTAGTCGGCTATGCATAAAAGAGGTGTAGAGACGAAACCTTAGTGTAGTGGAGCCTTTATAGGTGACTGGCTATGAGGATGCATGGTTAAAACTATTGTATTAAGGCTCCACTACACTTACGGTAACTTCAAGACCCGTGGCGAATTTAATAATTAGATGCGGAAAGCGCACCTTTGGTTAAAACTTTATGATTAAGGCTCCACTCTTCTAAGGTTTCGTCTCCGGGATGCCCCTCCGCACCGGAACAATTAAAAAAGTTCTTTTTTTTACTTAGCAGGTGGCGGTTAGCTCTTAATTTGTTTTCCCTACTATTTTTAGTATAACGTTTTTCAGGCTGTTTATCAGAGTTCCAGCTCCGCGATTCATCCCGGAGATGAAATGAAACCTTAAAAGAGCGATCCAGCGCGGTCTTGGGGAGCCAGTGCGGTCTTGGGGGTCTCCCCGGAGACGAAACCTTAGATAGTGGAGCCTTTATAGTTAGCAGGTTATGCAGAAAAGGGTTCAATATTTGTTAATAAGGCTCCACTATCTTACGGTAACTTCAAACCATGAGCAACTGGCGTGGTTTCCCCCACTCGCGCTTTGCATGGCTGACAGGGTCGCCTTACTACAAAAAGATTTAACCCTTAACTCACAGACTGCCAACTATAAAAGGCTCCACTGTTTTTGCGGGAACTTCTGACCACACTCATGCTGCGCATGTTCTTTGTGGGGCATAAGAGCGGAGGAAGCTAAGAACGCTTTTGGATATCATATTGTAACCTTACCTGTCAATCACCCTTCTCTTTTTGAGGGAGAACTTTCTCTAAAAGCTTGGTATGACATTGGCTTAGCCTTCAGGTTCACCCCCGTCAGGTAAGGTAAATCCCCTCATGTAGAACCTAGCACTTACCATCTACTACTTGGTTCAAAGGGACAAATTTTGTCCCTCATTGAGTTAAAAACTGATCTAGTCAGGATTTCCGCCGCCTCTAAAGGTAGAGTGACGGCGGAAGTCCTGATAGTTTAACTGTGTTACCTGTTTTCCTCTAGGAACTTATAGTTCCACCCCACTATAAAAAATGAAAAATTCCGGGAAATCACTGATATCAAGGCTATGGACTTGAGGATCAATAAGTGAATTTATCATTGCTATTAATAATTTTAATTAAATATATTTATAAACTAAGTAGTAGTAATTACTGAACTATTTATCAAGGGACTTATGAGAGACATTTTTCTTGAGTAAGACCTAATTATACTTATTGTTTTTTATCAGTGAAACCCCGTACTTACCGATAAGTTCTGATAGTCATTTTACTATCTAGGGGTGAAATCACCCTAGTAATAGGGAATTTCTGTACCAGTAGGGGTCAAAAGGTTAGTGACATGAAGCAGCAAAATCCCCCAGAAACACTAGCCCCATACAGTGCTCGCTCTCTATTAAGCCTATCCCGGGCAATAATGTTCTCCCAAGGAGAATTTGCACTGATTTTGGTGCGATGCAACTACGAGTTATTTAGGAAGGAAATATGGCAGTACGTCCGAGAAATTACGGAGCTCACTATAGGTGAGCTAGTTCTTAACAAGTCTAGTCAAACTCTATTTAGTAATATCTTTACTACCCAACAGTATGGGACAACATCTGCCCTAATGGTATCGGGTCTAGAGTCAGTTGATGCCATCAACCAGGTACTACTTTCGGCTAACCAGGTGCGAGATGAATTGCCCAAATGCTTAACCTGTCCTTTAGTGGTATGGGTAACTGACCAGGGACTTCAACAGTTGATCAGGCTTGCTCCTTATTTTAAAAATTGGGCTACTACCTCGATTCGGTTTGAACTTACCATTGACCAATTACTCGCTTTATGTTATAGAACGGCAGATCAAATCTTTGGCAATATTTTCGCTAGAGACTTGGGAGAGTTTTTGCCCAACAAGGTGCTTTCTTTGGCTCCCGATTGCCCCCGACGCCAAGAATTTGAGTCGGCATTACAGGATTTGCAATCTCATGATATCAGCGTAGATTCTGTCCTACTAGCTACCAAGCATTTTATTCTAGGGCGAGATGCCTTTGAAAATGACCAGATTAATCTGGCGTTGGAGCATTATCAGCAGAGTCTAAATTTTTGGCAGCAGGATATAGGAGAATGGGGCGGCTGCTTGGGCAGTGAGGCTCCCCATTCAGAGCAACACTATTATAAAAACCTTAAACCGGTAAAAGCATGTACAACTATCCAAGGTAAAGCTTCTAGGAAGAGAAAAGAGGGCACAAGGGACACAGCTACATGTTTTGATCAACGTCTCGGACAAACTAAACACTCAATACCCCCCTTATGTGATCCCCCCCTCACCCATTCAGGTTTAGAACGGCTTGGTTTAGTGTTCCATCACATCGGCTTGTGCTATTGCCGTCAAGCCCAGTTACAAGGCTCGATCGGTTCTCATCAGTGGGAGCAAGCCCAGAAAAGCTTCTGTACTGCCATTGAGGTGTTTACTAAAACAGGACGCTTGGACTTGGTGGCTCAGTTGACCATAAAATTGGGAGAAGTCCTACAACACCTGGAACATTGGACAGACTTAGAAAATTTAGCGCTAGCGTTTATAGCACAGCCTCACACTCAAGATAATCCAGTTCAGCTCTCTCGAGCCTATGGCTTTTTGGCAACAGTTGCCTATCAGCAATCGAATTGGAACCATGCTATAGACTTAGCCCTCACAGCTGTGCGCACTCTGGAGACATCTCAGGGGAGTCTCAACCCTCAAAACCTTTGCCATCGAGCTTCCTATCTCCTGCTAGCTGCTAGATCTGTGCGCCAGCTGGGCAAGCCAAAATCTGCGATTAATTATCTTGAACAAGCCATAAACCTCAAAACTATAGAGCCCAACCCTCTACAGCAGCAGCCTCAACTGTTCATGGAGCTGTTGGAGGAATTGCGTACGCTCTACTTTGAGCAAAAAGCATACCAACGAGGGTTTGAACTTAAGCAACAAAAACGCTTGATAGAACAACAGTTTAGGTTTTCTACCTTTGCTGGTATGGCTCCCTTAAAGAGTGTCGGGCCAAGTCGAGAAACTGAGGCAACGATTACCAAGAAAGGTTATTGTCCATCAGCCCTAGAAATTGCAGCCGCTGGACGTCAAACCGATGTCAACGGCCTGCTCGAACGCATTAGCCGCAATGACCACAAACTAACCGTGATTCACGGGACTTCTGGGGTTGGGAAGAGTTCCCTGATTAATGCTGGTTTAGTTCCTGCACTTAGCTCCAGAATTATTGGTGCTAGACAAACCTTGACTGTGGTACAAACCGTTTACAGGAATTGGCTCGGTGAGCTGGAAAAACGTCTAGACCTTGAATTAGCAAGTACAGTTGCCTTCAAGTTTAAAGATGCCAACCTTTCACCTTCAACCGTTCAACCTACCCGAAGGGAACCCCTACGGCGAACAATCTACCCGAAGGGAACCCCTACGGCGAACAACTTACCCGACTCTAACAGCTGCGTTGAACAAGCTTTAACCCTTAAACCAATTCTCGATAAGTTGTATCGATGTTCCCAGCACAACTTATTAACCGTCCTGATTTTTGACCAGTTTGAAGAATTTTTTTTCCTTGCCACCGACTTAGAGCAACGGCATCAGTTTTATGATTTTTTAGCCCAGGCCCTCAATCTCCCCTTTGTAAAAATAATCTTGTCTATGCGAGAAGATTATCTACATTACTTGTTGGAGTTTGAGCGCTCTAAGGATCTCAGTGTCATTAACAACAATATCCTGGATCAGAAGCTGCGTTATCACTTAGGGGATCTGTCTCCGGAGGATGCCAAAAATGTTATTCACTCCTTAACAGCAGTATCTCAGTTTAAGTTAGAATCTGCTCTAATCGAAGCACTGGTAAAGGATTTAGTCACTAATACCGGAGTGGTAAGCTTAATTGAGTTACAAGTCGTGGGTGCTCAGCTACAAGCGGAAAAAATTACTACCCTTGAAGGATACCGAGCTTTGGGAGATGACCCCAAGACAGTTCTAGTAGAGCGATCGCTTTCCCAAATTATCTATGATTGTGGGCCAGAGAATGAAGATGCCGTCTGGGAAGTTTTATTCTCCTTAACCAATCAACGAGGTACTCGTCCGTTGAAAACTCAAGCTGAGTTAGTACTCTCCAATTGGGACAACTCCACACTAACTCAAATCCCCTTGATTTTGGAAATTTTGGTCGGTTCCGGTTTAGTCTTCCGAGTGCCAGAAACACCACAAAACCGATATCAGCTAATTCATGATTATCTAGTTCTACCAATTCGTCAAAAATATAAGCAACGTACCCAGTCTAATATTAGAGTAAGGCTAAAACAAAGTGAGAGTCAACTGTTGCGGGTTCGTAAACAACGATTGCGTGCTATTGCCATTAGCACAGTGATGGCAGTTTTAGCAGTGACCAATGGTGGCTTGAGATGGCGAGCGGAAGCTCAACGAATCAATGCTATGCTTAGTGCCCTGAGTGCCTCTTCAGAAGCTCTTTTCGTGTCTAATAAAACCTTTGATGCTTTGCTCGAAGGGTTAAGAGCGGCAAAAAAACTACAGCAGGAAGAGCAGCAATATCTACCATCTCGAACAGTAGATGCAGATACCCGTCTACAAGTAATTACAGCTCTTTCCCAGGCAGTGTATTCCGTTTCCGAACACAATCGACTGGAAGGACATAGTGATATTGTTTCCAGCATCAGTTTTTCCCCAGATGGTCAGTTGATTGCCTCCACCAGCCGCGATAAAACGGTCAAACTGTGGCATCCTGATGGCAAATTAATCCAAACCCTAGAAGGTCATCAAGATAGTGTAACGAGCGTATCCTTTAGTCCAGATAGTCAGTTAATTGCCTCTAGTAGCTGGGATGGCACAGTCAGACTATGGCGTCAAACTGGCCAGCTAGTCAGAACAATTACCACTAATGCTGGTCATATATACAGTGTCAGTTTTAGTGGAGATGGCCAGATGATTGCTGCGGCTGGCAAAGATAAGAAAATTCGATTATGGACTGTTGATGGCAAATTAATTAAAACCTTTTCCGGTCACCGGGGTGTAGTGCGGTCGGTAAGCTTTAGTGGAGATGGCAAGATTATTGCTTCTGCTAGTGCTGATAACACCATTAAGTTGTGGAGTCAAACGGGAAAATTGCTAAATACTCTTAGAGGACATAGCGCTCAGGTTAACTGTGTCGTATTTAGTCCAGATAGTCAGTTAATTGCCTCTGCTAGCGATGATCAAACCGTAAGGTTGTGGAGTGCCAATGGCAAGCTAATCAAAACCTTTCCCAAGCATCAGCGATGGGTTAATGGTGTTGCTTTCAGTGCTGATGGTCAGCTGATTGCCTCTGGCAGTGATGATAATACAGTGCGGCTATGGAACCGTGAAGGCACTTTAATAAACACGTTTAAGGGACACAGCGATGGGGTTAGTGCTGTCAGTTTCCGTCCTACTGAGCCCTTTAGTTCTCAAGACAACCTAGCCCACAGCAATTATCATATCCCTGTACAACCATCCAACCCTCAAACTGACCAACTGATTCTGGCTTCAGCCAGCCACGATAAAACTATCAAGCTCTGGAGTAGTATTAATCAGTCTCACGTGATTTTAAGAGGGCATCAGGATGATGTACAGGATGTCACCTTTTCTCCAGACTCTCAACAGATTGCGACAGCTAGTAATGACAGAACTGTTAAGCTTTGGGATCGCAACGGTAAGCTGCTCCAAACCTTAACAGGGCATCATGATATGGTCTATAGTATTAGTTTCAGTCCTGATGGTGAGCTAATTGCCTCCGGTAGTCGAGATGGCACCGTAAAGCTCTGGCATCGTAGCGGTACCTTAATTAAGACAATAAAGGGACATCAGGACTGGGTATTGAATGTTAGTTTTAGTCCTGACTCGGAGCGCCTCGCGTCTGCCAGTCGGGACAGGACAGTCAAAATTTGGGATCGCACTGGTAAATTGATTCATACCCTCACTGGTCATAGTGAGCGGGTTAATGCAGTTAAGTTTAGCCAGGATAGTCAGCGATTGGCATCGGCCAGTGATGATAAAACTGTAAAACTGTGGAGTGCTGATGGGAAACTTCTGAAAACACTACCAGGTCATCGCAATTGGGTTTTGGATGTCAGCTTCTCACCCGAAAACAAGTTCTTGGCGACCGCTAGTTATGATAATACAGTGAAACTCTGGCACAAAGATGGTACTTTACAATCAACCCTCAAAGGCCATACTGATAGTGTGGCCAAAGTCCGTTTTAGCCCCAAGGGCAAAATTTTGGCAACCAGCAGCTGGGACAACCAGGTTCAGCTATGGCGCTTCGACGACACCTTGATCAAAACCTTGAAAGCTGGTGAGCATCGCGTCACAAATCTTAGCTGGAGCCATGATGGAACAGGCTTGGCAGTCGCTAGTGAAGATGGTACAGTGGCAATTTGGAATTTGAATTTAGACGATCTGCTAGATAAAAGCTGCCACTGGCTAAGAAATTATCTCCAAAACAACCCGGAAGTCAGAGAAAGCGATCGCCAACTTTGTCAGCTGATCACAAACAGCCATATCAAATAGAATCATTAGTAGGTCTTTTGCGGTAATGTTAGACTGGGAAATGGTGAATGGGTAATCATTGAACAAATAACGATGAAAACCAATGACCACAATAATTTTCCGGAGGGGAAGTTGGGTGGGAGGAAAATTAATAATATGGGACTGATACCCCCAGCTTCCTTATCCTTAGTAAGGATAGTTTATTTATTGAAATCCTAGCTAGATAGGATTATGGTGGTGTGGTGTGGTGGTATGATGGCGTGATTAGCTAATGAGGTTAGTATGGATAAATAAGATCCTCATGACCCTAATCAACAACACAGATCACCCCTAAAAGGCTATAGCCATAGGGGTATCTTAAAAGGGTTAGACTACCCAAAATTGAACAAGGGGGTGTCAGTCTCAGATTGATTTGCATAGGAGCTGTCTGACATCCCCGTTCGTTAGATTTAGCTTAGCTCCTTTGCATTAGTTTCCCGACCTTAAGCGAAAGGATTATGGTAATTACAAAACGTGGCCTGGTTCTTGGTGCGACAGCAGTAGTCCTAACAACTGTAGCAGTTACAGGAGCTGGTCTTCATCTATCTCAAAGTCAGGCTTTCTTTCGCGAGAGTCCTAAGGAGCTAGTTGATGAAGTTTGGCAAATTATTAACCGCAGGTATGTAGATGCTACCTTCAACCAGGTTGATTGGGAAGAAGTTCGCCAAGATTATCTGAATCGGTCTTACAGTAGCAAGGAACAAGCCTACAAGGCAATCCGGGAAATGCTAGAGCCCTTGGACGATCCTTACACCCGGTTTATGGATCCCGAAGAGTTCAAGAATATGCAGATTGATACATCTGGGGAATTAACTGGTGTAGGTATTCAGATTGCCCTGGATGAAGAAACAAAAAAGTTGATGGTGATTTCCCCCATTGAGGATACCCCAGCTTTTAAAGCGGGAATTCTGGCGAAGGATATCATTATCAAAATTGATGGCAAGAGTACCGAAGGTATGGATGTCAACGATGCAGTACAACTGATCCGAGGCAAGCCAGGGACTTCCGTGACTTTAACCATTCAGCGAGGCCAAAAGGTAGTAGACTATCCCATCACACGAGCTAGGATTGAAATCCACCCTGTCAAGTATAGCTATCGCGAAACTTCAGATGGTTATGGCATTGGCTACATTCGCCTTTCTCAATTTAGTGCTAACGCGGCAAAGGAGATGGGGGAAGCAATCCGAAAGTTAGAAGAACAGAAGGTTAGTGGCTATGTTTTAGATCTCCGCTCTAACCCTGGGGGGCTACTTTATGCCAGCATTGAAATTGCTCGGATGTGGTTTGATTCCGGTACGATTGTGTCAACAGTTAACCGAATCGGCAAATCCGAATACCAGAAAGCAATTAATCGCTCTCTGACTGATAAACCATTAGTAGTACTGGTCGATGGTGGTTCAGCCAGTGCTAGCGAAATTCTTTCGGGTGCTTTACAAGACAATCAACGTGCCATCTTGGTAGGAACTCAGACTTTTGGTAAGGGCTTAGTCCAATCCGTCCGAGGGCTTGGAGATGGCTCAGGTCTGGCAGTAACCATTGCTAAGTATCTTACCCCTAGTGGTCGCGATATTAATAAGTCCGGAATTGAACCAGATATTGTGTTTGAGCTTTCCGATGAACAGCGTAAGGACTTGCAGAAAAATCGTGACAAAGTTGGCACCTTGGATGATGCTCAGTATGCTAAAGCGTTTGATATTTTGGTTCAGGAAATTGCTGCCAAACAAGACTCAAGGGCAGAAAGGAAAGCTCGTTAAGCCTTAAACCTTTCACTGATTGAGAGTGGGTCGAATGTGGCAAGAGATGGGAGATTTTATGTTAGCAATTCTCCCAACTATTTCTAATTGATAATTGTTAATTGGTAACGAGTAATTGGTAACGAGTAATTGGTAATTGCCAAACGCAATATGGTTATAAGTTTAAATGTAATTAAGTTAAGATATCTTACTGATATGAGGTTAACCTTCCCCTTTCCCTTTCAAGCAAAGTATGATGTTCTAAGTCCATGTAGTAGTGATAGACTTGGTAAGTGATCGGGCTTTCCAAGTAGTGTATTCCCAGAAAAATTTTTGCTATTCCGGACTTAGTATACATTGAGTCAGCATTTTTTTGATGGAGCGGTCTTGTTGATAATTGAGACCGTTTTTTTTGTACCACAAGTCAGAATAATTACCAACTTATTATAATCCTAGCCCGGTTACCCGTCACATAAATCTCCTTTAAATTTCCTTAGTGACGAAAAAGTAGAGACGTAGCATGCTAAATCTCTACTGGTCTGAAACTTTACTGAATCTTTATCAAAAGCTAACTGATTTCGTATTAGTCTCTGTAAGTAACGTGAGTTAGGAACAATGCCTAATTCCAGAAATAAATAGGAGGTTAAGCAGATTCATCTCATTTAACCTCCTAGTATTTTTTGATATCAAAAATCTACCACTTAATTAACCAGCATATGACTACTTCAACGTCGATGAAAGAAAAATCAGTCGCTTTCATTCGAGCAGCAGTTGTTGTTTTAGGAACCTCAGTTGCTTTACAAGCCACTGCTTTAGAACCGGTGAGTGCAGCGACTTTTTCTGTAGGAAATAGCACTGGTGGTTTATTTGTAGGCGACTTTTTCCCACCAGGAGAAATCATAGATTTGTCATTTCCGGGTCAAAGTTTTACGCCCAATGTACCAGGTGATGGGGGGAGTGGCACAGCTCCCACATCCGGTTCGGTTTTGTTAAACTCATTTACCCTAGGCACTCAAAATTCGGGTATTGCCTATGTCTTTGACTCGCGATTCACAGGTATTCCTGCTGATTTATCCAGTCAAACCGTAGGAGTAAATGGTTTCTTGGGGAGTAGTACCTCAGTCAGTAACGGTACATATAAATTTGCTGAAAATGGGCTCACACTGGCTGATGTATCAGCAGAATACTTTGTTTATATAGACACCCGAGTAAACTTTGAGTTGGCCCAAGGAAACCCCTATACTGGTGGGACTGGGTTTGCTGCTGAAGACCCGATTAATCGTGCTCCAACCTACATACTGGGGAGCGAAGCAGGGTTGGATGACCCCGATTTAGTGTTTTCTGCTAATTTGACCACTGTCCCAGAACCTGTCTCAGGGCTAGGATTATTGGCATTAGGTGCTTTAGGTACTGGTTTAACCCTTAAGAAAAAGCTAGTTTAGCTTACCTGACAATCTAATTAGCAACCATAAATAGTGATACAAACCCCACTTGTTTCTGTTGTGGGGTTTGTTGTAATCATTCAGCCCTCAGCTAATGCGCTACGCGCACGCTACTTGAGGTGCTATCACCAATTTGAGCCTACTGATCAAAGAGGCTAGACTATCAATGAACCAACGATCAGCAGTAGTCCAGGTGAATACAACTGCTGGAGTTTGCGGAGCACTTGGGAAGAGCGATCGCTATTGCCAAAAATCTGTGCCACCTAATCAGAGCCAGGGCTTTTAAACTGAATAAATATAACTAACTAATAATAGTTAGTTTATGAATAAGTTATATTTCTATAGTAAGCCTCCATACAAATGACCCCTAAAAACTGATAAAAAATTTACGAATACTTCACGCTAAAGCTGGTATTATCTATAGTCAGTCGTGTCACTAAATAGGGATAATAGAAGTAAAGTTGTCGAAGACGTACAACTGTTAACAAAAAAGCTAACCAAGAGAGGCGTGAGCAATGGCAACTACGACCATTTCCCAACGTGACCTTTCAGCTCTCAGTGCAGAGGACGTTGCCAAGTTGGCTGCACGTCTAGAGCTGGATGATTACTCTGGCGCATTTGAAGGACTCAAAGATTGGCATCTACTGCGGGCACTGGCGTTTCAGCGTCCAGAGTTAGCACAACCCTATCTCTACTTACTGGACATGGAAGCTTACGACGAGGCGTGAATAAGGGTAGAAAAGTTTTAATTGGTGTATGTGGGGGCATCGCTGCTTATAAAGTTTGTGAGGTGGTTTCTACCCTATTTAAGGCGGTTGCTGAAGTAAGGGTAATTCTAACCCAGGGAGCTGAAAAATTTATCACTCCTTTGACTCTAAGTACCCTCTCTCGCCATCCAGCTTATACAGACAACGTATTCTGGCAAGCAAAGCACGAACGCCCGGTGCATATTGAATTAGGGGAATGGGCAGAAGTATTGGTGATTGCTCCTCTGACGGCTAATACCCTAGGTAAGTTGGCTTATGGTTTAGCAGATAACTTACTAACCAATACGGTTCTAGCCTCTAGTTGCCCTATTTTGTTGGCACCAGCTATGAATACAGATATGTGGAAGCAGCAGTCAGTGCAACGAAATTGGCAACAGCTGTTAAGTGACCCCAGGTATCATAGTGTTGGTCCAACAGCAGGACGGTTAGCATGCGATCGCATTGGTGCAGGACGGATGGCAGAACCAGAGGAGATCATCGCCTCTATCCAATCCCTGCTCTACACTGGTGGCAAACGAGACTTAACCGGTAAACAAGTCTTAATCAGTACTGGTGGCACTCGGGAATATATAGATCCAGTACGCTTTATTGGGAATCCCTCCACAGGCAAGATGGGACTAGCCCTAGCCCAAGCTGCCAGAAATCGGGGAGCAGTTGTTACCCTAGTTCATGGACCTGCTACTTGGGAAGCACCGATGGGCATCCGGACAATTCCAGTAGTCAGTGCTACTGAGATGCATCGGGCGATGCTAGCCAATTTTCCCAATGCTGATTTGATTGTGATGGCAGCAGCGGTAGCCGATGTAACCCCCGGAATCTACCAGGAGATGAAGATACCGAAGCATGGACTTCCTGCTGCTCTACCTTTAAAACCAGTGCCAGATATCCTAGCTGAATTGGGACGACTGAAACAGCCCCATCAGTACTTAGTTGGATTTGCAGCACAGACTGGAGATATTATCAAGCCTGCGTTACAAAAATTAAACAAGAAGCGATTGGATGCAATTGTAGCTAACCCAGTTGACAAACCAAATGCTGGTTTTGGCAGTGATACCAACCAGGCAATTTTGATTGATAACACAGGACGCCATCAACAGATTAATCGCTGCACTAAATTAGACTTAGCTCACCGTTTATTTGATTTTATCCAAAATCCTCCGGAAGGTAATAGTAATGTAAAGTATCAAATAATTACTAGATAAATAGGCTGTTTATAAGTTCTTGAAATTAACCGTAAACCAACTAATTAGCTCAAGGTTTCCACTAACTTAGCTACTCGTTCTTTAATTTCATCTCGGACACGTCGAAAGGTCTCTAGTGGTTGCCCATCAGGATCATCGAGCTGCCAATCTTCAAACACATCTCGTAATACCCAGGCTTCTGGTAAATTAACACCACAGCCACACAAGGAAATTACAGCATCATAGTCTTCAGCCTTGAAATCGTCTAAAGGATTAGAGGTCTGGTCAGTAATATCTATATTAATTTCATCCATGACTTGAATTGCTGTAGGATGAACTCGGCTTGCTTCTAGTCCAGAACTAGTAACAGAAATCTTTCCTTCTCCTAAGGTTCTAGCAAACCCCTCTGCCATTTGAGAACGGCAGGAATTTCTTTTACAAACAAACATGATTTGTTTCATAGTGATTTGTTACTTGTTACTTGTTACTTGTTACTTGTTACTTGTGAGTTTTAATATAAAATTTTGTACATTTAAACTGTATATTATTGAAATTAAATAAAAAAAATATAATCCACTATTCTTTTGCCTTTTGCCTTTTGCCTTTTGCCTTTTGCCTTTTGCCTTTTGCCTTTTGCCATTGCTAAAACCCATTTTAAATGCGTTTTAGCTTAGCTATGCTTTTACTGAATATCCCGAAATCCATGGGAAAGTTGCCGATAAGCAATCACGGCTAATTGCGCTCCTACAATTGGGGCAACCCAATAAATCCATTGATGTTGCCAAATCCCAGCTACTAGGGCTGGCCCTAATGAACGGGCTGGATTCATGCTGGCACCGGTAATTGGTCCGAAGCAAGCTGCTTCTAATGCTACGGTTAAGCCAATAGCCAAACCAGCAAAGCCAATGGGAGCACGGCGGTCAAGACCAGAGCCTAAGATCACAAACATTAAGATAAAGGTGAGTACTACTTCCAGCACTAAGGATTGAAACCAGTTCCCTTGTAGAGGCAGAGTTGCGCCAAGATCAGCAACATAACCAAGTGTCAACAACAGTAATGTTGAAGCAGCGATCGCACCAATGCATTGAGCCAGGATATAAGGTAACACCTTGCGAGCGGGAAAAAAACCACTAGCCCAGAAAGCAAGAGTCACAGCTGGGTTAATATGGGCATCGCTAATATGTCCTGTGGCATAGATTAAAGCAGCGACCACTGCTCCAAACACAAAACTGACGCCCAGATGAGTTAAGGCTCCACTAGTGATGTGATTAACCATGACAGCACCAGTGCCAACAAAAACTAAGATAAATGTAGCCATGCCTTCAGTTACTGCCTCTCGCCAGCAATGGGATATTAAGGGCCAGAGAGTTTGTTTGGGTATCAGTTTGCGGATTCTCATTTAACGGTGATCTAATTTATCCACAGCAGGAGGATTTAACAGTATTGGATTCCTGCTGAGAATTGTCGGTAATCTTCAGATTCATTTCGGGTGCGGTATCTTCGACGTTCACCACAAATACTTCCCAGCGGTTACCATCTGGGTCACTTACCCACACCTTATCCTGGATGGCATAGCAACAGTGAGTGTTCTTTTCCTCTAACACCTCTAGTCCTGCAGCTTGAAAACGCTTGATCTGAGCTTGTACGTCTTCTGTCGTTTCAACCTGTACACCTAGATGAGATAATGTTCCACCAGAGTGCATGTTGGGGTTTAGTTCTAGGGTGAGATTGAGGGGCGGATTTACCAAATCAAATTTGGCGTAGTCAGCTTTGTATTTAACTGGAGACACACCAAACATTGCCTGGTAAAACGTGACAGATTTGTGAAGGTCAGTGACATTTAGGGAGACATGAGTTTTGAGAGTAGCCATTAAGATCCCTCCTGTTTTACTAATTAGTCAATCCTAATATATCAAAAAAAATTGATTTATTGCTTCAACAATAGTTAAGCCATCGGCTGAATTGGCTAATGGTATAGCGCTACGCGCAAGGCAAGAGGCAAAAGGCATGCATGCTAAAGTTCACGTCTGTGGTTTAAGCCGCTTGATACTGTGATCAGAGCCCTAGAGCCATTCAACCTAGACTTTAAACTAGTCTGAGCAACAACTACGGGTAGGTACCATCACACCTGTGCGACGAAATTCTGCCAAATATTGCTCTAAAACCACAAACTGGGGCAAATTCAAGCTGTAGTACATCCACCTTCCCTGTTGGCGGGGGCGAATCAGACCAGCTTGTTTAAGGGTTTTCAGGTGAAATGATAGTTTTGATTGCTGGACATTTAAGCGATCGCATAAATCACACACACACAACTCTTGCGATCGCAGTAGCTCAATCACTGCCAGGCGCAGGGGATCGGAAAGAGCATGGAAGCCAGCGAGGATAGTAGTGGAGTCTGGAGCAGAAGTGGCTTGCATCAATTTTTATTGAATTATTCTGTGGGTTGGACATCGATAAATTTTAGCAATCGCACTTTTGGATCAGATAGATTACTATACTTCTTCGCTTTGTCTTCTATTATCTTCAGTTGTCCTAGTGCTTTGCTACAAGGGAAACCAAATTGAGCTTTGACGCGATCACTACCATCCTGAAGCGCAGTCCGAGACAGTGCCACAAATTCCGAAAGGGAATAGTCTTGGTCAGCATTGAAATATTTCTTGACCACTAGAGAAGGAGAATAGCAAAGTTCTTGATCACCATCAGGCCATTGAATTTGAAAGTTAGTTTCAGGCATTTTTTGATATTTTTTGATATTATTCGATTTTATATTTATATTTTTTTAGTTGACTAAATATAACAATAAATTTCAACAAACACTCACTGTACACTCAACGACTAACCTCTGCTTCTTTTTACTTTTTAAAATACTTTTTCGAGCCTTAACAGCGACTAATTTTAAAAAGTATAAACTTCAGTTTATGGCAATATTTATCAGTCAACCAGATCCCGTATAATTGGAATCTGTTGCAGACAGATAAAGTTTAGGCGACCCATGTAGCGGTCGCGATTATCGGTAATTAGTGGTATCCAAAACACTAGCAATGCTCAAAAGTCTTCAACAAACTCTGAAACAATCTCATCCCATCGATATTGCCTAACATCGGATCAGCTGCTCGTTCTGGATGGGGCATCATACCCAAAATTTTGCCAGTGGTATCACAAATTCCGGCAATGTTATTTAGGGAACCATTGGGATTACCTGTTGTCTCTATCTCTCCTGAAACAGTAGCGTAACGAAACAATACTTGACCATTATCTTCGAGAGCTTTAAGAGTGTCAGCATCAGCGTAGTAGCGCCCTTCACCATGGGCAATAGGTAGAGTTATAATTTCTCCTGGGTGATAAGCTGTAGTCCAATATAAATCAGTGCGCTCTACTTTAACTGGAACGCGATCGCAAATAAAATGTAAGTCCCGATTTCTGACTAATGCCCCTGGTAAAAGCCCCATTTCCGTCAGCATCTGGAAACCATTACAAATGCCCAGGACAAACTTACCCTGTTTAGCATGGTCTACCACCATTGGCATCACCGGAGAAAACTGAGCAATTGCGCCACAGCGCAGGTAATCCCCATAGCTAAAGCCCCCAGGGAGTACCACCACATCTAAGTCAGAAATATCGGTTTCCTGATGCCAAACCATCCGGGTTGGACATTGGAGTAAGCTAGTTGTAACATAGGCCAAATCGCGATCGCAGTTTGACCCAGGAAAGACCACCACCCCAAATTTCATGCTTCCACTCCTAGTTTTGCTGAAATCTCAACCAATTCAAAGCGATAATTTTCAATAACTGGGTTGGCTAAGAGCTGGTCACAAATCTGATTCAATTGCTCTCGCGCCGTATCTTCATTAGCAGCACTCAGGCTAAGTTCGATATATTTACCAATACGCACCTGTTCTATACTCTCATAGCCTAGCTGCTTCAGTCCTGACTCAACAGCTACACCGGCTGGATCCAATACAGAGTTTCTAAGTGTAACATAAATAGAAGCCTGATATTTGTTAATCACAACTCTCCCCTTTCAATCTATAATGATAATGGATATAATATAAATGATGAACGATCAAGGATTAAAAAAGTCGATCAGCAACTAGTATTTTTTGAGCTAGTATTTTTTTTAGCTGCCACAGCGCGTAACTAGCGATAGCCTAATCCTGGGATTTGGGCACAGCCGCGCTCATTGTTGCTCATGATCCGTTTATCATTCATCCTTCTTTACAGTTTGAACCAACAAGCACCATTAACATCAAAAAAATTCTAGGATATTAAAAAAAGATTAATGAAAGGCCAACGCACACGCTCCCAAGAGCGAATTCTGAAACTGCTCACAACCTTGAATCGGGCTATGTCGGCCCAAGATCTTTATGTCGAGCTGCGCAAACGTAAGCAATCTATGGGTTTAGCTACAGTTTACCGCGCTTTGGATGCTTTAAAACTAGAAGGAATGGTGCAAGTCCGGACTCTTGGTAGTGGAGAATCCCTCTACAGTGGTGTACAAAATGATCAACATCACCTCACTTGTCTCAATTGTGAGATGTCTATTCCCATTGAGGAATGTCCTATACCTCAATTACAGAAGAAGTTGCAAGATTCTTATCAATTCACTATTTTCTACCATACCTTGGAATTTTTCGGATTATGTGAACAGTGTTCTGTAACCAATGCTACAGAATATCAAGAGTCAGAATGAGATAATACCGTAATCACCTACAACAGCAATTCTAACAGAAGCTTGGTGATTCTCCCTTAGCGGCTTAGCTAGCCAAAGACACGATCCCAGTACAATGTACAATTTTCAATGGAACATTGAACAGGGATTCAGTGTCATCAAAATAATCAAAAGCTTAAAAAAAGGTTAGTAAACACCACAATAAAATGTGGCAGAGTCTACCAAAAACTCTTATTATTTGTTAGAATTAAATTAGGGTAACACCGACAGGGATTATTATGTAACTTAAATTAAAGCCGAAAACCAAGGGTTTATATAGTTGCGCTCTCTATCCCGGTGTTATAACTTTTTTGACATTTTTATGGCGCTCGCAGGATATTCTTGAGAGCTTTGGGAGATACCCCCTGGCGCTCGTAATCAGCTTGCATTGGCGGGCTAGGATCTGCCTTTTTAGATTCTGGTAGCTAAAAAGTATCGGTGATAAGTACTTTAGAGGCATAGTCCAAATTTGCTTTTGCTAGACTTTCAGCATTTGCTTTTGCTAGACTTTCAACCTCGAAGGTACATTTTTATTTTAATAGGTGCTTGTGTGATGGCTAATATCAGGGAAGTTGTACAAAAAGCACTCAAAACTGGCTATTTGAGTGTGACAGAAGAAGATAAGCTACGGCAGCTTTTAACCAGAAAATATCCACTGGAAGACTTAAATGCCTTCATGAAGCTACAGCTAGCTGTGATGAATGGTTATGTTAAGCAAGAATCTCGTGAGATGTTCTGTTCCAAGGAACTTTCTCAAGGGATTTAGGTGTCCTGTGGTTATACCAGCGCCAACCAGTTAAAACTGCGTTGGCTAGAATCGCTGTAAACAGACTCCTACATCCCTTGGCTGTATTAACAGCTGTGGATTTACTGTCAATTAACCTAATTTTACCATAGAAAAAATCGAGGAGCTTGCAACTCTGCCATCGGGGATGGCGCTCCTCTGACTAAAAGATTTTTGAAGCATAGACACAAAACCTACCTAAACGGGGATACCCGTCTAGGTATGGGTAATTTACTCTCAACTACCCCTTTGATTCACATTCATGCCTAGGGAATTGGGGTTAACCTGGTCTCCATCACCGACAATCGAACGCATCCCTTCAATGGTTGCCGGAATGCTGCGAGGATCCATAAACATAACTTTACTACTCTCGCTAGTGCCAACTTGCATACCCATATCGATATAATTCTGAGCCAGTAAAAACTGGAGGGCATCACGAGCATTGGGGTCATTATTAAGAGTCTTAGCCACAATTTTCAGAGCCTCAGCAGTGGCTTGTGCCTTGAGAACCTGCTGCTGTCGTTCTGCCTGCGCTTTGAGAACGATTGCCTGTTGTTGGGCTTCAGCATCCATAATCGCAGCTTTTTTACGGGCTCCAGCATCTAACTCTAGTGCCTCAGCTTTACCTCTGGCAGTGTTAACCGCAGATTCTCGTTCCCCTTCAGAGGTCAGAATTGCCGCCCGCTTACGGCGTTCTGCCGACATCTGTAACTCCATTGAGTCCTGCACTGCCTGAGACGGCACAATATCCCGCAGTTCAACCCGCGTGACTTTAACCCCCCAAGGATCAGTGGAAATGTCTAATTCCCGCAGTAGGGTTTCATTGATTTGAGAGCGAGCGGTAAAGGTTTGATCCAGTTCCAGTTTACCCATTTCAGCTCGAATCTGGGTTAGCACCAAGTTCTGCATGGCGGAGCGCAGGTCTTCGACCTTATAGTAGGCTTTCTCCATATCCATGATCCGCCAGTAAACCACAGCGTCAACGGTAATGGAAACATTGTCGGAGGTGATACAAGGCTGAGGTGGCACATCAAGGACTTTTTCCCGAATGGTTTGCTGGTAAACCACTCGCTCAATCACCGGAATCACAAAGTTGAGCCCAGGTTCGAGTTTTTTGCCACTATATTTTCCTAATCGTTCCACTAAGGCTTGGTTTCCTTGATTAATAATCTTGACGGAACCGAAAAGACCTGAACCGCCCAAAGCCAAAAAGACAAGCAAAAACCACTGTGACACGCTCTTTCCTCCCTTTCGGGTAGTGTTTTACAAATTTGTTGTTAGAAGAGGAGCGGATGGGTGGGGGAGGGCAGAAAACTTATTTAGACTGATTTAGTCTGATTCTCAAGTGCTTGAAGCTGACTTTATGACCCTCTGTCCAACCTGACTGTTCCACGTATCTTTTGTCAAAAAATACTGGACCCGGTGAGCAGGGAGACTCCCAACAACTAGTAACTAGGGGGACTAATAGATCTAACGTTGACTCTATTACTCCATCACCCTATTAACCCATCACTATCCCCTGAAGCTGGCAGAGCACCCATGGTCGATCAGCTTCAGTCATGCAATAGGTGATGAGGCACAACAATCAGGGTAGTGCCTTCCCTGCGCACTACGTAGACTTTTTGGTTGGGTGCGATCGCATCTGCATAGTCTTCACAACGGGCACGCCATGAGTTGCCTTCATAGAGTACCCGTCCAGTTTCCCCCGGCATAATTTCTGTCAAGGTTTGAGCTTCCATCGCATCCAAATTTTTGCCCACTCTAGCAGGGGGCATCAGGCGACGGGATAAAAAGACTGAGGCAGTGGAAAGCAGCAACCATAACCCCACTTGTAGGGTATAAGATATGGGCAAAATCGAGATCACAAATGCTACCACCAAAGCACTGATGCCCATCATGAAAGCAACAAATGCTGTTGGCACAAACAGCTCGACTAAGCACAGCATTGACCCGGCAATTAGCCAAAGCATCGAGGAACTTACCATCGGCTCATCATAATATACGGGGTATGGGGTGAGTAGTTGCAGGTAACTCTACTTTATTTTGTCTAACCTCAGACAAAGATCGCTCGTTGCTGAGTTATGTTAATTTTCTTGAATCTACTAGACAACTTTGAGAGAAAATGTTTAAAAGCTCAAACACTCCTTTTTCTAATTTATCTCAGCCGTCTAGAATTTGACCGTATAGCCGTAAATTAACTTCATAGGTATTAGCCGTGGATCGTTATCTTTGGGCAGTGGGTTCTGCTGCCGTAGAGCTACCAGTTGGAGAACAAGTGGCAGACCGCTACCAGGTAGTTGCCCCGCAAATTTGGCAGGATATGCAGCCAGAACTGCCACCGGATTTTCCTGAACAACTCAACGGCCATATCCTTCCTTACCTACGCTTGTATCCCCACTGCCTCCATGTGCCAGAGGTTTATGGGATATGCCAGTTGCCACAGCAACGGAATTTTATCTCTACACCTGGTCAAGATGTAGTCATTTTGCTAGAAAATGCCCCGATTGATCCCAATGGCAACTTATATCCCTCAATGGAGTCGATGTGGACATCTGCTACTGCAGTGCGTCAAGTCTATTGGCTTTGGCAAATTTGGGAATTATGGATACCCTTATCAGAATTGGGTGTGGCTTCTAGCCTTTTAGTGCCAACTAATTTGCGAGTTCAAGGGTGGCGGCTGCGATTACGGGAATTATATCGGGATACCATGGCTGATACGAGTCTATCACCAGTTGTAGGTTCTAATGGTCTAGAGGATAGGGGATTTGATACATTGGTTTCCCGAGACTCCCCTGCGGAACCGACTTCTGTAAGTGAACCCTCTGTGGATGCTAGTCTTAAACAGCTAGGAGAGTGCTGGGAAGCTTGGTGTCGCACAGCATCAGTGTCTGTGGCGGATCCGCTACAAGCTATTGCCCAACACCTGCAAACTCAACACCCCTCCTTAACTGCGATCGCATCCCAACTTAACCACCTATTACTTGAGCAAGCTGCTCACCAGCCGTTACGCTTACAAATTGCTGGTATCACCGCAACTGGTTCAAGTCACAGCCACAATGAAGACAGTTGCTATCCTACTAAGGCTGACTTGATTAAAGACCCAGAGCAATCCCAAGACCCCTTGATTCCCCACCTGTCGATTATTTGTGATGGTATTGGTGGTCACGAAGGGGGGGAAATTGCTAGTCAGTTAGCACTACAGTCCATTAAATTACAGGTTCGGGCATTACTGGCTGAGTTGAACGAAGATCCGGAGCTGATGACACCAGAACTCGTAACCGAGAATCTATCAGCAATTATCCGGGTTGCCAATAACATGATTTCTTCTCGTAACGATCAACAAGAACGAGAATCCCGGCGTCGCATGGCTACTACCTTAACCCTAGCGCTACAACTTCCCCAAATGGTGAATACACCAGAAGGTAAAACCAATGGTCACGAAATCTATATCGCTAGTGTAGGAGATAGTCGTGCTTACTGGCTTACTCCTGACTATTGCCAGCAGCTAACGGTGGATGATGATGTAGCTACTCGGGAGGTCAAGCTTGGTCGTAGTCTTTATCGACAAGCGTTGCAGCGATCTGATGCACAAGCACTCACTCAAGCCTTAGGGACAAAGGAAGCTGAATTACTTCGTCCCACTGTGCGACGGTTTATTGTGGAAGAAGATGGTTTGCTGCTGCTGTGTTCCGATGGGTTGAGCAACAACAACTTGATTGAAAAATTTGGTCGAGATTTACCGCAAAAAGTCAATAGCCACCGAATTTCCGTCGAATCGGCAGCTGAGTCTTTAATTGAGCTAGGGTTTAAACATAATGGTCAAGATGACATTTCGGTGGTGCTAACATACTGTGCTGTCTCTCCCCAATATCCGACAGTGCTAAATTTGGGAGACATCTCTAGCTCCAAAGAACTACAGGTGGTTAATCTGGAACAGCAAACTGCTCTGACTCCATCACTACCAGCGGAAATAACTACAACCAATGACAAGAAACCTGAAACCACCCGCTCATACCGGGATTGGATTAGAGCCTTGTTTGGGCTGCTGGGGGTAGTCGGTATACTTGTTGGGGCTGGTGCTATTTTACTGGCTACTCAATGGGTACTAGCTCCTGAGGGCTTCCAGAAAATGCGCGATCGCTTTTTACCATCACCGGATCCAAATCTACCAGAGTCTTCACCTACCGAGCAGGAGCTCCCAGATAACTAAGGGTGACACTAAGGGTGAAAAAAATTTCCATTATAATCTATTCTTAGAATTTTAACCAAGAATCATCGGCATCAGACCAGGGAACTAATGCCATTAAACCTAAATTTTTTTTATGCTCACAACTGTGCTCAATGTAAACAACCCACTCTGTGAGACAATAAGAAGGTTGCCTGAGCCAACCCTAGCTTAGGTAAGGGATGTCTGTATAATAGTTAGAGTTACTTATCATATGAAAGTTGGCGATCGCGTCCGAGTCAAAGAATCAGTTGTGGTATATACCCATCCCGAACACAGGAATAAACCTTTTGATATTAAAGGTCTCGAAGGGGAAGTTACCGGAATAATTACTGAGTGGCAAGGTAGGCCAGTCAGCGCTAATTTACCAATACAAGTCAAGTTTGACAAAAAATTTAAAAAAGTTCACTTCCGTGAAGATGAACTAGAAATTATACCGTAGGCGGTTATATTATTAACTAATACTATAAAAGTCAATCATTATTGGCATCACAGGGATTTTTAAACAGGTCTGCACGGATAGGATAAAGTTAGATTATTACTGTATCTATTGATATCTATTACTATCCGTGTTGAATTGAATTTTTTAAACCATCTTTTATTCTAATCTAGGACTTGCGGCGACTGAACCAACCAAAAAGGTTGATGTCACCGCGCATTTTTTCTAATTCCTCTCGATGGCTTTGTGCTGTCAAATAATACCACTGACAATAGTCTTCAAATTCTTGTCGATTCTCTACTTCCTCCCTAAACTCATAAGCTAGCTGGTAAGTAGCAAACATATCGGTTGCTGGTGGTGGTGCTGGGACAATCCGTTGGTATTCTTCTGGCATAGTAACTATAAAAATCATCAAGCATAATAATTCAGCAATAATGTCATACCCAACCGCGAATGCGATAAACTACTATTCCAATGTATTCCTTGATAGCACGGGTAATCCTAGACAATTGATCAGCATTTGGCAGAGAATGTAGCAACGCAGCTTGAGTACTGGTGCTAGGTTCATCCAGTTCATGTTGGGACACTAGAAAATCTGTCGGTGCTGGGATCACATCAATACCCTGACGCCGGAATACTAGAACAGAACGAGGCATATGCATGGCCGAAGTTACCAATAATACCTTGCGCAAATCCCGCTGATCCAAGATTTTCCGCACATTGACCGCATTTTGGTGAGTGTTTAAAGACCTAGACTCTTGTATGATAGCGGCTCTGGGAACACCAAGGTCTTCTAGAATCTGTGCCATGTCTTCTGATTCAGGGGCCAACCGTTGTGAGGATTGAGCACTTTGGGAAGAAAGTCGTTGGCTAGAGTTATTACTACTGGAACCCCAAACAATCCGACCACCAGCAGGAATCACCCAGGGAGCTTTCCCTTCACGGTATAGCTGAGCACCATAGAGAACGCGATCGCCTGCTTCATCCACTTCTGGAGTAGGTCGTGGTGGAAAAGGTGGTTTGGTCGCTCCCCCCAAGATCACGATTGCATCAGCCTCAGGTAATTCTGAAGTAGGAAGATATTGCCACTCCAGGGAGCGTATTAAGCTGTTAGTCACCCAAGTATTACTTGAGACCAACAACACAATTAATGCCAAAGCCACGGGTATCGGTACCCAGCGAGGGTTGCGCCAGGACATTACCAAAGCTACTACCAGTAGCACACAAGCCAGGCCCAAGGGGTACAGAAAGAGTGGCAATAGCTTTGAGAGAAATAGAAACATGTTAGATTTTAGTTCTAAGTCAGAAAGTACTCAATCCAAAGCAAGTTCTTCTAGATTAGCCCTAGCTTAAATATCTTGGTATTTTCTTTTGACCCATGAGCAATAACTAATTCCTATTGCTTAACGTCTAAAAAATCTACTAATAGGATTAAGTGACCCTTCTGAGCGCCTCTTTTCTCTAACTTTTCGTTCCTGTACAGCTAAGCGTATGCCAGTTAAGTCAGAACTAAGCTCCTCGCTATACTCTGACTGCTCAGGTTGTAAGTCCCTGGGTTTTTCTGGGTGGTGCCACCAGTCAACTATCAAACCACCGGCTAAAGCGCCGATGGCACCAAATAGTAAGCTGAATTGGATGTCGTATCCCAGCAAGGCAAGGGCTAAGATAAAAAACACCAAAATCTGAAGCCCGCTTAAAAAACCGTCTTTCTTACCGTTCATCTGATTAAATCTAAGGTATGTAGCTGTTTTGTTTCTAGGTTAGAGGTTATAGATTATAGGTTGTTATAGAGACTAGATCGCGACCCTCCCTTTACCGCTTATCCTGTTATTCAACCTTTACCCTGTGCCATCTCAACGCATTACATTCTACCAAAGCCAATTCAACTAAAACGATTAGTCACAATTGTCGCTAGAGCAGCTATTGGGTTTCAGCTTTTCGAGAAAGTAACCATAGTCCTTCTCAACTTGATCAGCATAAGTCAAAGCCACTTCCCTTACCAATTGCCGAAACTCCTTGTGGCGACCGTCAGTCAACTCATCCACCTGTTTGTCTATGGAATAAGGCACTAAGGTGGCATCAAAATCTTTGTCAGCTCGTGCATGAGCTGTTGCCAATACTTGACCCCATTGTTCAGCTAGCTTAACAAAGCGTTTCTCTTTAGTTAGCTCAGTGGTATCAAAGGTTTCCTTAAATGGCGATCGCTCTCGCACTGAATAATACCCATCCCCTAGTTTCATCCAGCCCAGGTGATTATCGGTGTGCTTGGTTAAGGCTCGATAGGCTAAAGCATGACGTTGACCCTCATTGTTAAAATTTTTATCATACTTTTCCCGTTCCTCCTGACTCAGGTAATCATAGGCAGTAGGGGAAGATTGGAATTTAATGTCCAAGATTCGGTCATCCTTCTGGGAAGAGGTCTCGCCTTCAATCAGGACATAATAGCGGGGTATTCCTAAGGAACCGGTGCCAGCCAGTAAACGTTGCGCAATATCTTTGACTCGGAAGTAGTATTTATCATATTTAAACTTTTTTGTCAAGGTTTTCTTATAATCTGCGATCGCATTCTGAATATCCTGTTGCTCGGAAGCAGTAGGTTTGCCTAACTTAACCTTGGATAGATTGAAGCGACGCTGATTTCCGTCCAGTTCTGTCCATTTTTTCAACATTTTTTGGCGGCTTTCGCTGGCTTCCACTTCTTCTAGGAAGTCATCCAACTTCCCATAAGTATTGTCTTTAGTGAAGTAAGTCTCCAGTTCACGATCATTACCGCGATAGGAGGCCATAGTATCAAGATAGGATTCACTAAAGGCATCAATCCCCTTGTTTTGTTCCTCAGCAGACAAACCATTCTGACGACCGACCAATGCTAAACTAGCTGCCATGCGCCAGACATCATATTGGTAATCGGCGATAATCCCATCATCAAAGTCATCGAGTGCGTAAACGATTTCCCCTCGATTATTTTCATATGCCCCAAAGTTCTCGGCATGCATATCTCCCGATAACCAAATCTTGGTTTTGGCATTTCCAAATTCCTTGAGGCGGCTATTCTCAGCGAAATCTTTCCAAAATAGTTGGTTAGTGCCACGGTAGAAGACAAATTCAGAACAAGCCATTTTGCAATATTTAGTTTCTCGATCTTGCTTGGAAATGTCAGTGTTTGCTTCCTGAATCGTTTTCACGACTACCGTTGCACGATCCTTGGTTTTCATTGGGGGGTCTTGTCGGTCGGGGGAGGAACAGGATACGTTAGTCACTAAAAGTAGGATTGCGAACGCACTCACATATACTGGTTGTTTACAAGTCTTCATCATTCAACTCAATCAACTGAAAATTACGTTAATCTATGAAACATCTAGTAATAGATCTCTAAGAGGCTATTCGTTTACATTTCTTTATGTTTAGAACTTACTTCCTTTATAGAGAATAGACATGCTAGCAATAGGCATGCTAGCAATAGGGAAAAAACTATGTGTACCTCATTAGGTTTCAAACCTCTATATACCTTCGCCATAGTCTAGCCCCACCATTACTTGTTCCAGTTCCGTAAGTCTTAGTACACTAAAAATAGAATTATAAGAGAATAATACAAAAAATGACTCGTCAATATGATGTTCGCAGAAGCAGCGAGTCCCCCCAGAAGGATGACGATAACTGGATACTCCAAAGAAGTGCGGTGCGTGAGCTACCTGCTAAACCGAAGACACCCCAAACAGCATCCCATGATAGCGTACGCTCAGGCAATAAACTGGACTTGTTGCAGATACCCGTCAGCAATTACTCTGCAATGCCCGTACAAGCTAAGCTAGAGATTGGATCTGCTGATGATAAATACGAGCAGGAAGCAGACAGAATAGCAGCTGAAGTTACTAGCAGATTAAATGGGTTAAGCAGCGAAACTACCTCTGAAAGCCAGAGGAGCAATCGCTCATTGGTCGTGCCACTAGTTCAGAAGTATACCGCACTGTCTCCTACAGGGACAAAAGAGGGCGAAGCGATAAGCCCAGAACTAGAAGCATCTATTCAGCAGGCTAAAGGTGGTGGAAATCCTTTGCAAAAGTCCCTAAGAAGTAAGATGGAGCAAGCTTTTGGTGGAGCTGACTTTGGAAGGGTAAAAATCCATACGGGAACAGAGGGTGATCGGCTCAATCGCGATATCCATGCTCGTGCCTTCACTACAGGACAGGATATATTTTTTCGTCAGGGAGAATACAATCCAGCAAGTTACGAGGGACAAGGACTTTTAGCTCACGAGCTAACCCATGTTTTACAACAGAAGCTTAACAAAGAACCTAGGTCTAACAACGGAGAATGCTACTCTGTCAGTTCAACTGTTAACAAAGTGCAAAGAGCTAACGGATCAAAGAGAAAGTTAAGCGAAGCAAGAGAGGCAGTAGATTCAGAAGAATGGAAGGAATGGGTTGAACAAGAAAAGAACGAGAAATCATATTTCGACGATAAAAAAGTACACAAAATACAAAAAGGAAATAAGAAAGACCTTGCCTGTTGGAATTGGGCTCTCAGTGGACTAGATGAAAATTCTAGTCCAAGCCCACAACAAGTTTGGAATGTTCTTATAGGTTTAACTAAGGAGTCAGAGGAAGATGCTCAGAAGTGGATGAGCCAACTAAGTGAAGAAGTTCATAAAGACTTGAAAGAAATAGTCAAAGACATTAGTAAGGCAAAGTTAAGTGTAAGGCCAAACCTAACATTGCCTCTGACGAAACAAAAAGCGCAGCAAAATCAAAGTAGGGAAATCCTAAAAAAAGCATGTGAGCAGATCGTAAAAGCGCATAAAATGGAAGTTGTGGAAGATGAAAAAGCAAAGGCGTGGGTAGTCTGTCAATATAAAAAAGAAGAAGGCGTAGCAGTCCCAGAGCATTGGTGGATAGAGCTACCAGAAGACATTGTTATCCAGACAGTACCAGGTCAGCCAATAGAGGTGGGCGGACTTGAGACTAAGTTTCATGCCCAAGGAGGCCGGTTGGAAGAAGATGCTTTACAATACGGTGAAATCAGAACCCCAGTGAAGGACATAACACAAAAGCATAAGCAAGTGTTAATCGACGCTATGAACAAAGCAAGGAAAAAAATAAAAAAATAAGGCTCTACCGAAATTGCTCTGCAAACCCGATCCCACCCAACGCCCCCAAAGGAGGAGATAAGACAGAATGCGCCATACCGACGCCCCTTGCTCGTCAAGTGCGATCGCGTCCAGGAATCGTTAAAACCCATCCAGGCAACTTTCCACCCCACAAAGGCGATCGCCAAAACTAACAACCATTATTTCATTAACCATTCCCGTGTTGTTGCTGCCGTGCCATTAACTGTTGGACAAAGGCTTGATGCTCTGGGGAATTAATTCCTGATTGCAAGGAAAGCAAAACCCGTTGCAGATCCCCTTGGAGCATCCCTGACGCATCCAGCCACAATCCGGGAAATACTTGAGAGCAAATCAGGCCATCAGGATCTGGTAACAAGGAAATATAATCACCATCGTTTAAACTAAACCAATCAATTTTTTGTTCAAAGACTTGCCAAACAATGTATTCCTGTACGCTATTGCGCCGATAAGCACGCTTCTTATCTCCCAGATCGATCGCTGCACTACTAGCCGCTATTTCTACCAATAATTCTGGTGCTCCTTCTAAGTATCCATCTTCACTTAGGGTAGAGTTGCCCCCACTTTCTGGATTAATTAGCAATACGCCATCGGGTTGCGGTTGGTTGTCCCTATCCAAACGGACTGTGGGTTCAATGCCCATTTGTACCTGGGGTGTAGCAGCTTGATAAACTCCCAGCCAGGTGATTAAACGTCCGTGGGGTTGGGCATGAGGTTGAAAACGTAGGGGCGATGCCATGTAAACTATTCCTTCTATCAGTTCGGCTTTTTTTAGTTCTGGCATGGCATTGTAACGACGCTCAAATTCCCGGGAAGTTAAGCGATCGCCATTTTCTAACGGTGGCAAATGTCGAGGGGGTGGGAACTCAGAGCTTAATGGTAAGGGCTGTGAAGACATTATTAAGCACCTTTTACTTTGAGATTAGTAGTAATAAAACTACCAGTACCCGAGTATTGAGGAGTAGCGTCGGGAATTGGTGGTCCCGGGCCTGGTGGTGGTTGCTGGGCTGGGGTCATTACTTGAAATTTAGCAGTGAAAGTGCTGCCTTTGAGCAACACTGGTTTGCCACCAGATTTATTTTTTTTAGCTTTTTGATTGCCTCCCAGGGATTGAATTGTGAGAGTACCTACCCCTGGTATACTGTATTGTGGGGTCATATACGTACAACCCGGTACTATCACTTTTTTCTCATCCCCATCCACACACACAGGCTTGCCATTAATCGTGTCCTTGCCAGAACCCACCAGGGTACCCGGTTGGGGCACCACAGTTGCTGCCCCAAAGGTAGGGTTAAACATGGCTTTATCCCCTGTAATTAGAATAAAATCAGCCATTAAGCTCTACAAAAAAACTATTTCTAGCAATTCTTATTTCTATGAGGTACGAATCTCTGGGTTTTAGGGACTTCGGAGCAGGCAAGAGGCAAGAGGCAAGAGGCAAGAGGCAAGAGGCAAGCAAGAGGCAAGCAAGAGGCAAGAGGCAAGAGGCAAGAGGCAAGAGGCAAGAGGCAAGAGGCAAGAGGCAAGAGGCAAGAGGGAAAAAATAATCTGTACCTCATAGCTACGATAAACGCTATAAGCATTTTGAATTTTGAATTTTGAATTTTGAATTTTGAACTCCGCTCACATTGTCTGATGACTCCCCTTGTTCAGATTCACTTTATTACCCGACAACTCGACACTAGCCGAACCCTTCTTCAAGTTAATTGCTGAAGATGTTATTTCCACCACTGCCGATGTGGTCTTACTCATTTTTACCCCTGAGTCTGATAGCTGTACTTTCGATTTATCCTTCTCTAAGTTAAACGCACTTTCCGTTAACTCCGCAATTGACTTACTCTTTTTTAATCTAATCTTATCTTTATTCAGTTCTACTTCTACCTGCTTTTCCGCCAGCTTAATACTCTCCTCGGTTATTGTAACTATAGAGTCCTTTCCATTCTTCAACTCGATCGCCTTTTCCGTCAATTTAGCAGTCGTCTTATTATTATTGTTAATTTCTATACCATTTTCATCAAATAGTACCTTCAGGGGCTTATCCACCACTGGTTTAGCCACCTCTAGTAACAAATATTTTTTGCCTTTACTCAGACTGCTAACGGATATCGTAACCCCTTGAGTCTTAAACATCTGCAACTTCTCTGGTTCTCCCGCCGTAGTCGCCTCAGCTGCCTTTTTTGGCAGTTCATTCGGGCACCACAAACAGCCCGTCCAAATTGGGCGCTCTCTATTTCCACCCTCAAATTCTACCCAAACCTCCGAGCCTTTCGGCGGGATAGCAAACATGCCAATATCTTTGCCTGCATAAGGAACACAAGGTTCAGCCCACAAGCACTGATCTCCCAAGACTGACGGTACGCTCACCTCAAGGCGACCGCGCTTGTTTAGATCCTTCGTATTCGTTACTGTACCGCGATATTTACCAAAGAAATTATTCATACTTTTACTACCGGAACAGTTGTCCCCAAACCTTCACGGGTCAAAACAAAACTTTGTTTATACTTTCCCACTTCTAAAGTATGAGTCACACTTTTGACATAATAAAGTCCGTCGTAACTTTTGCCAGCCCCTCGCAAACCCACTAAACCCCTTGCCCTCAGTAGGCTACCATACTTCTGGGCATCCAGTACACCCTCAACGGTAAGTACCTTGCCAAGAGACGTATCAGTGATCGACTGAACCCCAGCCTTAGCCTGGGACTGATTTAATCCCTGAGGCGGGAGCAAGCGCTTCCGCACTACGGGCTGCTTCAAGGCTGAAGAGCTAGCCAGGGACGGACTCTTGCTCTTGGCAGATTTTACCTCCTTGGGCTTATTTTTTTTACAGTCCAGCAATTCTCCAGATGCCTGGCTAGCCGCCAGTCCGTCATACTGAAAATTAATCGAGTCCACATTGCTATGCCACCCCATATTCACAGATATTGCTGACTGGGGGACACCCAACTTCGGAGGCGGTCCCCAATAGGCGGTATTAGTCAGTGGCATTGGTCCGGGAGAAATAAAAAATACATAGCCATTACGCTCCGCCATCTCCAAAATGTATTGGAGATCTGTACCGTACTGGATCGGAATATATTCCGTAGGCAAGGGGGGTTTATCCCCTGAAGGGGGCTTTACTTTGGGAATAAGACCGTATTTGGCGTACTTGCCAATAATTTTCATGGTGATCGCCGTTTGATTCTGGGATGGATGCTTTTCGATTTTTTCTTCCATATCCATCATCACACTGACATCTTCTCCAGTCACAGTTATCGTTGACGGGACACCCGGTTGAGTACTTGGTTGTAGTTGCTGGTTGGTGATTATACCATCGCTGAGAACTTGAGGTTTGCCATTGAACGTGACCACTAGGACAACTCTGTTAAACTGCTTTACCTGCTTTAGTAGGGGATAATCTAAATCTGACTTCCCGCTAGGACTGACCGTAAAGCTCATCTGAAACCCTGATCGCCCAGTATCGCTATTAGTTACTTCAACAGTAGTCAGGGATTCAAGGAGCAAGCGAGATGCTGGTTTAGGCACTGTTGGTCCGATTAAAATCGTTAATTGTACGCCTAGGAAGACCATTTATTTTTCTATTTGGGGCTCAAAAAAATTGTTAAATAGGTTCAATAACATAGGGCTGCGGGATCCGTATCTGTTTACCCGGCGGATCTAGCAGCTCGAAGGGATTCATGGTATTGTTGGCATCGCATACTTGCCAAAACATTTCTGGAGAGCCGATGTAGGTATTGGCAATCCGATCCAGGCGATCGCCTTCATTTACTGTCAATTCTACTTGCAACTGTAACTTGTCACTCTGGGGCAGAAACCGTCGGCGCTTGTAGGCTATTATTCTACCGTCTGGGTTGGTGAATTTTTCGGTTTCTAAATAGTAGTAACGGCTTGTTTCGTCAAACATAAGTATCTTTAGCTATCGTCTCAATGTCGTCTCAAAACGTTTATCCTAATCCACTGATGCTGTTAACCATGTTCATTGTTGCCATCAGTTCCTTCGCGATTTGATGACCCATAAACATAGTACCACCCACGCTTGATAATTTTAAGTCGCTATAACTGAGTACTTGCATATCTAGGCTAACTTCCGCGCGGATCGGATTGAGATTTACATCATAGGCAAGTTCATTAATGGACATACTCTTAATCTGTACTGGTACAATCCGCTTCACTCCCCACATAAACACCGTTAGTGGAGGACTTTTGGGTAATAGTTCTATCGTTCCTGCTAGCAACAGAGCCTCCTTAGCGATCACCTCCACGCTCATCGGATATATTAGGGTTTCCAATGCAGCTAACTGGGGATGTATGCCCAGATTGACGGCTGTGTCATCTGCTGTTTCCAATTGATCGGTGGCATCGAGTTCTATTTTCAGACTGATTGTTTCTTCTGGTGGTAGGCTAACTTTTGCTGACTCATGCTGCTCATTACTCGCTAGTCGGGATGTCAGCGAGCGTGTCATCGTTTCTGGATTATATTGGAAAACGATCACTTTGGGTAGGGGAATCAAGGGATCGATTGAGGCGATCGCCCCTTTGAGAGTACGTGGAGAACCTGGAAATGCGCTCATAGAGTTTTTCTATGGATTAACTGCCATCTATTTTACCTTCATGAGCACCAGCTTACTCCCCTGAGTTGCAACGCTACTATTTAGCTTGATCACCTTACATATTATTTAGATCGATGGCACTATGTTCAGTTTTATGAAGCAGCGGTAATCCAATCTCAGGATATGGTAGTCTATGAGAGGTTCGAAGTGTTTCTAAATTGTCAACCTATTTGGAGACATGGCTTTCTTATTGTCGTTAAAAGCCAGAGTCTCCAGTACCAAAAATTAGATGACAAATTTTTTGGGTAAATACCGGGGTAAAGTAAAAAAAAATCAAGACCCTAAAAATCTCGGTCGCCTTCAAGTAATTGTTCCCGAGGTTTTAGATGTAGACAACGAAAACTGGGCTCTGCCTTGCTTGCCATACACGGGCAAAGATATGGGGATGTTTACAATACCACCAGAAGGTGCGAACATCTGGGTTGAATTTGAGGGAGGGAATCGCGATCGCCCAATTTGGACAGGTTGCTTTTGGATCAATGAAGAGGTGCCTAAAGAAGTTTTGGCTGCTTACGAACAAAATGGTGATCCTGCTGAGATTCAAGTTTTTAAGACGGAAGACTTAATTTTAATCTTGAGTAGGCGGACTAAAAAAGAAGGGGTAACCTTGGAGATTAAATTACCTAAAAAAGATAATAAAAATGCGAAAAAAGTAATTAAATTGACCTTAGATAAGAAGGGAATTGAAATTAAACATGATCAGCAAACGCTTTTAAAATTAACAGAAGATTTGCTAGAGTTGAAAACTAAGGAAACAGGAGTGGATATCACGGCTAAGCAGATTCAACTCAAGGAGAAAGAAGGTGGTGAAGGGAAACTGGAGGAATCGGGGATTGAATTAAATAAAAAATCATCTACGGCGAAATTGACAAACGACGGTATTCAGCTCAAGAACGGTAAATCAGAGATGCAACTAGCTTCCTCTGGGATAAAAATAAGTAATGATGGCTCGGAAATAGCCATTAATTCTGCTATAGATGTCAAGAACAGTGGCGGTGCAAAGATTAACCTATCTCAGGTTAAAGTAAACGTTAATAACGGGGCACTGGAAGTAATGTAAGTGATCAGTGATAAGTTTGAAAGTAAGCTATCAGCTATCAGCTATCAGCTATCAGCTATCAGCTATCAGCTTTTAAATAAGCGATGCAGCAAGGGAACAGGGGGTTTCTCCCATGAGCGACTGCATCAAGACAACAAGTAAGCATTCGTTTAATCTTTGTTACGTCAGCTGAATGCTGAATGCTGAATGCTGAACGCGCACGGGTGAGCTTTTAGCTCACGGCTGACGTTTTCAATTAGACAAAATTGAGTTAACAAATGGAAATTGCTTATCCTTTTGAAATTGACGAAAATAAGCGAGTAGCAGAAGCGGACTGGCCAGAACATATCCGTCAAATGATCGAGCAAGTGCTATTCACGACTCCGGGAGAAAGAGTCAACCGCCCTACGTTTGGCACGGGTTTAATGCAGTTGATTTTTGCTCCTAATAGCCAAGACCTCACTAGTTCTGTTGAGTTGATGGTACAAAGTTCTTTACAGGAGTGGTTGGGGGAACTGATCCACGTAGAAGGACTACAGGTAGAAACTGAAGATACCAAGTTAATTGTGACAGTGGTCTATATAATTAGACGTAATCAGCAACGGGAAGTGGCTAAATTCGAGCAGGGAGAATAAAGGGCTTAATAGTAATGGATAGCGAATTCAGACATCAGCGACGGATGGCAGTGAGCGCTCATCCGATTCAGATCGGGCTTGATTATATCCAAGTTGAGTGGCTAGAAGATACTCAAGACGAGTGGAATCTGCTAGTCTATTTCATTCCTGCAGCACCAGGTTTGGAAGGCAAACAGGTGGCTCCCGAAACAGTCACTTCTGGCAATATCCAGATTACCAAAGGTGGGGTGGTTAGCAGTGACCTTCAGTTGCTAGAACAAACAATAGAGGGAAATCTGCTGACACTCAAAGTTGAGCATCAGTTGAAATCAGATGATAGTGAGGAGCAGAGCAATTCCTATCAATTAAAACTGATTAATATACCTAACCTAGATCCGTTCTTTGAAGAGCTGAGCTTTGGCTTCCGAATACCGGAGCAGATCTCCACGAAAATTGATCCGCAACAGCCGCTACTGGGAGAGCTGAAAACTCAGGAATCCATCGAAATTACCTATCTGGCAAAGGACTATAGCAGCTTTCGCCAATTGATACTTGATCGCCTATCGGTGGTAATGCCTAAATGGCGAGAGCGCAATCCAGCCGATATTGGAATAGTTTTAACAGAAATATTAGCTTATACGGCTGACAGCGCCAGCTATTATCAGGATGCCGTGGCAACAGAGGCCTACCTGAGTAAAGCTCGACAACGAATCTCTATCCGTCGCCACTGCCGTTTGGTAGACTACGTATTGCATGAAGGCTGTAATGCTCGGGTTTGGGTATACCTAGAGTTACAGTCTGGGATGGAGCCAGTGATGCTCCACCAGGACTCCATGGTCGTTACGGGTGCATCAACATTGCAGCCAGTGCTAAAGTCTGATTCCCGTGACGCCCAAGAGGTGCTCAAGAAAAAGGGTGCTAAGGTTTTTCAAACCCTACACGACCTGGAACTGCGATCAGAACACAATGAAATTGAGTTCTATGCTTGGGGGGCTTCTGAGTTTTACTTAAACAAAGGTACCACAAAAGCGACATTAGTAGGACATTTAAAACATTTGCAAAAAGGTGACCTGCTGTTACTCGAAGAGGTGAAAAACCCGCAGACAGGGGAAGACGGCGATCCGGAGCACCGTCAGGTGGTGCGTTTGACTATGGTCAATTCTCAGGTAGAAGACGTGATCGGAGGTAGATTTAAGGACCCACCAGATAATACAGCAGTGCCATTGACTGAGATTGAATGGGCTCTTCCGGATGCACTCAAATTCTCTCTGTGCGTCGCTAAACCTTCTTGCCCAAAAACTACTGATCCCCTCAGCCTAGCCCGGGGTAATATTGTACTTGCCGATCACGGCAAAAGTCAGGAAGACAATAACATGCCTAACGTGCAGGCATCAGGGGACTATCGCCCCCAATTGTCTAAAAGTGATTTAACTTACAGCGAAGTTTACAAGCACGAACAGGCAAAAGAACAGCCCGCAGCAGAACTATTACAGCAAAACCCTCAAAACGCCGTACCAGTCTTGTGTTTACAATCTTCTGCTAGTAACAGTGGTGATTGGGAAACCTGGTATCCACAACCCGACCTTTTGAATAGCAATCAGTTTGCTTCAGATTTTGTTGTGGAAATGGAGAGCGATCGCACAGCCTACCTGCGTTTTGGAGACGGAAATTTGGGTAAAGCCCCCCTAGCCGGTTCGACAATGAAAGCGAGCTACCGCAGTGGTAACGGTACTGCCGGTAATGTGGGTCGAGAGGCGATCGCCTATCTGATCACCCACGATAGCAATTACTACGTAGAACTGGTTGGGAAAATTGCTAAAATTTACAACCCCTTAGCTGCCGAAGGTGGTATAGACCCCGAACCGATCCCCGACGCCCGGCTGAATGCCCCTCAGGCTTTCCGCATTCGTCAGAACTGCGTTACAGAAGCAGACTATGTTGAGGTAATGCAACGTTACCCGGAGGTGCAAAAGGCTGCTGCCCAACTGCGCTGGACTGGTAGTTGGTACACTATGTTTATTGCGGTCGATCGCTATGAGGGCAAACCGATTGACGATGCCTTTAAGCAGGAATTGCGCGACTATATCATGCCATTCCGATTGATGGGTCACGACCTAGAGATTGTGGAACCGACCTTCGTTCCCTTGGATATAGTTTTACAGGTAACACTTAAAGATGGCTATTTCCAAAACAGTATCAGACGCGCTCTTGAGGAAACCTTTGGCAACAAAGATTACAAGAGTGGCAGGCGCGGTTTTTTTCATCCAGATAACTTCACCTTCGGTCAACCCGTTTTCCTAAGTCGCATTATTAAGAAGACAATGGACATTGATGGGGTGTACCGAGCTGAAGTTAGCCGTTTTCAGGTTTGGGGTCGGACACCTCAGGATGAACTGAACCGAGGTGTAATCGCCACTGATACGTTGTCCATTGTGCGAGTGGATAATAATCCTTATACTCCAGAGTATGGTTTGATCGAGTTTGAATTAGAGGGGGGCATATGACATCAACATCAGAAAACCAACCAGAACCAATTTACAATCCACCAGGGCTGACAGCCCTCTCTTATCGGATTGCTAGGCATGATGATAGCCTCAAACGGATGAAATCCGAGTTGCATACTCAGACAATCCCCCCTAATCAAAAGGATGGTTCGCGACCCCTAGGGAAACTGACCGCTAGCCACAACGATGACCCTGCGATCGCATTCTTAGATGGTTGGGCGGCAGTGATGGAAGTGCTGACGTTCTACCAAGAACGTATCGCGAATGAAGGCTTTGTAAACACGGCAACCGAGCGACTATCGTTACTGGAACTGAGTCGGACGGTGGGCTACGAACTAGATCCAGGTGTGGCTGCCAGTACCTATCTAGCTTTTACAATCGAAGAGTCAGATGATGTACCGGAGATTGTCCAAGTCCCCGAGGGAGTTACAGTCGAAAGCGTACCCATCGCTGATGAAGACCCCCAGGTATTTGAGACTGTAGAAACGTTGGAAATGCGGGGGGCGTGGAATTTACTGCAACCCCATTTACCCTCAGAAATTGTCCCGCAAGAAATAAGCGAAGACACCGTATCACTTAAGCTATCGGGTACTGAAACTCAGTTGGAAGAGGGCGATGCTCTATTGATAGTAGAGGAGGAAATAGAATTATCTGAAAGTCTTTATACTCCAATAGCAACAGTCGAAACCGATGACGAGCTAGATTATACTACTGTTTCTTGGGAAAAAGCTTTGGGTTGGGAACCCCGCAGCGAGATCCAAGTGTTTGCTTTACCGGAACAAGCCACTCTATTTGGTAGCGAGGCTCCTGAATGGAATGAACTGAGTCCGGAGGAGCAACGCCTGTACAGTGATGACACCGGTGGTGTTTTTAACTATATTGACCAGCGGGAGTGGACGTCAATTTCCACAGACTTGTTGAAAAATGCTGATGTTCGGGCTTTGGTGCGCGAGGGAAACACTGGTAGTCTGTTTGTCGGTACTAATAATGGCATCTTCCGCTCTAGGGACGAAGGCAGAAATTGGGTAGAGATTAACAAAGGTTTAACAAATCTTGATATCTACTCTCTAGCAGTTAATGAGAAAGGATATATTTTTGCAGGGGCGACGGAGGGGAATGTTTTTAGAAGCATTGACCAGGGAGAAAGCTGGGTAGAAATAGGTAGTGGGGGGATTAGTGTTGTCGAACATAAAATTACGATCGGAGGGGTACCAGACCCATTACACGAATGGGAGCCCATAACAATCAGTTTGCCCAGCAGTATTATCCGCTGTCTTGCTGTTTCTGGGAATATCATCTATGTGGGTACTGAATATGGTATTTTTAGGTCTCAAGATAGTGGGAGAATCTGGGAGGATATTAATAACAGAGATAGTAACTCTATTGGCTTGAATGGCACGATTGTATATTCAATTGCGAGAATTAAAAAAGATACTACTTATTATATTTTTATTGGGACTGACCAGGGTGTATTTCGTGGGGAGGAAAATGACACTGGGCAGATAACGTGGACAAAGATTAACAATACTGACACCCTGAACGATGAAAAAAATGTATATTCACTAGTTGCGGCTAAAATCAATAATCAGGATTATCTATTATTTGCGGGGACAAACACAGGGGTATTTCTCTGCGAAAATCCTTTTTCTGATCCTCCTGCTGCTGCTGCTCCTGCTGCTCCTGTTACTCCTACTCCTACTTCTGCTCCTGCTGCTGCTGAAGCACCTGCTAATTTAAATTGGGAGGAGAGTAACTCTGGAAATCTGACAAATGAAACTACTGTCTATTCCCTAAGTATAGCGACTAAGGGAAGCAGCAATGATTATATATATGCAGGGACAGACCGTGGTGTATTTTACTCCCATATTGACACAAGTAATCCTGATGATGTTGTTGTAAACTGGGAACAAATCAATAATGGATTGATAAATCAGGAAATTCGTAGTATATTAGCCAATTTTGATGCAGCCCAGGAAGAAAAGCTATTCGCCGGAAGTTGGTTTGATAGCCTGCACACAATGGACTGGCCAGGGTTTGCGATCGCAAATCAGCAACATATCGATCTCAATGATATCTACGATAATATTTTCCCAAATAGTTGGGTGGTATTGAAGCATGAAGAAAGTAGCCAGGCTTATAAAGTTAAAAGCGTAGGGACAGTTTTGCGCAATGAGTTTGGCGAAAATGGTAAACTAACCCGGATTCAACTGGAAACTACTCAAGCAGATTTGAGTGCCTTTGGAGGAGATAAATACCGGGAAACTGTAGTTTTAGCCCAAAGTGAAGCCTTAGAACTCTACGAAGAAATTATCTACCGAACAAAACTGCCAGTGGAAGGGGATGAAATAGAGTTAGATAAAGTAGTCCCAGGACTCGAAGAAGAGCGGAAAATTATTATTAGTGGCAAGCAAATGCGAGCTCAAATCCCTCCCATGGGAGGGGTTGTTCGCCAGTCGTTGTTGAGTGACAAAACTTGGGCAAATTTGACTCAACTGTGGACGTATACTGATGTTAGTGATTTGTTAATTGACCAGGAAGCTGATAGGGAAACCCTATTTACTGGAACAGCAACAGGAGTCTTGCATCTGGAACTGGGAAGCGATGAGTGGTTGGACAGGAAAAGTATTGACCCTTCCCAACAGAGTATTCAAGTTCTAGAGTGCTACTCAGACAGTGACTTTCACTACATCTTGGCAGGGACAGCAGCCGGAGTATTCCGATATGATGGCAGATTCTGGCAATCACTGAATAATAAGAGCTTGACCAATACCAATGTGGTTGCTCTGACTAGCTATGTAGAAGATGAAATCCGTATCATTTTAGCAGGGACAGCAAGCGGAGTCTTTCGACATGATGGCACTAGCTGGAGCCCTCTGAATGATGGTTTGACAAATACTGATGTCCGTGACCTGACCAACTATTTGGAAAATGGCTCCCGCATCATTTTAGCAGGGACAGCAACCGGAGTATTTCGACATGATGGCACTAGCTGGAGCGAGCTCACTGGCTTGACAAATCCTAATGTCCGTGCTGTAGAGAGCTATCAAGAAGGCACCTCCCGCATCATCTTAGCGGGCACAGCAGGGGGAGTATTTCAACATGATGGCAGTAACTGGACGGAGCTAGCTGGCTTGACAAATCCTAATGTCCGTGCTGTAGAGAGCTATCAAGAAGGCACCTCCCGCATCATCTTAGCGGGCACAGCAGGGGGAGTATTTCAACATGATGGCAGTAACTGGACCGAGCTAGCTGACTTGACAAATACTGATGTCCGTGATCTACAGAGCTATGAAGAAGGTGGCTCCCGCATGATCTTAGCGGGGACAGCAGGGGGAGTATTTCGACATGATGGCAATATCTGGAGCCCTCTGAATGATGGCTTGACAAATACTGATGTCCGTGATGTAGAGAGCTATGAAGAAAATGGCTCCGTTATTATCTTAGCGGGGACAGCAGCGGGAGTTTTTCGAAATGAGAATAGCAGCTGGAGCGAACTTACAACTGATTTGCCTACAAGCATTGGGGCATTGGAAAGTTACGAACGCAATGGTACTTTCTACATTTTCGCAGGAACAGGACAGGGTCTATTTCGCCGAGAACACAATGGCATTAGTTGGGATTTAGATGCTGATTTAGGAACTCGTAATGTCCAAGATTTGGAGATTTATACGGAAAAAAGCGATCGCTATCTGTTGGCCGGGACAAACACAGGGGTATTTCGTCTAAATCTGGATCGAGGGGATGGAGAATGGGAAAATATTACCTATGACTTGACAAAGACTGATGTTCGTGCTTTGACAACTTATATAGAAAATGGAGTACGTACACTATTTGTGGGGACCACCGAGGGAGATATCTTTAGCTTAAAGTCCGATTCCCAATCCTGGATTAAATTTGATAATAACGTTCCCAATAAAGAAGCTATAACAGCTCTGGCGACTTATGTATTATGGGGCGGACGCTATTTGTGGGCAGGGACAAATTTAGGAGTATTTCGCCTCAAGCTGGGAGAAAATGCCTGGGAAGAATTTAATACTGACTTACCCAATAAACAGGTTAAAGCTCTAGATATTTATCAAGATAGTGGGGATATCTCCCTGTTGGCTGGCACCATAGAAGGCATATTTGGTCGGGATCTGACAGATTTAACCGCTAGCTGGAATAAGTTTTCTGATAGCTGGGACAATGGAGAAAAAGAAGTCAGGGTTCTGAAAACTTACCAGTACAATGACACACGCTATCTATTGATAGCAATCGGAACAGGAGACATATTGAGTCGAGACTTTGGTGGGAATAGCTGGCATAAACTTGATGATGAAGGATTGACAAATACAGATGTTCGCAGCCTGACGATCGATACTCAAGGTAATTATAAATACCTGTTGGCAGGAACAGCAGGGGGTATATTTCGCCAAGAACTGAACCAACAGCAGAGATGGGAACGGTTTGATAATGGCTTGACAAATACCGATGTAAACGTGCTGGAGATATACGAACAAAACGGTTCTCGCTACATCTTGGCGGGAACCGCAGAAAATGTATGTCGCCGCAATCTGGATGATCCTGACCAGACTTGGCATCACTTATCCAGGGGATGGATAAATCGCGAAGTCCGCGACCTCAAGACTTATACAAAAAATCGTAAGTGTTATATCTTTGCAGGGACATCTGATGGAGTATTTTGCTTGAAGTTGAATGATAGCAACGAAAGCTGGATTTCCCTGAATAATGAGGATAGTAACAATAGCTTGCCTGATAAAGATGTGCGCGCCCTCGATCTTAAAACACAAGATAACAGGCTTTACATGTTCGTGGGGACAAAATCCGGTGTATTTAGAAGTTTTTTAACTTTAGAATCAGAAGAGCAGGCAGAGGATTTGAGTTCAAAGCTAAAATCTGTGGAGGATTTGCCAAATTCAGACCTAGAAGAGCTAGAAAAGTCGTTGGTAGAATTCCTTTATCAAGTCTCGTCAGCTCTCGGTGCTTTTTCAGGGCAATTAAATCCGGTTTTAGCTTCTCAAACTTATCAGCAGACTCTAAACATTACTACAAAACCGAAGGTTTCGGGTTGGGAGCACGAAAATAGGGCTTTAACCAACAACAATGTCTATAGCTTAGCGTTAGATACCCAGGATAATGTAACCTGGCTATTTGCAGGGACTAAAGGTGGTAATATCTATCGTCGTGCTATCTTCCAGGAAGATAGTCAGTGGATACAAATGCGACAAGCCCTAGCTAATGATGTCCGGGCGATCGCTATTAGCAGCCAAGGTCAAGTATTTATTGGCACACGGAACCACTGTATTTTGAAAGGCACCGAAAGTATAGAATCAACAGAAATACTGCCTGGAGACTCCCTGTCTATCCAACAGCGTCAGGAACTCACAGAAGATAATACCTTAAACGCAATGCCTTCAGAGCAGGTTGTGATGCCAGGTAGTTTAGTGCGCTGGAATCTGATCGATAAACTTGGGTTTAAGGGGGAGATAACCACAAAACCAGGGGAAATCCTTCTGGAGGCGGCAACTGAAGCTGACAAAATTATCAGTGAGGTTGCTTCCTTAAAAGAGGTAATCCAAGGACAGCAGCGCACAGTGATTAAGCTAGTTGAACCCCTCCTGAATACCTACGATCGCACCACAGTGACCATCAACGCTAATGTGGCTTTGGTTACCCACGGGGAAACCGTTGCTGATGAAGTGCTCGGTAGCGGTGATGGAACCAAGATGAACCAGGAATTTCTCCTGAAAAATCCACCCTTAACCTATGTTTCGGCAGATACAGCTACCGGTAGCGAAAGCACCCTGAGCGTGCGTGTGGATGGTTTACTGTGGGAAGAAGTTACCTCCCTTTATGAGTTAACATCCCCAGAACAGCGGTATATGACACGGATAGACGATGATGGCAAAACCCGTGTGATCTTTGGGGATGGCTACAAGGGGGCACGACCTACAACTGGGGAGGAAAATATCACTGCTACCTATCGTACAGGTATTGGTCCTGATGGTGAAGTCGCAGCTAACACAATCTCTTTAGTACAAAGCGCACCCTTAGGTGTGGTGGAGGCAACTAATCCCCAAGCCGCAACGGGTGCAGCACCACCAGAAACTCGGGACGAAGCACGGCAAAATGCTCCCCTGAAAACGCGGTCTTTGGATCGGATTATTTCTTTGCAAGATTACGAGTACTTTATCGGTGGCTTCTCTAGTATTGGGAAGGTTATTGCTACTCAGTTGCAAACGACGGCAAATTATGGTATGGTACAAGCAACGATAGCTGGTCGCAATGGCGCACCAGTTGAACCTGACTCAAATCTTTACGCTCAAATTAAGCAAGCTGTTGAAGACGTAAGGGATCCCACTCTCAGCTTAGGTGGTGGTCCGGCATCTCAGTTCAGCCTTGACAGTTACCAGGGTCTATTGTTCAATATTAAGGCGAATCTCTGGATTAACTGGCAATATGTGGCTGATACTGTAATGAGTGATGTAAAAAAGGTGCTTAAGGAGGCGTTTGCTTTTGACAAGCGTGCCTTTGCTCAGAATGTAACTGCTGCAGAGATCCTCCAGTTAATTCAGTCAATTCAAGGGGTTGATGGTGTAGACTTGGATGCCCTTTACTTAGATGGCTACGATAAAACGTTCAACCAATTCCTAGAAGCAAAACCAGCCTCTTGGAATGGCCTTGAGGTGGAACCGGCTCAACTGCTATTACTCAATCCGGTCTCAGGCAGTATTGAGTTAGAGCAGGTATAGCTGGGGAATTCAAAATTCAAAATGACCTCAGCCTGAAGACTGATGCATAGCTCGTACTTCCGTACGGGAGCATGTCAAATTCGTAGAACAAATGTACTAAAACGACTGATAACTGGTACTCAAGCCCGGAAAACACTATAGTTCAAGAGTTTGTACTTCAAGTGTTTTTACAAAATTGACCTGCTCCCCAAGCTTAAACCCATGAGGGGGCTATAGATAATGTACAAATATTCATCCAGGACTAGCTCCCCCTATTACCTATTACCTATTACCTATTACCTTCCCCTCCTGGTCGGGGTTAGGGGTGGGTTCCCATTACCTATTACCTTAGTACAAATGTTCTGCAAAAGTGACATGCTCCCCTTCCGTACTTATGGTCTATTTCTTTTCATTTAATATCTTTATGGAGTGAATTTCATTGTTGAGCTCGGAAATATCCCCTCCTTCTACTAATTGTATGTTTAATACATTTCCTTCCAGTTTAAGTAGGTAGGGAGCTCCTTTTTTTGTTTTATTTTGCGTAAATAATTTCTTCGCTTTTCCGGCATTCTGAAAATGCACCAATCCTTTTTCTAGCATGTTTTGGTAGAATTCATAGACGTTCATATTGAGTGTAATTTCCACAAAGCCATCATACTGCGATCCCTTTGCTTTTTCTCCTTTCAAATATTGGAGGCTATAATCCAAAGAAGGTGAAAAAAAACTCCCAATGGCTTCCAATTTTTGAGATGAAATAGCATTTTCTATTTCATCAGTCCTCATGGAACGATAAAGTTTGTTTCCCTTAACTGAATCTTTAATTAGAGCAAGTTCTTCGTCTCTTTCCTCAAATAAATCATCTCCTTCACTTTCTGTAAGTATTTCCAAATCAGAGATACTGGTCTCCTGTCTTTCTATGATAAGTTCTTGCTTTAGCACTTCTATTATCTTACTGATATTGGAGAAATTAACATTTTCTTGGTCATATTTTTTAAGCAATCTGGTTATGTCATTCTCTCTCGCCCCAGTTTCTTGCATAATCTCATTACGCATTGGATAAACATGGGCTAGATAGACCTCTGCCCAACTTTTTGGTGAGCCGTCAATGATTAATAGTCTTTGGATAGTGTGATCGCCAGATCTTGTAGTGTGGGCATTGCTCACCGATTCTACTCCCTTCTCCTTTTGCTGCTGCACCATCGCCCTCGATCGCATCTGCACCGCCTGTTCCCCCATCACATCAGCCTCCCGCTCCAACCCCTGATTGTCATTCACTCCAACCCCATTAACCTCCATCGTCGGCTTAACCCTTCCCTGCTTCTGCTGCACCACATGCCAAGCTTCATGGGGCAAATGCCGTTCCTGCCCGGGCGCAACCTCGATCCCCTGCCCCTGCGTATAAGCATGGGCATTCAGTTGAGCTGGTTTGGGAGAGTTGTAGTTAACGCGCACACCTGAGAGGTCAAAACCCGACAGACTTTCAATTCCTTCTTTGAGGCGATCGGGCAACCCTGTTTTGTTTTCCGCTTTCTTTTCTTCCTCCTGGCGCTGGACTGGGGTTTGGTGTTCGCCCCTTCTTCCTTCTCCTTGGGCTTCTTGCATGCCCTTAGTCCTGAGCTGTTGCACGGGCGGATGCGATCGCATCTTTGGTTGGGAAGGTTGAGCCGAGTAATTGCTCACGGGTATCTCCATCAAGTCAAGTTTAATCCCTGTGTAAGTGCTGGCTGGGGATTTGGTTTGTGGAGTCAAGGTTTTTGCGGGAAGCTCACGCACCGCACTCCGTTGCAGTATCCAGTTGTCGTCTGACTTCTGGGGAGACTCATGATTTCGGCGAACATATTGACGAGTCATTTTTTATCTTTATTCTGTTTTTGGATGGGATTAGTCTATTATGGTTTCTGAACTTTATGGATAGCAATTTCCGCAAGTAATGTTAACGGTGACGGAAAACATGGTCAGGGAAAAACTATACCAGCTATTACCAGCTATCTACCGTCGGAAAGATTTCTTTTTAGACGAACCCCTGCGGGCCTTGCTGGCGATCGTCGAGCAAGAACTGGGCATCCTCGAAGCCGATATCAATAACCTCTACGAAAACTGGTTCATTGAAACCTGCGATGAATGGGTATTGCCCTACATTGCTGAATTGGTAGGGATTCAAGACTTAAATGACCCGGAAAAGATTTTACCCGTTCAGCGCAGTCGCATTGGTAATGCGATTCGCTATCGCAGGCATAAAGGGACTCCCAGAACCCTAGAGCTAGCCATTGAGAATACCACGGGTTGGACAGTGCGGGTCGTGGAAATGTTCAACTACGTCCTCACCACTCAGTATATCCAAAGAGTCCGCCCCCAGTCCGCTGCCACGTTTGCTCTGACTCAAAGTACGGCAATGGTGGCGATGCAGGATTTATTTGACAGTAATGCTCATACCTTAGATATCCGTGCTTTTGATGGCAATCAAATCAGATACAATCTCAGAAGTCTCAGTTTATTTATTTGGAGACTACAAAGCTATCCAATAAAACGCTCTACCCCATGCTATAGGCCAGAATTACCTATCAAAGCGGTAGATATTAGGCACTGGGATACCAGGGATGATACCAGCAAATATGAATTTGAACAGGCGGTTTTTGGCTTTAATACCTCCCCTAGCCAGCGCAAGCATACCCTACAGGTTAGTCCTAGAGTGATAAGCAATAGGAATGGCTATTACAGGCACAAGCTCAAGAAAAAATCTAAACTTGACTGGCCAGTAATCAACCAAACCGGTTGCTATACCTTTCACCCCTTGGGTTACGATATGCCTTTGTTCAATCAGCCGAAAAGTAGAGAAAATCAGAATCTATGGGCTCATGAATTGGACAGTCTTGAACTTCCGATCCCAATCAGTCATAAGGCGTTTGAGGAAGATTTAAGACCTTTCCAAACGCCTACTCCCGAGGAGGAAACTGATGAAAAATTCATTAAAATCTTCCGATTAGGTGATGGCGACGATTATATCTATCCTAATGATTGGGTGGAGCAGCAGACGGAAAATACGACTTACAGTCTATTAAAAATGGCAAAAGACTATCGCAAGTCCGTTGACCTCAAGGAAGTGCCAGCGCCACAGGTAGATCCCTCAGAACCAGAACTCAATAGCGAGTACTATTACGGACCTGAGCGCAGCCTGGTGATATATATAAAGCGTGGAAAAAATAAAGGGGAAGAATATCCAGCCATACCACCAGAAAAGATTATTGCCCAACGATTAACAAATTGGGAAGAACCGCCACCCGGTAAAATCGCCGTAGATGTGGAATTGGGTCGGCTAATGTTCGCCAGTGGCGAAGATCCGGGTTGGGATAATTTAGAAGTTAACTTCAGCTATGGCTTTAGTGCTAATATGGGAGGCGGTCCTTATAATCGGAGTCAAGCTCTGGTTCAGGACGCAGAAACAATTCGGTGGGTAGCCAGAAAAATGCCTCCAGAGGCTACCGAAAACTGGTATACATCCCTGTCCGAAGCCATCGGCGCTTGGAAGGCAAGCGGCGAGTCCCACAACACGATCAGGATAATGGACAATCAAGCCCACTTTACGGCGCGCAGCCATACAGCACCTGTAGTTGACGATACATTGCTGATCGAACTCGGTTCGTGCGATCGCTTGACAATCGAAGCAGGTAATGGTTACCGACCGACGATCAGTCCTTTGGGAGGGGATCTGATCGTGAGCGGTGCTGAGGGGTCAACGTTACGGCTAAATGGTTTGCTTTGTGGCGGTAAAGTCATCGTCGCCGGAAAGGCGCAACTAGAAGTAGACCACTGTACGATTCGACCCAAGCGATCCCCTGACCAACACCAAGAAACTGTTGTGGGCATTAGCGAAGTCTCTGGGGAGACCAAAGTGACAATCTCTAATAGTATTGTTGGGCAGGTAAACTTGCCCATTGAAAGTGGAGCGTTGACACTGCGCGATAGTATAATCGATGGGGCCGGATCGGCAGCAATCCGGTCGTTGGGAAGACACCATGGACTCGTGACAAAAATCGAGCGCTCGACAATTTTTGGGGGAGTATATATTGAAGAAATGGAGTTGGGTTCGGAAACAATCTTTATGGAACCCGTAAAAGCGCAAAAACAAGGAAGTGGCGGTCTGCGGTATAGCTACGCACCAGTGGGTTACCAAATCGAAACAGAACCACCACCGACAGAAGAAGAACCAAAAAAAGAAAATTATTATTACTCTACACCAGAACGATATGAGTGCCAGCCAAAGACTTTGGAGAATTCAGAACTACAGCCAAGTTTTACATCCCAGCAGTACGGTCAACCGGGTTATGCTCAGTTAAGCCTCAGTTGCCCTCAAGAGATCCAAAAGGGCGCAGAAAATAATACTGAAATGGGGGCGTTCAATAATTTGCAGCGACCGCAACAAGAGGCAAATTTAGCAGCCAGTTTGGATGAATACTTGCGCTTGGGCATGGAAGTAAGCACAGTTTATAAAAATTAACCAAAAAAATTAACAAAAAATAACAGGTGAGGTTAAACAGATGAAAGGGGATTTTACTCGTTGGACATTTGATCCAAGCAACCGTTACAGCAGCGTTCGCCTACAGCAAGGTCGGGTATTGTTAGATGCGGACTGGAACGAACAGCTAGATATAATTGCTTACAGAGAGCAGATCGCGAACAAGGAGATTATCGGACTCAATGGAGTGCCAGATCGGAATAGTTTTAAGGTTGAGTTTGATAATGCCCAACAAATTATTAAGCTGGCTGAAGGACGATGTTATGTGGAAGGTATCCTGTGTGAAACTCTACAGGATGGCTATCAGCGTGAGATAACAGACGTCCCGGGTATATTAGCAGCAGAAGGGGCAGCAACTGCCAATCCAGGGGACTTCCTAGTTTATTTAGAGGTATGGCAGCATCACATTACAGCCATAGAAGACCAAGACCTGCTAGAGCCAGCCCTGGGGGGACCCGATACGACCACTCGCACCGAGACTTACTGGCAGCTAAAGGCACAAGAATTGACCGAGAAGGAACAATGGCGGCACGAGTGGAAAACCTTACTGAGTGAGAACCAGCAGAAAGGGAAACTTAAGGTAAAGAGTGGAACAGCGTTGCCCAACGATCTTTACAGGGTAGAAATACACCAAGTTGCGGACAATGTAGAGGATACTACGTTTAAGTGGGCGAGAAACAATGCTTCCATGGCCGCAAAAGTGACAAAAATTGAAACCCATAAGGTTACAGTTTTAAAAAATAATCAAATCCAATTTCCAGAAGAACAGGGGAAAGAGTGGTGGATAGAAATTACAGACGAAGATCGTGTAAAAACAGGTGAACCAGGGTTCTTTTTAAAAGTAGATCATGTAGGAGAAAGTAATGATGGACTGATACTAACTATAAATCAAGATACTTGGAATCAGGAAGAAATAGATCAGTTAAACCCTGACGAAAAAATCACAACTGTACGGATTTGGGAAGCAAATGCAAGAGAGATAAAATTCCTCTCTGAGGAAGAAGATAGCCAAGATTTTATAGAACTGGAAAAAGGGCTACAAGTCAAGTTTGTCCATACAGGAAATGAAAAATACAGGACCGGAGATTATTGGTTAATCCCAACCCGCTCTCAACAAGAAGTTGTGTGGCCAGCAGACGACAAAGAACCAGACGGGATTGTATATCACTACTGTCCATTGGCGATTGTCAATTACAATGATAATCCCACTCCTCCCACTCTTCACTGGACAGTGCTCCAGGATTGCCGGGAAATTTTCCCAGCCCTGACGGAGATGGCGCGGGAAACGGGATTATATAACGGGGTTGTACCAAAAGGAAGGAAGTTATCAATTGGGGTACATAGCTACAATGATGCCCGCCGTGATCAAGAAACAGAACCATTCCATACTGATGACCAGCTCGAGATTCAAGGTGGAAAGCAACTCACTTTGAATGTGGGCTATTGGAAGGATGAACTGGAAGAAAAAGCACCAGATCCCGTCGATCAGGCCATCAGCTTCAGCATCTGTGAAGAAGAGGTGATGCGCCTTACCAAAGACAATCTGAGTATTATTGGTAATAAAGACCTGATTGTAGAAGGGACAAGTTGGCTCAAGGGTGTGGTCGCCATTGGAACAGAACCTCCCGACGAAACAATTGGGCTACTGGTAAATCCAGACTTGACTAATGACGATACTAATAATGAACTCATCGGTCAGAAGTTGGCACCGAAGTTGACAGCTTATGCTGATAACAACACTCTCACAGCTTTGGATATTGATCCCACATTTAATAATAATGGTAAGACCAATGTTTCACACTATGGGTTGAAAGTTCAAAACGGCGAAGTATTAATTGGTCACGAGCAACAAGACCTATCAAACAAACAGGATTTATGCACAGGGGTATATTTCCGACCGGAAGTGACAGCGACAAAGCATAAACAGAAGTTAGCGGCCTTATATATAAACCCAAACTTTAATGAGAACGGTCAAAGTCCGGTGTACAAGTTTGGGTTGATGATAGAAAAAGGTAAAGTTGGCATTGGCCGTGAAACTCGAACACGAGATGAAGAAGACGACCAACACCGGATCGGGGTAGACCTGCGACCGGAAGTGGATGCCAGGGACTCGAACGACAAGCTAGTCGGATTGTACATTAAGCCTGATTTTAAGGATACATGTAGTTGCGGAATAACAGAAGCAGCCCAGTATGGGTTGATAGTAGAAGAGGGGCGTGTCGCCTTTGGACCCAAGTTAACTGTTAACGGAAACCAAGAGTATTTAGTAGATATTGGAAAAGATCCAGAGCATCCTGATGATCTTACAAAAGCACGCTTGAAAGTGGCGGGAGATCTGGAGGTTTACGGTAAGGTAACCTACCATGCAGAGAAAGGAGAACCAGGTAATGTGGAACTGGGTCAGCAAAATCAAGATAAGTTACTGATCCATGGAAAACTGGAAACCCAGCATACCTCTGGGAAGCTAAAGGTTATTAGCCCCTTAGAAGTCCAGCTAGAAGAAGGTGATACCCAAGATTTCCTGTCCCTGTTTGCTGCAAACGACAGTGCCTTGGTTAATGGCAGGATAGTCTGGAAAAAGGGCATAGTAACACAGGAGGGGATAGACGAGGAAGCCGAAGATGAGGAAGACACAAAATACAAAGAAGAAGCTCAAGAAGCAGCAGCTATTTATTCTGTAGTAGAAGGAAACGGTTCAAGTACTTCATCAGGGGAGTTAAGATTTAGCACAGGTCAGGACGGGACGTTAGCGGATCGGGTGGTCATTAAACCAGATGGTAATGTAGGCATCGGTACTGATGACCCAGAAACAAATCAGCTGAAAGTTACGGGAACTACTGACTTACATAATTTGGTTGTAAATCATAAGTTACAAGTAAATGAAGATGCCGAGACCGATGTATATTCACTGAACATCACAGGTGATAGTAGTAGAACTGAACCAACTTTGCTAATTGCCAAGGGAAATGTATGTATTGGGGCGGATGTAATACCCCAGTCAAACGTTGTAAATGGTAAGAATGTAAAGTTGTATGTAAAAGGGGAAGCAAACCAATTAGTCAGTTTTGATACAAACTTGAGCGTTCTTGGTTCTACAGATCTAGAAACGCTGACGGTAACACCAGAACTAGTTGCTACACAAAATAACGAAATCCTGACAGCGGCAAGAATTGAGCCAAGTTTCAACAATCCAGATTCTTACTCAAATGTAAAGAACCGGGGACTACATGTAACCAAAGGTGATGTAGTCCTCGACGATGGCAATCTAGAAGTAGAATCGGGAAAGTTAGTGATCGGGACACCCATAGCCTCAACATCGGATAAGTTGAGAGTGAAAGGGGGTTCTACCCTCTTAGAAGGTGATCTGCAAATCCGTCAAGATGCTTCTATTGCCCTCAAGGTAAATCAAGCAACTCAAGAAGTCGGCATCGGGGGTGACTCCCAAACAAATTATAAGTTAGCCGTTGCCGGTGCTACTAAATTAACAGGCAAGCTAGAAGTAGCACCAAGTTTGATTGGTACTAGTAATGCCACCGAAATCACACCAACTTTGACAAGTTCAGCAAATAATGACGTCCTAGCAGCGCTGAGAATTAATCCAACCTTCACCGTTAATGGGAGTCATACAGGTGTTAATACGTTGGGACTGGTTGTCGAGCAAGGGGATGTGGTTGTTAATAGTGGCAAGGTGGCGATCGGGTCCGCGACGGTAGATCCAGACCACGCATTATCTGTAACAGGTGGTTCGACAATCGACATCCTGACAGTGACAGGTGAAAGTACCCTCACCAGTACTTTGTCAGTACTGGAAGATGTGGAGATCGCAGGGAACACGAACTTAGATGGTGCTCTAACAGTAGATGGAAGTGTTGGTATTGGCACAACAGCTCCGCAAGCAAAGCTGCAAGTAAGCGGTGGAGCGATAATGCCTGCTGCTGGGAACACACAGGAATCTGGTATATTATTTCCAAAAAATCCTGGAGGCGGTGGAGCCGATGCAGCATGGATACGATACTACGCCAGAGAGGGTGAGGATAGTGCTGAAAACACTACCTTTGAAATTGGAACCTCTAATGACTCTAACGATCATATTGTTTTGAACACTAGCGGTGCTGTCGGGATTGGGAAAGTGCCAGGAGAGGGAGGACAATCTCCTGTAACTAACCTCAAACTAGACGTTAATGGCCAAATACAAGCTCATAATTTGGCGTTATCAAGCGATGCAACGTTAAAAGAAAATGTTAAGCCCCTAAAAAACGGGCTTAAAAAGATCCTAGGTTTGCGGGGCGTGAGCTACCAATGGAAAGATGAGCAAAAAGCTACCCAAGAAACACAAATTGGACTGGTAGCCCAAGAGGTAGAAGAGGTGTTCCCAGAACTAGTAAGCACTGACTCCCAGGGGATGAAGTCTCTGAGTTATTCTAAGCTTATTGCCCCTCTGATCGAAGCTATTAAGGAGCAAAACAAGAAAATTTTGGAACTGGCCAAGCAAGTTAAACAGCAGCAAACTAAAATCACACAGTTGCAGGCTCTCAATAAGGAGTAATTACATCATTCCCAGATTAGCCCCCTAGACCAGATGGTGCGTTACGGGACGGATTTTCCTAGCTGATTCTGAGTATTATGCCCCCCTAGCCCCCCAACTTTGGGGGGAACAAGACTCTCAAAGTCCCCCGCCCCCCTAGCCCCCCAACTTTGGGGGGAACAAGACTCTCAAAGTCCCCCGCCCCCCTAGCCCCCCAACTTTGGGGGGAACAAAACTCTCAAAGTCCCCCGCCCCCCTAGCCCCCCAACTTTGGGGGGAACAAGACTCTCAAAGTCCCCCAAATTTGGGGGATTTAGGGGGCTTGACCAAAACCAAACGTTAGTAGGTACAAACCAACCATGAAAGAGAAATTAGAACAGCGTCTCCAATCCCTTAAAACCGAATTTGATGCAGGTCAAAAACTCCTGGCTGAGTATGAAACCAAGCAAATGAATCTGCGAGAAACCTTACTGCGTATTAGCGGTGCTATTCAGGTTATTGAGGAAGAGTTGAGGCAGTTCACAGAAGCGGAAAATGAAGCGGAAAATAACGGTCAGCCAGTGGAAACGGAGGCAGGGGTTGTTGACAGTTGACCGGATGTATAGCAATTTTCATAGGTCGGCAAGAGGCAAGAGGCAAGAGGCAAGAGGCAATAGGCAATAGGCAAGAGGCAAGAGGCAATAGGCAATAGGCAAGAGGCAATAGGCAAGAGACAAGAGGCAAGAGGCAATAGGCAATAGGCAATAGGCAATAGGCAATAGGGTTTTAAGGGATGCGGCCTCAAATCCAACTGTACCTCATGAGTCCTAGAAACGTTAACTCAAGAGCAATTAATCACAATAAGAACAAAAAAGGAGTATAAACAATGCCAGTAACACCAACCTATCCTGGAGTTTATGTAGAAGAAATTCCTTCGGGGGTACGGACGATAACAGGTGTAGCCACTTCAATTACAGCCTTTATCGGTCGGGCCTTCCGGGGACCGACCGATGAGCCAATACTAATTAATAACTACGGAGAATATGAGCGCATATTTGGCGGATTGTGGAATGAGAGTACCATGGGTTTCGCGGTACGGGATTTCTACACAAACGGCGGGAGTCAGGCGGTAATTGTTCGACTGTTCAATCCTGGAGAAATGCAAGCTACAACCGACAACCAAGTGTTGGACACAGTAAGTGCAATTCAAAGTGCAGCTAACACGGATAAGACAGAAAAGAAAGAGGATGGCATTACAGAGGCAAAAAACCATTTAGATATTACACCTCCTCCAGCAGTAAGTGATCCTAACAATTGGCCAGAGCAAAGCACAGGGGAAGGAAAGATAGCCAAAGACTTTGCAATCGAGATGTATAACTCTAATGTCTGGGCAGCAGTAGATGACATTAAAAATGCAGGGAATGAAGCCCGTGGCATTACAGAGGCAAAACGCCATTTGGATAATAAAACTCCTCCACCAGGAGGCGAACCTAAAACTTGGCCATACCAAAATACAGAGCGAGGGCAGACAGCTAAAAAAATTGCCATCGAACTCCATAAATTACAGGACGTAATTCCAGTAGTAAACGATATTAAAGATACAGAAAACAAAGACGATGGTATTTTAGCGGCACAAACTAATTTAGATACTCAACCTGAGCAGCTAAGCAACGATCCTAACACTTGGCCAGACCAAACTACAGTGCCAGGAAAGATAGCCAAAGAGATTGGGATAAATATCTATAGTTTATCCGATGAATTAAACGTTGATCAGTACCAAGAAGAAGTCAATAAAATCATTGGTAATGTGCTCGAAAGCCATGGATTAATTAATATTGTTTCAGCAGAAGACTATTCAGGAAGAGTCGATATAATTGTTACCTCACTCAAGATTGACGTGTCAGATGAGAAGTATACAAAAGACATCGATCAAATAGTTGCTGACTTGCAGATCAGGCAGAAGGCACAATTATCAGTAGGAACAACTAATGAACTGTTCCTGGAAGCAGCAAACGAGGGGTCTTGGGGCAACGAATTGCGGGCTCGGGTTGACTATGAGGGACTAGAAGACGGCAGTGCATTGTTCAATCTATCGGTCAGGGATGGAGGGACGGGAGAAGTCGAAACGTTCCAGAATCTATCTGTTGACGAAAGCGAAACGCGATACATTAAGAAGGTACTGGAAAAAGATTCACAATTAGTACGGGTAATTGGGACATTGCCTAGTGCTAGACCAGAGCAGAATGCTAGCACATGGGAAGAGATAGAGGAGCAAATTGACCCAGAGTCCCGAGAAGAAGAAAAGAAGAAATTTAAGGCGGAAGGAGTGTGGTACGAACTGTGTTCAAATGGAGTGCAACCAATAGACCGTGCAGGAGATGGCGACCCCCTGGAAAGTAATAACTTTACTGAAGGAGAAGGGGACAAAACAGGAATTTATGCTCTGGAAAAGGCCGACCTGTTTAACTTGCTCTGCATCCCACCCTACAAACAGGAGGCTAATGGACTAGATGTTGAAACAGGGGTAATTGATCAAGCTATCACCTATTGCCACAAACGCCGGGCTATGATGATTATCGACTCTCCTAGCGGGTGGGATAGTAAGGGAAAGGCAAAAACAGGGATTAAGACAGACGTGGGGTCTACCAGTGAAAATGCAGCCGTCTTCTTCCCGCGCCTCGTGATGCCTAACCCTCTCAAAGAAAATCAAATAGAAGTATTTGCCGCCTGTGGGGCTGTGGCAGGAATCTTCGCCCGCACCGATGGGACCAGGGGTGTATGGAAGGCCCCAGCGGGTTTGGAGGCAGTCTTAAAAGGAGTGGCCGCCCTCAGCGTCCCCCTGACAGACCCCGAAAATGGAGAGTTGAACCCTCTGGGGATTAACTGCTTGCGGAATAGACCGCCAGCGGGTAAAATAGTATGGGGTTCGCGCACCCGAGTGGGAGACGACATGCTAGCCTCCGAATGGAAATACATTCCGGTACGGCGACTCGCATTGTACCTAGAAGAAACCTTGTATCGCAATACCAAGTGGGCCGTATTTGAACCGAACGACGAACCTCTGTGGTCTCAACTTCGATTAAGTATCGGCTCGTTTATGCAAAATCTCTTCAAGCAAGGGGCATTCCAAGGCAGCTCCCCCAAAGACGCTTACTTTGTCAAGTGTGACAAGGAAACCACAACCCAGTATGATATCGATCGGGGGATAGTTAATATCATGATCGGGTTTGCACCCTTGAAGCCAGCAGAATTTGTGATTCTGAAATTCCAGCAGATAGCTGGACAATCATAAATAAGCTTAGAAAATGTAAGCATATGCGCTACGCGCACGCTGCTTGAGGTGCAGTCAGCAGTCAGCAGTCAGCCTTGATCTGATAGCACCTCAAGTAGCGTGGCACAGGCTTCAAGGCTGGGACGTAGCGCATAGGCTGATAGCTGATAGCTGATAGCTGATAGCTGATAGCTGAATGCTTACTAGAAAATGGCTAATCGGTCGGTTGGGCACTGCCGACCAAAGAAAAAAATAACTAAGGGAAAAAGGAGAGAGAAATGCCAGTAACACCAACCTATCCTGGGGTCTATATCGAAGAAATTCCATCAGGAGTGCGCACGATAACAGGCGTAGCCACTTCAATCACAGCCTTTATCGGTAGGGCATTACGGGGACCGACCGATGAGCCAATACTAATTAATAACTACGGAGAATACGAGCGCATATTTGGCGGATTGTGGAATCACAGTACCATGAGTTTCGCGGTGCGAGATTTCTACACTAATGGCGGCAGTCAGGCGGTGATTGTCCGACTCCACAAGAATGGAACAGAAGCAACTTTGAAGGCAGGTAAAACAGGTGAAAATCAAATTAGTTTAAAAGCTGCAAACGTGGGAGTATGGGGAAACAAGCTGCGGGCGCGGGTTGATAGGACTTTTCCCTCAAGCATTACGGATGAGGGCACACACGAAACCGATAAATTGTTCAATCTCTATATAAGAGACGGAGAGACAGAGGAAGTAGAAACATTCCTCAATGTTTCGGCGAAGTACGGTCACCCTCGACAAGTAGATAAGGTACTAGAAAATAGTTCAAACCTAGTGCTTTACGATGGAACAGTTACAGCAGATCTACCTATTCCAACGCCAAATGATCAAGATTTGGACGAAGAGGATTTGAAAAAAGATTTGTGGAGCGATACTCGCTCAAATAAGGTAGAATCAGGCGATGAAGGCTCAGATGGAGATGCGATCACACAAGAAGAATTCACTGGTACAGGAAAGGAAGGAGACAAAGAGGGACTTTATGCCCTAGAGAATACGGACTTGTTTAACTTGCTGTGCATCCCACCCTTCGTACCAGGTGGGGATATAACTTCAAGTCTAATTGACGACGCTTTGGGATATTGCCTGAAGCGCCGCGCCATGATGATTATCGACTCTCCTAGTAGTTGGACGAGTAAGGATGATGCGAAAACAGGGATTGATCAATCAAGTCAAGTCGGGTCAGTCAGTACCAATGGAGCCATCTTCTTCCCGCGCCTGATCATGCCAAACCCCCTTAAGGACAATCAAATCGAAATATTTGCCGCTTGCGGGGCTATAGCAGGAGTATTTGCCCGCACGGATGCAAGCCGGGGAGTTTGGAAAGCACCAGCGGGTTTGGAAGCCGTCTTAAAAGGAGTTATAGGTCTGAGCGTCCCCCTGACGGATCCTGAAAATGGGGAGTTGAACCCTAAAGGGATTAACTGCTTGCGAGTGATGCCACCAGCGGGTCGAATCGTCTGGGGTTCCCGCACCAGGGTAGGAGACGATATGCTGGCTTCGGAATGGAAATACATCCCCGTGCGCCGACTAGCATTATACCTAGAAGAAACCTTGTATCGCAATACCCAATGGGCTGTATTTGAACCCAATGACGAACCCCTGTGGTCCCAACTGCGATTGAATATCGGCGCGTTTATGCAAAATCTCTTCAAGCAAGGAGCATTTCAAGGCAGTTCCCCCAAGGACGCTTACTTTGTCAAGTGTGACAAGGAAACAACGACTCAGTACGATATAGACCGGGGGATTGTCAACATCCTAATTGGATTTGCCCCCCTCAAGCCCGCAGAATTCGTAATACTCAAGTTCCAACAAATAGCAGGACAATCATAAAGAGGAAACCATGGCTCAATTTTCAGTAAATGCAGAACGATTTGACCCCTATAAAAACTTCAAATTTCGGGTCAAATGGGATGGGAACTACGTAGCAGGAGTTAGTAAAGTTGGTGCCTTAAGTCGGAGCACCGAAGTGATAGAACATCGCACAGGGGGAGACCCCAGCAGTTCCCGATTATCCCCAGGACAAACTAAGTACGAAGCAATTACATTAGAACGGGGGGTAACCCACGACCCAGCCTTTGAACAATGGGCTAATAAGGTCTGGAACTACGGTTCCGGTTTGGGATCGGAAGTGTCCTTGAAGGACTTCCGCAAGGATATCATTATCGAGGTGATGAACGAAGCCGGACAGGTAGCGATCGCTTATAAAGTATATCGCTGCTGGGTATCGGAATTCCAAGCATTACCAGAGTTGGATGCAAGCGGCAACGAAATCGCAATCCAGAGCATTCAACTGCAAAATGAAGGATGGGAACGTGACTATGACGTGACGGAACCGACAGAACCCAGTTTCACTGAACCGGCATAGATATAGCGCTACGCGCGAGGGCAAGAGGCAAGAGGCAAGAGGCAAAAGTTGACGTGCATTAGCTTTTGCTGCTTTTATCAATGTCAAACACCTTAATGCGTAGTCCTATAAAAGGAAGGCTGATGGGCAAAAAGAATCGGATTAAAAAATTAGTAGACCTCTGGCAAAAATAAATATGAAATCAAAATCTATCCCTTTTATCTTTTGCCTTTTGCCTTTTGCCTTTTGCCTTATAATCACCAAGGTTGATGAGACTTATAAAAGAGGTCTAGTGTAGTCCAATGCGACCACTAACAGCAAATGAGCTAATACGTTGTTGGGAAATAGGACAGAGTCAACATCCCCTGGACAGGGCGTTGACTCTTTTGAGTTTTGCTTGTCCGGAAAAGCCGAGGGCAACCCTGGCTACTATGAGTATCGGACAGCGGGACGCTTATTTATTAACCCTACGAGAAATCACCTTCGGGGAGCAAATGAATAGTTGGGTAAACTGTCCCGAATGTAGCGAACGGTTAGAGTTTACCATGAAAACATCCCAGATGCGCTTGGTAGAACTGCGGGAACCAGAAGCAGAACAGTATATAATCAACGTCGGGGAGTGGGAGTTGCACTATAGATTGCCGAATAGCTGGGACTTGGCTGGAATAGTGGGAAGCAAAGATGATGAGAAAGCGGCCAGACAGCTGAGGCAAAACTGTTTGGTGGGAGCAAGCCGATGGGGACAAAAGTGGGGGTATAATGACCTGCCAGAGGACGTGATCGAAAAAATGGTAGAGGCAATAGCAGCAGCAGACCCCCAAATAGAAATACTATTAGATCTAGATTGTCCAGCTTGCAGTCACAATTGGCAGGTAATGTTAGATATAGTTTGGTTTATTTGGAAAGAAATCAGTGCCAAAGCCCAGAGGATTCTCGAGGAAGTACACCTGTTAGCCCGATTTTATGGATGGCGAGAGGCGGATATCTTATCTATGAGTACGCTCCGACGACAATATTATTTAAGTTTAGTGGGCTAATGGCAGATTTATTTACCAGACTGGCAAGACGGACCTTGGGGTTAATGCCCGTAGTGCAACCCCGAATAGCTTCGCGGTTTGCTCCAGAAGAGGCGATGGCCAGTGAAAATGCCAATCTAGAAATACCTAGCCTGTTTGAGGGTGATCCGAGTTTAAGGTCACAAGAAAAAGAGAAAAGGAACAGAGAAAAAAACGCGATCGCACCAACAAATAATCCAATAACAAATGAGCCCATCACTACTGACCTTCAGTTAGAGAGAATGGAGGAAATTCAAGAGTTGGTAGGTAGAGAAAAGATTGGGGAGAGAAGCAGAGGGATAGAGTTAGAAAAAATACAAAGGGTAGAGAGTAACTCTGGAGATATAGGGGGAGATATAACAGAAAATAAAGAGTCACTTGGGGAAAGGGTAACGAAGGAAGTGCGAGAGCTAGAAACAAGAAGAGAATTAAAAGAAATTTCCAGAGAAAGTCCGGATGCGATCGCTTCCCAAGAGGGAGAATATAAACGGTCTGCGAAGCCTTTAAAACCAAAAGAGTTAGGGAAGAACAAGGAGAGCGATTTTCCAACAGAAGAAGTCTTAAAGTCCAGTCGAGAAACCAGGGAAATTGATCAAAAAGTAAGCTCGTTAGAGGGGGTAATTAGAGGAAATGAATCCGACTATAGAGAGTTAGAAAGCCCTGAAAGAAGTAAAGGGTTAAACAACAGGAAAAAAAACGCGATCGCACCAGGGGAAGACCTTACTCCACGGGACGTGGTATCAAGAAACGTGAACCCACCAGCAGTGGAGAGAGTTAGAGAGTTAGAAAGTCAAGCTCCTAACACTAGAGAAGTCAAACAGTTGGGGAGAAATGAGCAGAACGATTCCCCAATAAAAGACGTTTTAACGTCGGTTCGAGAAACTAGAGAGGTCGGGCAAAACCCTAGCTCGGGAGACGGAAAAAGTGGAGGAAATGAGGTAGATTCTAGAGAGTCAAAAAAATCTGTAAATCCAGATCGACCATCGGGCAAGACACCGCCAAGGACATTCACAGCCAAGCTATTCTCAAGAAACCAAGAAAAGTCAACGGAGTCAGTCAGGGAGACCGCCCCCTCCCAACCCGTTACTGAGGGGAAAGTGGACTCAAGGACGGTGAAGTCCCTAGAACTTGAGAAAGGAATAGACTTAGAAAGTCCTTTGAAGTCAAGGGGAGTCAAGGAGCCAGACTCCAAGGAATTATCGACACAAAGCAGGAATATACCACAGCCGAGAAAAGCGATCGCTTCCAAGACGAGAGGGAAAGTACAGTCGGAAAATCAGCTAACCGCACCAGGGTTTTCCAACCAAGAATCAGAAACTAGTCTGCCCCTCTTGGAACAAGAAAACCCAAGAGCCTTAAAGGAAATAGAGGATGGGGTAAAATTATCATCCAGACGAGAAGACCAGTTGAGTCAGTTGGCACCAGAAACTGCGATCGCGCGAGTAGAAAAAGGGGGAGAAACGGGAAAAACAGAAACAGACAGACCTGTAAAATTAGAAGACAATCTAATCGGGAACAATCCCTTACAATTATTAGAGTCAAAGCTAGCAGAAGAACGGAAAGCATCCATAGCCTCGACACCCACTATTCAGGTTACCATAGGTAAGATAGAAGTCCGAGGAACTAAACCAGCGGTGAAACCTGTTCAGCAATCCCGTAGGATGCAGTCAACCGTTTCAAGTCCAAGGCTTTCCCTAGATGAATATCTTAAGCACCGCAATGGAAACAACATATGAGTAACTCGCAGGCGATTGCTGGGGTGACGATAATGCTAGAGTTCCTAATTAAGGAAGGAGCACTCCAAGAATTAGGCAGTGGAACTCTAGAAATAGTCACAACAAAACCTCTAGATGAAGCCAGGAAAGAAGGACAGGAAAAAAATCAGATTAACATCTTTCTTTACCAAACTAATCCCAATAGTGCCTGGCGCAATTTAGATATGCCGAATAAGGTCAAACCAGGAGAAACAGGTAAACCCCCATTGGCATTAAATCTATATTATTTGATTACAGCTTACGGAAAAGATAACGAAGATACCGAAAGCCAAACTTTGCTGGGGGTAGCCATGCGTGTCTTGCACGACCATCCCTTAATCCGAACCTACGATATTGACAGGGCAATTGCCAAAAAACCGGGATTCATAGACCAGGGATTATTAGACGAATCAAAAAAAAAGCTGCTTGAGGATAGTAATCTGGCAAATCAGATCGAACGAATTAGCGTAACACCTAATAACCTATCCATAGAAGAGATATCGAAACTATGGGGGACATTTCAAACCCAATATCGCATTTCCGCTGCTTATAAAATCTCTGTGGTATTGATAGAAAGCCAGATTCCAGTCAAAACCCCACTGCCAGTATTGAGTCGCGGTGCTGACGACCGGGGTCCCGATTCTCAGACAGGTACGATACCGCCCTTACCTAGTCTCACAGCCATCAAACTACCGCAGAATGAAAGTTACTTTACAGTAGGGAAGGATTTGATTCTTGAGGGGTATAACCTGGAAAACAGCGAGGAAGTCCACTGCGGACATCCCCATCTAGAAAATCCGATTGTACTGACAAACCTAAAAGATGTTTCGGCCACTCAGATCAGGGTAACCCTTGACGGGAGAATGCAGTGGCTAGCTGGATTTTACACTGTCACAGTACAAGTCCAGGAGAGCGATCGCACTCGGATAACGAACTCCATGACTTTTCCCTTAGTCCCAGAGGTAACAGCAATTACTTACCCGGATCGAGGGAATCGGTTAACCTTAACCTGCAACCCAGCGGTGAAAGAAGGACAAGAGGTTGCTTTGTTACTCGGAGATCTAGCTATTCCTTACCAATTTCCAACACCACAAAGCCAAGACCCGATATTAGAAAAAAATCTGACGTTCAATGTCAGTAATGTCACTCCAGGAACCTATGTCGTGCGTTTGCGGGTAGATGGCGTAGATAGCATCCCCATCGACTTCACAAAACAGCCACCTGAGTTTAAAGAAGACCAGAAGGTAACGATACAGGAATCCTGAATTTAACAAGAAACAATAAAATCCTATAGGTAATGAATAATATAGAAGAATTCCAAAAAAACAACAATTATTACCTGAAAGCAGCCATGGCTTGGTTGGTACTCCTTTTGGAGCAGAAAGCTCAAAGAGAAGGGACAACTGCGGCTGAGCTAGCGGCAGCAGAAAAGACGATGATAGCAGCAGAGAGAGTCGAACCTGCGCCAGCCTTGGTAAGACTCAAACAGCAACTGAAGTTATCCCAGTTTGAAGCAAACCTCTTGCTGCTGTGCGTCGCCATGGAATTGAACCAAAACATTCCGCAGTTATATGGTTTAATTCAGGGGAACAACCGCAACTATCCGACCTTTTACCTCGCCTTTATGATTTTCGAGGCTCCGGCTTGGGATATCGTTTCTCCTGAAAGACCCCTGCGCTATTGGCAACTCATTGAAATTCTTCAATCTGGGGTCGATCCCTCGATTACCAGTCCGCTACGTGCCGATGAAAAAATTATCAATTATATCAAGGGGTTAAACTACTTAGACGATCGCCTAGCCAAGCTGGTCTTGCCATGGAAAAGACCGGAAAACAGCAACACCCAACCGGAAAACAGTCTGCCACCTTCTCACCAAAAAGCAGTACAAGGAATAATTAATCAGCTCCAGCATAACACAGATGCTCCCCAGCCAAAGGGGATCCAACTGTTGGGAGCGGATACAGCTAGCAAGCAACTGGTAGCCTGGCAAGTTTGCCAGTGTTTGAGCCTGGAACTCTATCGCTTGCCAATCGCCTTACTACCAACCGATAGTCATATCTTAGAAACCATAGCTCGCTTGTGGGAGCGGGAAAGTTTACTGGAGCAGGTGGCACTTTATTTAGATGTGCAGTCTTGCGAAGACTATATCACTCAGGGGCAAATGGCAGCATTCTATCGTTTTTTGGCACGGGGGAATGGCTTCTTTTTTATCGACATCTACGACAAAACCTCAGCTTTAGAAGGGGAAAGCTTGAGCTGGGATATTACCAAACCGACATCGGGAGAACAAATACAAGCCTGGCAGAAGGCTTTAGGAACTGTAAGTCGCGACTTAGTCATGCCCCTGGTAGGGCAATTTAACTTAAATATTGCCGAAATTGAGAAAGTTGTCCGCAAAGTGTTGTCCCCCGATCTCCAACCTGTAGAGTATACGAAACAGGTAAAGGTAGAGCACGAGGTGGTTGCACCAACAGTCCCTGATTTAAATTTGATAGACTCGACGAGTGCTAATCTCGGACGCGATCGCTTCGAGTTAATCGGCATCCCCAATACGATAACAGAGAAAGTAACCGAAACACAGAAAGTAACCGAAGTCCAGGATATTGAACAGGTTTCGCCACCACCCCAGGAAGATAATTTCCTGTTCAAGCAACTGTGGGATGGTTGTCTGGAAATAACCTGTCCCAAATTAGAGACTCTCGCACAGCGCATAGATGTGAAAGCGGGTTGGCAGGATATTGTCTTACCAAAAGATGAGACAAATCTATTACGTCAAATTGCCAACCAAGTGCGACAGCGAGGTAAAGTCTATCAAGAGTGGGGTTTTCACCAGCGGATGAATAGAGGCAAGGGGATAAGTGCCTTATTTGCTGGAGAAAGCGGTACGGGGAAAACAATGGCTGCAGAAGTGATTGCTAAGGCTCTGGGCTTGCATCTGTATCGGATCGACTTGGCTACGGTGGTGAGTAAGTATATAGGAGAAACAGAGAAGAATTTGCGTCGTCTGTTCGATGCAGCGGAAGATGGCGGGGCTATTCTGTTTTTTGATGAAGCTGATGCCTTGTTTGGCAAGCGTTCGGAAGTCAAAGACGCCCACGACCGGTATGCCAATATCGAAATTAACTATTTACTACAGCGTCTGGAGGCTTATCGCGGTTTGGCCATTCTAGCAACCAATAAGAAAAATTCCATAGATGGAGCTTTCCTTCGGCGTTTACGATTTATTGTTAATTTTCCTTTTCCTGGGGTGGATCAACGTGCCAAAATATGGCAGAAATCCTTCCCGAAAGAAACCCCAAGAGAGATGCTGGACTGGGAGCGGTTAAGTCGCTTTAATTTTACAGGAGGGAATATACACAGTATAGCATTGAATGCAGCATTTATGGCAGCAGAAGAAGGTAAATCGGTGACAATGGATGTTGTCATGCGAGCAGCGCGGATGGAGTTCAAAAAACTGGACAAGTTAATAAATGAGGCTGATTTTCGGGAGTTCTCAATCCTGGGTGACTTGAGATGACATTTGTTAAAAATGAGCGTAAATCTGAGAATCAATGAGATAGTAATCGGGGAAGGGATTGACTTACCCCGCAGTATGCGTCGGGTATTGCAAGCTGCTGTCGAAACTGAATTAGCCCGCCTGTTAGCAGAGAAGGGCTTGCCCCATAGTCTAGAACAAGATTCTAGAATACCGGGTATGCAAGTGGACCTGGAATTAAAGGGGAAAACAAGTCCCGATCACCTAGGAAAGATGGTGGCTCAATCCATTTACGAACAATTAACTAAATAATATCCAGTTCTTTATAGGTAGAAAGGAAAGGAAATGACTCGTGAATATGATGTTCGCAGAAGCAGCAAGTCACCCCAGAAGAACTCCGACAACTGGATACTGCAACGGAGTGCGGTGCGTCAGCTACCCGCTAAGACTTTGACATCCCAAACAGAAACTGTAGCGGGCGATCGCTCAGGCATTCAACTGGACTTGATGCAAATACCAGTCCACAACCAAGATCCGCTAGTGGTGCAGCCAAAGCTGATGGCAGCTTCAGTGGGAAATCATAACTCGGTCTGTCAACTAAAAGAACACCAGCAGAACGTAGCGGATGTTGGAGACACCCCAGTCCAGCAGGTAGCTGAGGTTGAAGCCCCAAACAATACTGGTCTGCCTGATCGCCTCAAAATAGGCATTGAAAACCTTTCTGGCTACTCGATGAATGATGTGAGAGTCCATCGTAGTTCGGCTAAGCCTGCCCGGTTGCAGGCAACTGCATATGCACAAGGGACTGAAATTCATGTGGGGCCGGGGCAAGAAAAGCACCTCCCACACGAAGCATGGCATGTGGTTCAACAAAAGCAAGGGCGAGTAAAAGCAACTCAGCAGTTTAAAGGAGTTGCTATTAATGATAATGCAGCTTTAGAACGAGAGGCTGACCAAATGGGTAAAACTGCCTTGCAATACGACTATCGAAATTATGGGTTTCGGGACAACCAGGACATTAATGTATCCAGTCAAACTGGTTATAGCAAGGTTGCACAATTACAGGGAGGACATGAAAAAATAGAAGAAATAAGGAGTCGTGTCTCACCGTGGGCGACATCACAGCCCGATTGCTTAAAAGTATCCAAACAATTATGGAATAACTTGAAGCTTAGCCCTATAGAGGGTCAAACAGAGCTAAAACTTGCTAAATATGTTTGGTGGCGGGGAAAGGGGAATGATAACGAAGGACGAATGATAACAACAGATGGCAAGCGAGAGATACTTACGGGTCAGAGTCATGTCGCTGTAAAAGCTACGATAGATAGCAGCACTTATATTATCGATGTAACTATCGGACAGTTTATGAAGCCAAAAGAAGCGGAAGTTTTTGTAGGAACGGTAGAACAGTGGGAGAAAAGGTTGATGGATCTGACTGATGGGAGGCAAGACACGATAGAGCGCAACGCAGTTATTGCCGAAGGATTCGAGTGCTTTGCCAAACCTGATAAACCGCTAGATGAGGCGCGGTACGTCGATGAACTAACAGCCTATAAGTTAAACCAAGTTCCCGAACAGAAGAAGTATGGTGACAAAAAGAGCAGCAAAACAGGATGGCTTAAATCTAAGCTTCCATTCTTTAAGAAGTCCTGAAGACTAAGAGAGAGACTATTTTATATTTTAATAGTGCGTCTTCCCTTTAACATAAAGTATCCGGACACTAATGGAACAGTCGTTTTTTTGTTCCCTAAAGGAAGTAGCACCCGATAGCCAAGCCAAGCAGTTGCTTTCAAAAATATAGGTAGAATACCGGAAAGGAAAATACTATCAATGACTCATCAATATGCTCGGAAAAACAACCAGTCTCCCCAGAAGGATACCGACAACTGGATACTACAACGGAGTGCGGTGCGTGAGCTACCCGCTAAGACTTTGACACCTCAAACAGAAAGCCCAGCAGGCGATCGCTCAGGCATTATCAAGGGAGGAGAACCTGTATGGACGCCCTAAAAATTTACTAGGACGAACAGATTTATTCAGCAAACCCTAAATAGAGTATTCCTGTAGCCAGTGAAGCAAATCATCGCTACTCTGAAAATCCCACATGGCCTCTGCTAAATTATCTATTTCCTGGGAATTCAACCCAACGATAGCTGCTCTTTGTTGTGAGGCTATTTCTGGGAAACGGCGCTCCAACTGTCCTAATAGTAAGCTTCTTTTCCCTTCTTCCCTACCTCGAATTTCTGCCTGTTCAATCTGTTCGATTTGCCATTGCGCCTCAAATTCTTGGGTACTCAAGATACTGGCTTCGTAACTTTTGTTATCCATATAACGCTTGTATGCCGCTCTTTCTTGGTCTGAGAGATTATTGACTCTTAAGGTTTCCTTGGCTTCCACCATGCCTTTGGCTTCAAATTCCTCCTTGATCTCGCTGTTTTTGAGAAAATAGATCCATTCGTCTAGGTGGTTTTTCGCTGTCCCCTTAAAGTTCTTTACTTTCAGCAGGTAGTATTCTGGAAAGATATCTGCTACTTTTTGTATAGTATATTTTCTTTCTTGAGCTAGGGTAGGTTCCAGGATATCTCCTTGATTCACTCCCATGAACTCCGAGCGCAAACGATATATATAGTCATCTCCTTTACCGAGGTTAAAGTAGATGATATTCACTGAGTAGATTTTCCGAATTTTACCGTACTCTTCTCCTTGTTCAAGATATTCGGTGACTAGCTGGGAAACTCCGTAGAGCATCCGATGAAAATAATCGAGTTGGGAGTTGTTTTGCACTTCGATTAGGACTAACTCGGAGTTTTCGGTTTCCGCCAGAATATCGACACGGTTGCTTTTATCTTCCTCTGTCTGTTGATTTCCGACCCTTTCGAGAAGGGTTTGGATTTTGATCTGTGTATGTAATAACTCGCTTAAAAACCCTTCCAAGACTACATAATTGGCTTTATTGCGCAGTAGTCTTTTTATGGCCCAATCAAAGCGTATATGTCTGGTAGCCATGGTTGGTGTGCTGGTATGACTACATATATTTTAGCTTGGGTAATAGGTAATGGATAATAGGTAATGGGTAATGGGTAATGGGTAATGGGTAATGGGTAATGGGTAATGGGTAATGGGTAATAGGGGGAGCATGTCCAGGATGAATATTTGTACATTAGACCTCTTGGAAAAGTAATATTGCTGATAGTGTTCTTGATGCAGTCGCTCATGGGGAGGGGCTGTGTGCGGAACCTGCGTCCGCACCTTGTAAGCCCCGTGGAAACCCCCAAGACCGTAATGGTGCTTTTTCCGTTGGCGAATTAAATTCGCCACGGGTCGCACCTCTGCATCGCTTTGCGTCAATTCTTGTCCACTATTCCCAGATCCGCTGTTCCCTGTTCCCGACAACTGCCACGAAGTCTATTATCTATAGCCCCCGGGTTTAAGCTTGCGCTCATGGGACATAGTAGAAATGTTCTGCAACGCAAGACCTGCTCCCTCGTAGCCTCATCCCATAAAATATTGGGCAACAGTTATACGGTCACCTGGGCGATCGCTTTATACTACCCAGCAACCTTTCCATTGTCCAAGGGCAATCGTTCTCAACCAACAAAGAACTATTGATGAAGTGACCGTGCGATCGCTACTCTTGTGGGTGGGATAGAGAAAAGGAAAATGGAAAAAAATGACTCGTCAATATGATGTTCGTAGAAGCAGCGAGTTTCCCCAGAAGAACTCCGATAACTGGATATTGCAACGGAGTGCAGTGCGTGAGCTACCCCCTAAACCTTTGACACCTCAAACAGAAACTGGAGTTAGCGTACGCTCAGGCATTACAATGGACTTGATGGAAATACCAGTCCACAACCAAGATCCGCTAGTGGTGCAGCCAAAGCTGATGGCAGGTTCAGTGGGAAATCATAACTGGGTCTGTCAACTAAAAGAACACCAGCAGAACCTAGCGGATGTTGGAGACACCCCAGTGCAGGAGGTAGCTGAGGTTGAAGCCCCAAACAATACTGGCCTGCCCAATGGTCTCAAAGCTGGTGTAGAAAACCTTTCAGGCATGTTAATGGATGATGTACGGGTTCACTACAATTCATCAAAACCAGCCCAGTTGAATGCCTTGGCCTATACTCAGGGTACAGATATCCATGTCGGACCAGGACAGGAAAGGCATTTGCCCCATGAAGCGTGGCATGTAGTACAGCAGAAACAAGGGCGAGTGCAACCAACGATGCAGTTCCAGGGGATGGCAGTGAATGATAATTCAGCACTGGAACGGGAGGCAGATATCAGGGGAAAACAAGCAAGCTTATTCAATTTAAACAAGGGACAAAAAAAAGCTCCAGAATTGGCTGAGGCAGAATCTAATATTACACAAAGAAAGCAGCCCCTTGTCGAAACAATTCCCCATAAGAGCCAAGATGAACGAGTCAAGCACAAATCAACAGGAAATGCAGGGAAGTTACCAGCACAGACGAACCGAACAATTCAAAGGACTAAGATTGATTCGAGAAAGCGAGGTTCGACTGCTGTAATTTCCGGACCATCTAATAAAAAAGGGAAGCTGGCATTTAATGACCAACGGGCGATCCAGACAACAATGGATTTTGGACCGCTAGATAAATATGAAGGTGGAACCTCGGCCCATGGCGTGGTCGATCCCAACGACAACCTGAAAGGATCTAGTCCATCGGTAGCCCCTAAATGGTGGCCGAAGCCAGGTACGGAACCCTATTGGACAAAGCATATAGTACGAGGACATCTGCTTAATGAAAAAGTTGGAGGTCCCGGAAATGATTTGCGGAATTTAACCCCATTGGGTAAAACGGCTAATCACGACCATGAAAAACAAATCGAGCAACACCTGAAAAATGATGTCAAAGCAAATGAGTATGTTGAATACCAAGTATAGCAAGGGAAGTATAGTTTAGGACATAGTCTTTTGGTTGAAAGGGACTTCGGAGCAGGGAGCAGGGAGCAGAAGATGTCTTAAGCTTTACTTCGACTGCTATAAATGTGAGCTCGAAAAAAGCAGCAAAGAGTGATTTTCCCAATATGCCAGCACACTTGCAGAAGGCGCATTTACCCGCTTTCGCTGACCATATCGAAGTGACAATGGCAAACTTCCATCCAACTCAAAATAAACATATCAACAAAATCGGACCAATTAAAATCAAAAATAAAGAGTAGGGAATCACAGAATTGAAAGATCCATTGTCGGAGTGCGGACGCGAACAACCAACAAAGAACTATTTGTGATAAACCGTGCGATCGCTACTATTATTATTTATTAGGAAGAACTCAGAAAAGGAAAATCGAAAAAATGACTCGTCAATATGCTCGGAAAACCAACCAGTCCCCCCAGAAGGACACCGACAACTGGATATTGCAACGGAGTGCGGTGCGTGAGCTACCAGCAAAAACTGTGACACCTCAAACAGAAACTGCAGCGGGCGATCGCTCAGGTATTCAACTGGACTTGATGCAGATACCTGTGAGTAATTACTCTGCTGAACCTTCCCCATTGCAGGCATTAGGGAAAGTGCCCACCAGAGGTTCACAGGAAACAGAATCCCAGAGGTGGCAAGGGAAACTACCACAACATGCAGTAGGAAAGGAAAATCTCGTGAATTCGCCAAAGCTGCATGGTAATGGGCAGGTGCAACCCCTCGGGGCTAAGGGAATGCCAGTAGCCCAACGAGAAGGAGGACTGAGTGAACTCGAAACCCCAGTCCAGCGCCAGGAGGAAGGAAAGAAAACTGAAAACAATACAGGGTTGCCCGATCGCCTCAAAGCAGGAATAGAAAGTATGTCTGGCTATGACCTCTCAGGGGTGCGCGTTAACTACAACTCCCCCAAACCCGCCCAACTCAATGCCCATGCTTACACCCAAGGGCAAGCGATCGAAGTTGGGCCGGGACAGGAGCGGCATTTGCCCCATGAGGCATGGCATGTGGTGCAGCAAATGCAGGGTCGGGTGAAAGCGACTATGGAAGTGAATGGTTATGGGGTGAATGGCGATCGGGGATTGGAGCGTGAGGCAGATATGATGGGACAGCGAGCTTTGCAGATGCAACGAGATGACAGAAGATCAAAAAAGGACGTCTCGCCAGCGGCGGATGCGGTAGGAGCGGATGTATGCGCTGTGAAGAGGGGAAATACAAATCCAACCCGTTATAATGATCGAGAATTCACTGAGGAAAAGGTCATCCAAGGCACCTTGAGGAGAGGGAAAAAGGTCGTGTCGCCGCAGGGGGAGAAGGTAATGCAGAAATCGGAAGGAGGGACGGGAGGAAGAACATCAAAGGAAGGGATGGCTAAATCAAGACCTGGAGACAAAAAGGAAATTTACAGCCAACCATATAGCAAGCAGGCCAGCCCAGAAATAACAAAAGGGACGGGAACAATCCAACCCCAAAAACCCATAGTAACACAGCTGATGGGAGCTGTACTTGGGAAGGAAAAAGGACCGCAGAGGGAAGCGACCTGTACGTTGAACGGGTGTGGTTACGATCAGAATCTCGATAGATCGGAAGCGAGTGTAGAAGCAAAAGCGACGGGGTTGCGCCCTGAGGATCAAGTGCATTATGAAATAGCTTGGGATGCACCAGTCGCACCAGTGGGACATGGAGCACTACAAGTTCAAGAGGGGGTAGCCAGCAACTTTGTGGAGGATCTCAGCCAAACGGGGGTGCGAGCAGGCGATGTCAAGGAGCGATATACAACGGACAAAGAGGGTTATAGGGAGTTCAATTTCACGGATGGTATACAATGGCCGGGGAATCTGACGGGAGGGTCTTGGAGATTTCGGTTGCGAGTAGTAGATAATAAAAATAAACAGGTAGCAATATCAGAGGTGGCGGTAGTAAATTGGGACGAAAAACAAATATTTTCCTAAGACCCCTGTAAGTTCAAGAGAGAAAAAACTGTGATCTAAAAAAAATTCCGGGCGAAGATCCAAACTCGAGCTTTGGAGCAAAAACCCAAAAATCAAAAAGAGAAACGGAAAAGAAAAGAGCCCCCGAAGTTTGGAGGAAATGGCAAAGTGCTCGTGTTTTCGGTAGTGTAGAACAAAGAGGTAACCCGAACCGACCCTGCTCGCTAGTCACGGAAAGGTGCTTTATATCAAGTTCGGATAATTAGTTATAATTAAGCTTCCCTTCCTCTGAAAAAACATTGCATTGCCACTCGCTATGCCAAAAACCGTCACTGTTGAATCCCATTTGAGTTCGGAGGAACTCTACTCTCATTACCGGGCAATCACCTCCTCGGTGGAACGGAGTCACTATCAAATCATCTGGCTACTTGCCGATGGGAAAACTCCAGCAACAGTTGCTCAAGTTACTGGTTATAGCCGAATTTGGAAAAACCCAACTTCTGCGACGTTATAACCAGCACGGACCAAATGCTTTGGGGGATCAACGACAGTCAAATCCGGGTTCGCCAACTCAAATAAATTATCTACAACTTGCACAACTGTGCCAAGTCTTAACCGGACCGGCTCCTGATGGAGGGTTATGGAACGGTCGAAAGGTAGCTGATTGCTTAAGTCAATTGACAGGAGTTCGGATTAGCCGTTATCGAGGATGGGAGTATCTTCGGGACATGGGTTATCGCGCTATAGTCCAATGACCCCAACATCAGGAAACTTCCAAACTCCCGCCAACAGCAGTGGAAAAAAAATGACCTTTAGAGCTGGCATATCTTCATGTCTTATACCCGATCGCAGATATTGAGGTGTGGGGAATGGACGAACATCGTTTGGGGCTACTGCCAGTGATGCGTCGAGTCTGGACACAAGATGGTGACCAACCGATTGCCCAGGTTAAACATCAAAAGAGCGTGGTTGTGGGTCTATGCTTTTGTTCACCCGGAGTCGGGAGAAACCTATTGGTGGCTTTTGCCATTTGTGAATACACAACTGTTCAACCCTTGTATTAGCAGATTTTGCCCGAGAATTTCAATGGGGCGTGCAATTTACGAGTGTTACTAGTAGTAGACCAAGCGGGATGGCACATCGCTAAAGATGTGGTGTTACCTGTTGGCATTCATCTGTTTGAGCTACCGTCACATTCGACTCAGTTGCAACCGGCGGAACGGTTGTGGCCGCTGGAAACGCGAGATTGTGGCCAATCATTCCCCCAAAAATATCAACTCCGAACGAGGAAAAATTGGTCTATCGTTGTCAGCAATTGCTGGGTCAGCAAGACGCTTATTGGGGGGCTGACTTGCTTTAAGTGGTGGCCGAAAACCCGCGAAATCTAATTATAAGTAATCATCCGAACTTGATATTACTCGGAGCTGTTGACACAAGCATGCTCGCTGCTCATGGTCGGGTGCGATCACGACAGCGAGACGCACCACCCAAACCCTCAAAAGCAGAACGATCGCGAACCCCAACAACCGTCTGCAAACCTGATCGCACCCAACGCCCCCAAAAAGAGAGGTAAGACAGAATGTGCCCAACAAACGCACCGTGCTCATAAAGCCACCTGACCTTATCCAGCATGCGTTCCACGGTTTTCCTCGCCCCTCTCTAAATAAAACTTACCATTATTTTGGCGTTGCTGATTCTGGGTATGGTTTTGCCCCCCTAGCCCCCCAATTTTGGCAGGGCTGTTTCATTCCCTCAGAAAGCCCATATACTAAGAGAATGTGGTAAGATAATTAAAAAAATGAGCTATTCTTTGATTGAAAGACTCGGTGAAGTCAGGGATTTTCGTACAACTGACGGAAGACGACATCCATTGTGGGTGGTACTACTAATAGTGATCATGGGAACCATGAGTGGATACTTGGGTTACCGTGCCCTGGGAGATTTCGCACAACGTCACCGAGAAGATTTAATCGAAGCCTTAAAAATACCAAAAGGGCGTGTGCCATCTTACTCCACCATACGTCGTGTCATGATGGGTATAGATTTTGATAACTTTGCCAAGGTCTTTCAAAGTTGGGCATCCATCGTATATCCAAATCAGTCCTAAACAAAGGCTCACGCATTGATGGCAAAAGTATTAGAGGCACAGTGAGAAATAGCAACACGAAATATCATAATTTTATTTGCGTGGTCTCGGTGTTCACTCATGATCAGGGTTTAGTATTAACTCAAAATCAGTTCGAGAACAAACATGGCAGTGAAATCAGTACAGTTCAAGCTTTGATTAAAACACTTCACTTAGAACAAGCAGTGTTGAGCTTGGATTCTCTACACTGCCAAAAAAAACCTGCGAGTTAATTATCAACAGTGGGAATCATTATGCCATTGCCGTAAAAAATAATCAGCCCAAGCTCTATCAACAGATTCAAGTCAATACACAATCGGCAGCGCCCCTGACAACTCATAACCGCAGAAAAAACATGGTCGCCTCACCAAAAGACCTGTCAGTGTGTTTGATGATTTGACTGGTATCACTAACCAATGGACTGGCTTAAAAACCCTGATTAAGGTTGAAAGAACTTCCGCAGCGAGGTAGACAACCATATGTAATGGTTGCTTACTAAATCAGTAGTTTGGTCGCTGATGCTGAGATTTTCGCACAAGGCATTCGTGGACATTGGGGAATTGAAAATCGCTTGCATTGGTCTTTGGATGTGGTTTTTCAAGAAGACCGTTCATCCATCACAGGAGCCCACGCTCCTGCCAATATGTCCATTATTCGTAGCATTGTCATTAATATCCTACGTAGTAACGGTTTTTCATCTATGACTATTGCTCAAAGATTAATTAGCAACAACATCCCCACACTTTTGGCACTTTTGCAATAATTTTGGGAATGAAACAGCCCTGCCAATTTTGGGGGGAACAAAACTCTCAAAGTCCCCCAAAGTTGGGGGACCAACGGGGGCTTTAACAAAACCAGATGATCGCGCATTCATTCCTTGATTCAGCAACGCCATTTTTTCTAGGGGGAAGTTCTGTTAGACCTGTGTGAACGCTACTTTTGTAGGTGGGATAGAGAAAAGGAAAATGGAAAAATCGACTTATCAATATGTTCGCAAAAGTAACGAGTCCTCCCAGAAGGACGCTGACAACTGGATACTGCAACGGAGTGCAGTGCGTCAGCTACCCGCTAAGACTTTGACACCCCAAACACAATCCCCAGCAGGCGATCGCTCAGGTCTTAAACTGGACTTGACGCAAATACCCGTTAGCAATTACTCTGCCATGCCAGTGCAAGCTAAGCTAGAAATTAGACCTGCTGGTGATAAGTACGAACTCGAAGCCGATCGGGTAGCTAAGCAAGTGGTGCAACAGCTTCATCAATCACAGTCTGGGAAACTCCAACAAAGGCAAACCCTTCAAGGAGAAGGAAACCAAGAAGTTGAAGAGGAACTGCAAAGGAAACCAAGGCTTCAGCTTAAGGGGGATCGGGAAGGGATGAGCGCAACACCAGAACTGGAATCTTCGATCGCGCGATCGCGAGGTAGTGGGCAACCACTTTCCGAGGGGATTCGAGAACCAATGGAAAAGGCATTTGGTGGTGTAGATTTTAGTGGAGTGAAAGTTCACACTGATGGGCAATCGGATCAGTTAAATCACTCGATGCAGGCAAAGGCTTTCACAACGGGGCAGGATATTTTCTTTCGGCAGGGAGCCTACGATCCAGGGAGTCAGGGGGGACAAGAGTTGTTGGCCCATGAATTGACCCATGTGGTGCAGCAGAATGGAGGTGTGGTGCAGGGGGTACTTCAACACAAAAAGGAAGAACAAGAAAAGTCCACAAACTTAAGGCTACACTTGCAAAATGTGCCCACAATTCAGCGATACACAGAAATAAAAAAAGGATCTAAAGAATACCCAGCTAAGAAAAAGAGAAAATTTTTGTTTCAAGATAAAGATGGGACTGAAGACGAGAGATTTTTTACAAGCCAGACGGAAGTAGATGAAAGTTTTTTGAGCAATGAAAGAGATGAAAAAGGAACTTATTTACCAAACTTAGTTCATCGAAGCGAAGCGGACTTAAAGATTTCCGATAATTGCGATCTGGCTATTGAAGATACATCAGATGAACCAAAAAACTTTTTTGCAACAAAAGCGCTGGTAGACTCGGCAAATGAGCTCCTCAAACGTCAGGGTGGAAAAGTTACTTTCAAAAGAACCAATCGATACTTGCTTGTGGTTAGTGGCTCAAAAGAGAAAAAATTATATCAAGTTGAACCATATGTCAGTACCGGAAAGTCCCCTAGCGTCCAAGGAACAAATGTCAGAACGCCTCAACGTTGTAATGAGATGGCAGATTTCGTTTCAGGGAAGCCAGGCGTAGAGGCAGATGCGACAACGAAGGTGAATGTAGTTTTGGCTGATGTATTAGATAAAATCACTGATGGCAGACATAAATATGCAGAACAACTAACGACGGTGATGAAAATATGTGCGAAAGATATGAGTGCGGTAGGGGAGTATGAAAAATTGGTCAGTGAATTAAGTCTAGAATTTAGAAAATTCATGGGAGATCCATCGACGAAAGATAAGATGGACGGTCTCTTACAAGAAGCTAATGTTAATGAGTATATGAATCCCGATCTCGGTAATGCGATTGTGACTATTAGCGCTACTACTACTGAAGAAGCGGCGAGCCGGGATAAAGAGAATACGTTTATGTATCATTTTGGCACGGTGGTGGCGAAGAGCGGATCGGACTACATTACTATGGAAAACTATGCTCGTCGGGAGGAGAAGAATAAGAATAAGCTCTCTGGTGGCGACCCACTTTTCTTCTTCAGGATGTATGGAACTAAAAAAGAAGCGATAACTTGGCATCGAGAAAACCTGAAAACAGGGGCATTCATTGGTGCTGTTCTATCATTTGTCGTGTCATAGAAATATCGGGTAGTGGTTAGTCGCTCAGTGGTAAGAACCATACCCCATAGCAGGCGAAATCGTCTGAGTGTCACGCATTTTCGGGATGATGATTGATATTTTTGGTGATATTTAAGTTGTGATATTTAAGGATGCTACCGAAACATAAATTTCACAAAAGTTGGTAATAGTGTTTACAATACCAATAGCTATAACTTGCTGAAAAAAGGTGAAAAAATGACTCGTCAATATGCTCGGAAAACCAACCAGTCTCCCCACAAGGATGCGGACAAATGGATACTGCAACGAACTGCAGTGCGATCGCTACCAGTAAAAACTTTGACACCTCAAACAGAATCCCCAGCCGGTGATCGATCAGGCATTCAACTGGACTTGACGCAAATACCAGTAAGCGATCGCTCTGCCATGCCAGTGCAAGCTAAGCTAGAAATTAGACCTGCTGGTGATAAGTACGAACTCGAAGCCGATCGGGTGGCGAAGCAAGTAGTGCAAAAGCTTCATAAGTCACAGTCAGCTCAACTCCAACAGCAGCCAACCCTGATTCGACAGAAAAACCCAGAAGTAGAAAAGGAACTACAAAGGAAACCAAGGCTTCAGCTTAAGGGTGATCGGGAAGGGATGACCACAACCCCAGAACTGGAATCTTCGATCGCGCGATCGCGAGGTAGTGGGCAACCAATCCAGCGTCAGGCAATGTTTCGGGGACTTTCCCAGGAGTTAATTGGCAATTGGTTTGATCAGAATTTAGTACAGGCGAAGCTTGCCATTGGTGAAGCTGGGGACAAGTCAGAACTTGAAGTTGACCGAGTAGGATCCCCAATCATCGACCAGATTAACCCACCTATCCCGAATAAAACCGGATTACCAGATAAACTCAAAGCAGGGGTTGAAAACCTATCAGGATATGCCCTTGATGATGTAAGAGTTCATTATAATTCGCCCAAACCTGCCCAGTTACAGGCATTAGCTTACACCCAAGGGACAGAGATTCATGTAGCTCCGGGACAAGAGGAACATTTACCCCATGAAACATGGCACGTTGTCCAGCAGATGCAGGGAAGGGTAAAACCGACAATGCAAATGAAGGGAGTAGAAATAAATGATGATGCGGGGTTGGAGAAAGAAGCCGATATATTCGGGAATAAGGCTACGCAACATCCACATGCAAACAGTAGGAATTTACTTAAATCTGACAGCACAGGAACTGCTACCATACAGTGCAAGGGCGACAAAAAGTTGATGACTCAGTTAGATCCTTTGTTACGTTGGGCAATGAAAAAAATTGGGGATGCGAGGAATTACGATCCGAATTTAAAAGCTCTATTTAAAAAAATAAACGACTATGACCGTTCTCAAGATGGCAGGCCTCGCATTCAAGATCAGGAAATAGTGGCGATGTTAATAGACCTAAGTAACTGGTTACTGGCTAACAGCCAAACCCTTACAGATAATGACAAGGTTAAGCATAGTCAATTTAAAGAAATATTGGAAAACGAGAGAGAAGTAACTGATACACAAGCCAGACGATTGGAAGAATACAGTGCCGAACCGTCAAGCCCTTACAAACAAATGACAGACGAGGGAATGTTATGGTCACAAGAATCTTTTGATCATAGTACCCAGAAATTGGGGAAAACAGGAAAGGCCTACTTTGAAGAGTTATCTAGACTGAATGTCAAGTCAATTAAATCTGATAAATCTAAGATGAAACTAGCAAATGAGCAATGGTATATCAATTTCGTGAAAGCAGCCACTGAGGCACTATCAAATGCTGTTGTAAACCACTACACCACCTCTATGCGTGCAAGGGCAATGCTGGATGGCGGAGGAATGAAATCAAAAATAATGCTTGAGAAAGATATCCCTACATTCAAACATAATACAAGTCCTTATGATGACCTCGGTCTTGCAAACAGTGGATTTATTTTCTTCTTCATTGAATCCCCCAATGCACCTCTTCGAAATACAAGGTTTGGGGGAGGAGATTCCAATGCTGAACCGGCCCGAATCTCGATTCCTATAAAGGAGTCTGGCTTACTAGAAAATGGTTGGATCATGTTAAGTGATTTTGCCCAACGTGAGTATCCGAATATCGTGGCTAAGAAGGGAAGTGACGAGCATACATCGTGGTTACCTACTCGAGAAAAAGAACAGCAGGGGAAAAAGCCTGATTTTACAGAGAAGGTACGGGAGTTTAAACCTGGACTAAGTCCTTTAAGCGAGAAAGATATAAATGAGATGAGCTCAATGACAGATAGTGAAAAGATCCAGGCATTTTCAGCAGTAGTTCCTCAAGCAAGTGGAGATAAAGATAGTAAACAGATTTATACAGGAGCTAACAGAACATTAGAATTCCCAGATAGATTATTTAATAATGTATTGGTAGCTGGAGATATTATTCCAGGTTTGGCAAACAGAGCGGGACTGGAAGTAGCACGAATTAAGGAGGTTAACCCTGCCCTGGGTGAAAAGTTTAGTAAACTTCGTGGTGATGCGTTAATGCTGTTAATTTTAAAGGATTTGTTCAGGCCACAGGCAATGATACCCAATAGTCTTAAAATCAAAGAAGAGCATATACAGCCATCACCCTCAGCTCAAAATAAGTGATTGATGGAAATGACGAATGAGATCATTGATATGGGAAACCGATTGAAAACATCAGACCCTGAAATAGGGAACGTTATAGATCGAAAAATGACTGATATAATGTACCTTGTAAAACACAAACTACATGAGCAGGAGACAATAATGAAAATGTTTTTACAAGAACTTCAACAAAGAGTATCAATGTCTTATGTAGTACAAAGTAGCTTATTTGAATAACTTGGACTAGTCCACTCAATCTAGCCTCGTAGCGACTGTCTTAATTGTCAAGTGCGATCGCTACTATTGTAGGTGTGATAGAGAAAAGGAAAATGGAAAAAATGACTCGTCAATATGTTAACAGAAGAAGCCAGTCCCCCCAGAAGGACACCGACAACTGGATACTGCAACGAACTGCAGTGCGTACGCTACCCCCTAAACCATTGACACCCCAAGTCCAAACAGAATCCCCAGCCGGTGATCGCTCAAACTTTAACTGTCGAGGGGGTTTGGGGGAGCTATAAGTCCCGCGCTCTATCTGAAAAGATGAGCGTCGGGATACATGGACTCCCCCAAGCCGATTTGATCCGGTCAATCCCGGTCAAATCGGCAACAGATGTAAGTTTATAGAACAGTAGTTCTGTGTTAGAATTACTAGTATGGCGACTATGATCAACTACTGCTACCGAATTTACCCCGACAGCAACCAAGAGCAGACCATGCTGCATTGGCTCGAAATCTCTCGCCAGGTGTACAACTATGCTTTGCGAGAAATCAAAGATTGGGTGAATTCGCGCAAATGTAGTTTGGACTATTGTTCGCTCAAACGAGAATACATCATTCCAGCCGACAAGCCATTTCCCACCTACTACAACCAGCAAAACGCACTTCCCAAAGCGAAGAAAGAATTTCCTCAATTGGGACAAGCCCCTTCTCAAGTTCTGCAAACTACAATTCGTAGACTGCACGACCCTTGGAATTATTTCCAACAAAGAGGGTTTGGCTTTCCACGCTTCAAGAAGTTTGGACAAATCAAGTCCATGGTGTTTCCTCAATTCAAAACCCATCCGATTACGGGTTGGCAGATTGCTTTGCCCAAGGTGGGGAAGATCCCCATCAACTTGCACCGACCCATTCCATTCGGGTTTGTGGTTAAACAAGTAAGGGTGTTGAGGAAGGCAGATAGGTGGTTCGTAGTACTGACGATAGAGTCTGACATATCGATACCAGACCCTCAACCTCACGGAGACGCTATAGGTATTGATTTGGGATTGGAGAAGTTTTTGACAACCTCGGATAGAGAGTTTATTGCATGGCCCGGATTCCTGACATGCTTGTACCGCCAGCTGGAATTGCTGCAACGCAAGTATGCCAGAACGAAGAAAGGCTCATTGAACCGCGAAAAGGCTCGAATCAAGGTGGCCAAATTCCACAACCACATTGCCAGCGTGAGGAAAGATTGGCAGTTCAAACTGGCTAACCATCTGTGTACTAAGGAAGGTATTGGGATGGTGTTTGTTGAGGATTTGAACTTGAAGGCTATGTCGAGAGGTATGCTGAGAAAGCATACCTTGGATGCAGCTTTCGGTCAGTTTCTCAATTTGCTCGAATGGGTAGCCCATAAGCATCAGGTCTACTTTGCCCGTGTCAACCCGGATGGAACGTCTCAAACCTGTCCTCAGTGTGGTACGCACACGGGAAAGAAAAAACTTTCCGAACGAGTGCATAAGTGTGATGTTTGTGGATATGAAACAGATCGAGATCATGCAGCATCGGAAGTAATCAGATTGCGTGGTCTAGAACTCATTAGTACCCAGGGACTCTGCGGAAGAGAAAACGCCTATGCAGTCGGTCTGCCGGGGACGGAGTTTCCTCCGTCTAGGTCAGAGGCAAAACCTCGCAAGAGAAAAACTAGGAATGCCAAACTGTGAGGTTTGGAAGCCCGCGCTGTACCCGTAGGGTCAGCGTCGGGAGGATGTCACACTGGACTTGATCCAAATACCCGTCAGCAATCACACTGCCATGCCAGTGCAAGCTAAGCTAGAAATTAGACCTGCTGGTGATAAGTACGAACTCGAAGCCGATCGGGTAGCAAAGCAGGTGGTGCAACAGCTTCATGGGTCACAGTCAGCTCAACTCCAACAGCAGTCAACCCTGATTCGACAGAAAAACCGAGAAGTAGAAGAGGAACTGCAAAGGAAACCAAGGCTTCAGCTTAAGGGTGATCGGGAAGGGATGACCACAACCCCAGAACTGGAATCTTCGATCACGCGATCGCGAGGTAGTGGACAACCACTTTCCCAGGGGATTAGAGAACCAATGGAGAAAGCATTTGGTGGTGTAGATTTTAGTGGAGTGAAAGTTCACACTGATGGGCAATCGGATCAGTTAAATCAATCGATGCAGGCAAAGGCTTTCACAACGGGGCAGGATGTTTTCTTTCGGCAGGGAGCCTACGATCCGGGGAGTCAGGGAGGACAAGAGTTGTTGGCCCATGAATTGACCCATGTGGTGCAGCAGAATGCTGGGACAGTGCAGCGACAAATAGTACAGTGCAATGGGGATGACGATCGCAAAAAGAAAAAAGATCGACTTGACCCCTCAAAGTTTCGCAGTCAGTACACTCGTGACGCCATTAGCGATAGAGTCGAAGCCCGAGAGCAGGGTATTACTGTAGATGAACTTCGTGCCCAAAAGGAAGAGCTTCGCACTCAAGAGCAAGAAGAGCGTCTGAGTGGATTTCGGGCATCCCTTACTGGGCTCTATCCAGAGGAATTCGATCAGCTGCGAGAACAGTTAAATACTGTGGGAGCAGGTTTAAAACAAGACTGCGATAAAATGCTCGAAATTCTTGAGGAAGAGAAAAAGCTTCATGAGATTATAACTCAAATTGCCACCATAGACGTTGAAACTAGTGATCAAAGTCCTGAGGGAATAGCAGGAAAACAGCTAGGGGAACATATTAGAGAACTTAATCGAAATGCATCTTTCTACCGAGAGCAAGAGCATAAGTCCAACAAAAAGAAGGGGTTCAAGAAACTATACGAATCAGGGGAAAGTAAGACTAAACGCAAAACAGAAAAAGCCAGTAACGCTCAAAAGGCTGAAGAGTATGAGAAACAACGTCAGTTTATAGTAGACAACAAAATCCGCTTAGGAGTAATCATCCCCCTCAAAAACGTTAGAACGAATCAAGATGTAGCAAATATCAGACCAGAGACAATTACCAAGATGACAGAATATGTTAATGAACAAATCAAGACAGCGGGTTCGGAGTTTGATGTAAGCCACCTACAGGAACTTGCAGGTTATCTAGAGCAAGAACCGAAAATGCGCATTTTATTGGCACGTATATTCAAAGAGGGTGTCCAATCATTGTATACTAATCGTCAAAAAATTGAAAAGACAATAGAAAAGCTCGAAAAAGGAATAAAAGAGTTAAAACCAGGAAAATTTGAAAGCTTTCTAGATACAATAGGTGTAAGTGAGACAACGGAAAAGGAACTGGTTATTGCTCAGGGGCAACAGGAGCTGACAAAGGCCGTCGAAGAACTTGAATATCTAAACAGTTTGATAGAGTTGGTCGAAGCACCTCGCAATAAAGAGCGTGTAGAACGAAACGAACGTATGTATCAAGGGTGGTTGAGGAGGCAATAGAGGGAGCAGGCAAGAGGCAAGAGGCAATAGTGAAACAAAACTGTGTACCTCATAACTGCAAAAAACGCTATATTTATGGTATATTAAATAAGTTGATGCACTTTAGGCTTTTTGCGCTTAGCCTTGTGCATAAGATTTATTAAAACTAGACACCAAGAGAATGGCTGGAAACAGAATCAGGGTTGCTAAAGATAAGGCGGCTTTGGTGAAAGACCTAACCGCTTCCGATGGAAAAACTGGACCGTTTCAGACTTATGCTGATGTGATGGTGTTTGCAGCTGCTTTAGGAGTAAAGCATAAAAAGCGATCGCCCCTGAAGGTAATTTCTAAACGAGAGCCTGGTCCGATTGGACTGGAAATTTTTGTATCAAGGGGATATGAGGTAGTAATTAAATTAATTGCGATCGCTGAGATTAAGGATACTAAAATTCTTTCCTCTATCGATAAAGAGTCTGAGGAAAAACGCATCTATATTTTTGAGGAGTATGCCAATGGAGGGCTTGATATTTTGCGCAATGAGTTGCGGGGAGCAGTAGACTATTCCGAGCGACTTTTGTTAATTTTAAATAATGATAGGTATAAGAAGAAAGAATATAAAGAAAATGAGCAACAGGAGTTTGATTTGAGTCGATTTTTGTGACAGCTAAGCTGTTCAGTATTTAGATTGGGATACCTAAATTGCTCAAAGGGAATCGGGAATCGGGAATCGGGAATCGGGAAAAACCAATTTAAATGCGCATCAGCTTAGCGCCTACACTTACGGGATAGGGAAGTGTAGGCGCTGTCACTAATTCTGTTACAACTGAGGTGGTAATCCTACCTCCTTCAGTTTCACAAATTTGCCCTCAAAGCTGATCCCTTGATCTTTGCCAACACTCCTGGCATTAGCCACAGCGATGCGCAGTTGAGCACGTTCCATACGCTCTGTAACACCACCCAAAAGATATAACATCACTTTGGAGGCTAACTCTCGTCCAGAAACTAGCACTCGCTTTCGATTTGGGTCATACAAAATGCCGTACCAAGGGGATTGTGGGTGATCGATCTGACTAAAGCCACCCGAACCATCGTATTTTTGAAGTTTGTCGAAGATCGCTTTGAGGGAGAAATCCTTGTTAAATACTAGGATACCCAAAGCTTGAACGAGGGCGATTTGTCCTACTGGACGGAATAGCATGTTTCCTTCTCCTCCACCCCTTTCATGGTTAAACCGACGCAGCTGTGGTGTTTCTTTTCCATGGTCGAGCTTTTGATAGCTGGGTAAACTAGCGAGATAGTCGAAAAGCTCTGTCAATGTTTTAGTTCCCATTTCTAGCTCTTCATCTTCAGGACGCATGGGAATTAGACCTTTCTCACAGGGTTTCCAGTGAAAGAATTGGTAGCCCAAATACAGCTCAGATATATGTTTGAGAGCTTGTAACGTAGTCAAGACTGTTGACTTAGCGGAAACCGTAGCGCTATCCCAATTAACCCGAGGATTACGATTTTCCATCTCCCTCAGCAGAGGATGAGTCATGGCAATTTTTCTAGCAACGATTGAGAAGCCATCGTCTTCATTGAGCAACGCTAGTTGTCCTTTGCTCAACCTTACTGCCATCAGATTGACGTGAGCAAAGATCGAGCGGATCCGTCGCCGTGCTTCTTCACGGGTTTCTCCCTGAACGACAGCAGGAATAAACTCAATACCAATTTTTTCTGTCGCTAGACTTTGCAGATAACCTGGGGAGATGTGATACTCCTCAATCAAGTCATCCACTGTAATCAAGGAGCCGATTGGCTTTTTCCCTTTGCTATATTTCTGGAGCGTACCAATTTTAATTAATTCCATCAGAGCCTGGATTCCCATCAGTCGATGCTGACCGTCTAAGGCAAAAATTGAAACATGGTCTGAAACATCAAGCAGTCCGACTGTGCGATCTTTATCTAAACTGGTAAACTCAGCTGCCGACTGCCGAGCGCGTTGATTCTTATCCCACTGAGCAGCTTGGGCATTATCTACCCACCCAGAGCTAAGCACTACCAGGACTGGGGGAAACTTGTGAGTTTTGCGGGCTGCTAGATATTGAGCCAGAGCAGCTTGACGTGACCAATCAAGGGGACGCTGCTGAAGCGCTTCGATGGTATCGGCATCTCTGACGATATTGTTTGTTTGTTGATCAAACTTTTGTTGAAATAGCGGCAGTTGGGAGGCGTAGCGGACGCGAATCGCTAACCATTCCAGAGTAACTGAGCCAATAAATGCCTCTGTAGTTCCCATTTGAGTTTTCTGCACCAAGATTTGGTCGTTTCTCGCCAGATGCCTATCGAGCAATAACGCCAGTGCCTGTCGATCTTGGTTTTCTTGTTCAAGAATTTGCTTCGCGAGGTCATTGGGATGATTTTCAGTTTTGATCACCATAGTTTTAAACCCATAATGCTGCGTTGTAGAAGCTATCGATAACTATTTTGGTTCTTCCGAACGTAGTATGTAAAAAATCTCTGAAACCTATGCTGCGTGGTGTTTTAGGCTAAAACTGCTCAAAACTGACTTCAAATCTCGCAATCAATTAACAGATGACGGCTACAGGGTTTTATCCAACACACCAGGTTCCGAAGAACCAATAGTTTTAACACTAGCACAAGTTTTTAACGATCAAATTAGCTGATTTCCCTATACTCGGGGTTGGATACAGTAAAACTATCTAGCATACCAATTTATAAAGAAAAACGTTAGATCCACTGTCAAGAAATTTTATTCAAAACTTGGGATAAGCTCGAACTATGGACCAATCTGCCAAGCCTTGTCTTAGCAGAGAGTCAGCAGCCCGCTCTTGCCTAGAGGGGGTTTCCCTACTGCCGTGAAGACTGATGAATCAGGTAAAACTCTCAGAAAATAAGCCAAAAAATCGCACTGTGGCTGAGCTGGTGGAGGAGATCACTGCTCTGACCACTGAAATTCAACAGTTGTACTGCTTAGACGCAATTCCCTGGGTGATAGGGTATAGTGGTGGCAAGGATAGCACCGCAACTCTACAGCTGGTATGGAATGCGATCGCAGCTCTGCCACCAGAACAGCGAACTAAAACTATCTATGTCATAACTACAGACACATTAGTAGAGAATCCCATTGTTTCAGCTTGGGTTCGTAATTCCCTAAAACAGATTAAGTTGGCAGCTGAAGCTCAAAGATTGCCCTTTGAACCCCATCTCTTACAACCGGAGGTGAAAGAAACCTACTGGGTAAGTTTAATTGGCAAAGGTTACCCAGCCCCACGGGGTAAATTTCGCTGGTGTACTGAGCGTTTGAAAATTAAACCCTCTAACCGTTTTATTAGGAATGTTATCCGATCTAGTGGAGAGGCTATTGTTGTTTTAGGCACTCGCAAAGCTGAAAGCCAACAACGGGCAAGACGCATGAAAAAAATGGAAGCTAAGCGAGTACGTGCTCGTCTAAGTCCTAATATCAATTTACCAAACTCGTTGGTTTATAGCCCCATTGAAGATTGGCAAAATGATGAGGTTTGGCTCTATCTCATGCAATGGCAAAATCCCTGGGAATACAGCAATAAAGAGTTATTTGCTATGTATCGAGGGGCTAGTGCTGATAATGAATGTCCATTAGTTGTAGATACGTCTACTCCTAGTTGTGGTAGCTCTCGTTTTGGTTGCTGGGTTTGTACACTAGTCAGTCAGGATAAATCCCTGACAGCGATGATTGATAATGACGAAGAGAAGGAATGGCTGGAACCTCTACTGGATTTGCGCAAGGAGTTGGAGCCTGGAGAAAACCGTGAGCGACGAGATTTTAGACGTAGCAATGGTAATGTCCAACTGTATGAACGGAATTTAGATGGACAAATCTCTGTTGAGCCAATTCCTGGTCCTTATACCAAAGAAGCACGGGAGTATTGGCTGAGAAAATTGCTTACTGTTGAAACTGAAATTCGTCAGAATTGTCCAGAAAATATGCGGGACATTACGTTGATTAGTCGAGAGGAACTTAGTGAGATTCGTCGCATCTGGCTAGAAGAAAAACACGAATTTGACGACAGTTTGCCCCGTATCTATGAAGAAGTTACTGGCGAACCCTTCAAAGACATCCGTCCTGGCGCTGAAAACCGTCTGCTTGGTGGTGATGAGTGGCAGGTCTTAGAAGAAATCTGTGACAATGATGCTATGCATCTCGAACTAATGGCAAAACTGCTAGACACAGAACGCCAGTATGTGACTAGGTCTCGCCGTATTGGTATTTATGAGGCTTTGGAGCGATGCTTTGATACTAGTTCTCGGTCTAAAGAAGATGCGATCGCTAATGCTCACTTGAAACGAGATTTAAAAACGGCTGCTGATGAAGGGGATGTTGACACTGTCAAGCAGCTGGCTTGGGGAAATTTGAAATTTCCAGTCCACAATTCGTAATCCTTAAAACTGGAGTAACTTATGATAGAGGCTTTGGATAGATTTCATGAGATATTAAATTTCTGGTTTGGTAAACCGGATGAACCCGATTATGGCAAATCCCGCAAAGTCTGGTTTACTAAGAACCCAGACTTTGACCAAGAAATGCAATCGCGTTTCCTCGACATCTATCAACAGGCGGCGTCTGGGGAGTTAGATAACTGGCAAACATCACCCTATAGCTGCCTAGCGCTAATTATCTTACTCGATCAGTTTCCTCGTAATATGTTTCGGGGTCAACCCCAAGCGTTTGCCACTGACTCCAAAGCCTTGTCTACTGGCCAGTATGCTATTGATCGAGCCTTTGACAAAGAACTGTTACCAGTCCAGCGCTGGTTTATCTACTTACCGTTTGAGCATAGCGAAAATCTCGAACATCAGCGCTACTGTGTTGAATTATTCTCGACTCTTAAAGATGACCCCGATAGTGCCAGTACCATTAATTATGCCTATCGTCATCTAGAAGTGATTGAACGTTTTGGTCGCTTTCCCCATCGTAATAAAATCCTTGGTCGGGTTAATACTCCAGAAGAAGAGGAATTTATAAAGCTGCCCGGTTCATCATTTTAGCGTTAATTATTTACAGTTAAGTAGTCGGACAAAAGTCAAATTAACTGTTGAAATAGGGAGCAGGGAGCAGGGAGCAGGGAGCAGGGAGCAGGGAGCAGGGAGCAGAGATACTTTTGCAAACTTTATATAAGTTAATATAGTGAGGTTTATTTTTATATAGGTACTTAATCATTGAGATTTAACGGTAAACGATTAACAGCAAATATAACGTTTATCATAGTTATGAGGTACACCTACTTTTTTCTCTTTTNCCGATTCCCGATTCCCGATTCCCGATTCCTTCCCGATTCCCGATTCCCGATTCCCATTCCCGATTCCCGATTCCCGATTCCCGATTCCCGATTCCGNTTCCGATTCCCGATTCCCGATTCCCGATTCCCGATTCCCGATTCCCGATTCCTTTTCCCGATTCCCGATTCCCCGTCCCGATTCCCGATTCCTTCCCGATTCCCGATTCCCGATCCCGATTCCCGATTCCCGATTCCCGATTCCCAGATCCGCTGTTCCCTGTTCCCTATAAAATTCATACTTGATAAATCCTGTGATTTTCCTTGAACTTGTCCTAGAAAACTTTGGCCCCTATCTCGGGCGTCAGGTGATCAATCTCTGTCCAAAAAGGGATGATAACTCTCGACCTATTATTCTAGTCGGTGGTATGAATGGTGGCGGTAAAACCACTATGATGGATGCGATTCGTCTGGCTTTATATGGACACCGCGCTCAATGTTCCACCCGTGGCAATTTGAGTTATAGCGACTTTCTAACTCAGTCAGTCAATCGCAATGCCTTACCCATTGACAACACCCGAGTGGAATTAGTTTTTGAACATATCGAGAACGACCAGCCCATGGAGTATCGGATTGTACGCACTTGGACAAAAAAACCGAAAGATGGTAAGGATAACTTAGGCATTTTAGAGGGAGACTGGCTGGATTCTGCCCTAACCAATACTTGGGACGAGTACATTGAAAATCTGTTGCCCTTAGGAATATCAAACCTATTTCTTTTTGATGGGGAACAGGTTAAAGAACTAGCAGAAGTGGAAGCACCACCCCCGGTTGTTGTGGAAGCGATTCGATCATTACTTGGTCTAGAACTTGCTGACCGCTTAGCCATTGACCTTGATATTTTAGTGACGCGCAAACGCAAATCTATGGCGAATCAACAGCAACTGGCTAATTTGGAAGATATCGAAAAAAAGCTCTCCTCTGAACAATCAGACTATGAACTAGCTAAACAAGAGTTAGCGAGTATTCAAGAGCAGCTAGAACAAACCAGGGAAAAACAGCAACAAGCTTTTGATAAATTTGTCTGTGATGGTGGTAAAATAGCAGCCCAACGGAACCAACTAGAGAGTCAACTCAATCACTACAATACTAAAGCTGAACAAATTCGTGAACAGATGAGGGAATTAGCAGCTGGTATTTTGCCACTATCGTTAATTGAACCCCTACTCACCCAAGCTCAAGCTCAAGCAGAAAAAGAATCGCAGGCATCACAGGCCAAACTAGCTAGAGATATTTTACAACAGCGTGATCAACGTCTGGTAGATTTATTGAATTCCCTGAAGTTGCCTGCTAAAAAATTTGATAAAATTAAAGTGTTCTTGGAAAAAGAAAATCAACAAATAGAGCAAGAGGCTGGAGATGGTCAAGACGCTTGGTTAGGAGCTGAGGAAGAAATGTTTCATTCCCTAACTAATCTCCTGACTTACTACCAACCAACTCAAAAGCAATTAGCTGAGGAACAATTAGTTAAGCGCCAAAATATGGAAGCAGATATTAATGCTACTAAACGACAACTAGCAACAGCTGCTCCTCCGGAATCTTATCAAGAACTCGAAAATGCACTAAAACAGGCACAAACGGAATTGGCTCAAGCTCAAGCAGCTTACGAAATCGCCAAACGCCGCTGTGATAAATTAGGATATGCGATCGCACAAACTAAAAAAGACTTAGCCAGGTATGGTGAAGAAACCATTGACCGCAAAAATGATCAGCATATGCTTGCAGCATCTGCTAAAGTCCAACAGAGCCTTAAGGTTTTCCGGGAACAGTTAACTCTGAGAAAACTGAATAAATTAGAGCATGAGGTAACCGAATGCTTCCTCTATCTCCTCCATAAATCTGACTTAGTCCATCGAGTTGCCATCGACACCAACAGCTTCAGCCTATCCCTGTACGACCTACAAGGAAAACTTGTACCGAAACATCGTCTATCCGCTGGGGAAAAGCAATTATTAGCGATCGCATTATTGTGGGGACTCGCCCGTGTTTCTGGACGTAATCTACCGGTAGCAATTGATACCCCCCTCGGACGATTGGACTCCTCCCATCGCAGCAACCTAGTGGAACGCTACTTCCCCGCCGCCTCCCATCAGGTGATTCTGCTGTCTACAGATACGGAAATTGGTAAGGTCGAAGCTAAACAATTACGAGACGCTGATGCGATCGCACAACAGTATCTCCTAAATTATGACCCAGCCAAACATCGGACAACCGTGGAATCGGGTTACTTCTACTCAAAACAGGTCACGGCATGACCCCTTTGGGTAATTCAAAATTCAAAATTAAAACTTCAAAATAAAGAAAATCAGAAATTTTGAATTAATTAATTCTGGAAGCCCCCCGGGGAATTAAAAATTAAAAATATAGAATTGTCCGAATCATTTTGAATGAATAATTTTGAATTTTTAATTGGAGCGAAGCGACTTGACCATAAATGTTGTTGATTGCCCATGCAATTTGTCTTGCACTACTTCTAGGACAGGGTCTAACGTAATCCTGTATTCTCCTTCTTGCTCCAAGGTAATGCTAGGGCCTGGTTGATAGGGCTGACTAGGATCCGCCGTAGGATCCAAACCCACCCTCGGATAGTTACAAGAATCGTCTTCCCCTGGTATAGGATCACAAGGGTAATAGACAACTGGACTTTGCAAATCGACCATAAACTGTTGTTGGCTACCATCTGGTAGGTAGAGAGTCATTGTCAAGGGAATCGGGTCTAAGATCTTGACAGGCTCGCTAACAGCTTTAAAAGCGAATTGGACAGTTTCCCCAGCAGTAATTGGTTGGTCTTTATCTAGTATTGCCCGGATGGTAAGAGGTTTTGACAGTAACTGTGGTTCTTCTACTAACTCTTTTGTATCATTATAGCAGCCAGCAGTAATAAATAACGGGCTAATCAATAGGGCAATGGCGAAGACAGTTTTACGAATGTACATGGTTGTTAATTTTATCGCTATTTGCTATCAAAGACGCCAAGTTGTCCTAAAAAGTTCTACTGACTGCTGAGTACTTATAGCTAAATCATGATCTGAAGATTGCTATAGTTCATCATCAATTAAAGTTGCCAAACTATCACCACTTTGGGCAAATACTAAAGTAGTTTTTCATAAACAGTAAACCTGAGTTCATTAATTTCTTCATGCAACCGCCAATAAACCAAATCACACTTTCCCAAACTGCCAAAGACCAACTCATTAAACTCAAACGTCAAACCAAAATTCCTCAGTGGAATGTCCTTTGCCGCTGGGCAATTTGTCGTTCCCTCGCTGAACCGACAATGCCCTCCCCGGTTCCCATACCTGCGGATAGTAACCTCGAACTCACCTGGAGCGTCATGGCAGGAGATATGGCTGATCTGCTCCTGATTGCTCTCAAACAACGCTGCCATAACGATGGCTTAACTTTGGATCAAGAAAATCTAGCGAATCAGTTTCGTCTTCACCTTCATCGAGGTATTGGTTACTTAGCAGGGGATACAACTATTAAAAAAATTGAGGATTTAATTGCCCTGGGTGTTATCAAGGATGAAGAATGAAGTGTCAAGTTTTACTCAGGACTTACGAGTTAGCACTATAGTGGTCAATGCGGTGCCTTCCCGTAGCAGCTTTTTCAGAACATCGCTTTTTCTGATGCTGCAAGGAACGATTTGTCCGCAATCGATAGATCAGCTTTACACTCAACCAATAACTAACCACAGCACAGACCAACCCAACGGCGAAACAACCAACAAATAAGGTTAGGACAATTTCTGACCCCAATTCTCTAAATTCCTGCCAAGATTGGAAACTCACATTAGCCAATTCATCCTGATTCAGTAGCCATTCACCCACGTGAAAGTTGAATGCAAAAATCGGTACATAAGTCAAGGGATTACTAATCCAAGTTCCAGCAGTAGCAGCTATTTTGTTCCCTCGCAAGAGTACCGCCAGCAAAATCCCTATAATTAACTGGAGACCAAACAGGGGAAAGAACCCAGCAAACACACCACATGCTAAACCTCGTGCGATCGCTTCTGGTTTTCCTTGCATACGAAGTAAGCGCCAATATATGTATTTTAGGCGTCGTCTAAAATTTCCCCTCGGTCTGATTGACTTTCGTTTACCTAGGTCAAGGGGTTTGGTGGCTGAGGGTAAAGGCTGTGGGTAGCTTGACAGGAATTTTCTAGACATTTTCGCAAATCAATCAGCAACCCTCTAGCAACTGGGGCAGATTATTTTGAGGTAGATTATTACTCAGCAGGTAATCTTTACTTACTGTAGCGGAAAATCAGCTTCAAGGGCGAAAGCCAAAGGGCAAAGAGGGAAATAAAGCTGCAAAAATCTCAATAAATTCTATGTAAGCTTCCTTATACCTTGTGCCTTTTACCTTGTGCCTTTTACCTGACTGCCATGGCTACGAGGATCATCTTGACTAGTTATTGTAATTGACAGGGAATCGTCAATATCCGAAACCGTACCACTAGCTTGGCTATAAGGTAATGGCACATGGGTTACTATGGCATCTAAGTTAGCTTCGAGTACTTGATGGGGTTGTTCTCCAATAGTTTGGGCGATCACTGTGCTGGCTTCATCAAAATATACAAAATGAGGAATACCATCTACTCGATACTTGACCAGTTCTGGTAACCACTTGGTGTTATCCACATTCAGCATGACAAAATTGACTTTGCTTTTATACTGCTGTTTCAGTTCACCCAAATCCTTTGCCATGGCTTGACAGCTGGTACACCAGTTGGCATAAAACTCCATCAAGGTTGGCTTGCCATTGCTCAGTGCCACCTCTAGAGGGGTAGATGCTTCAGCTTGGGCTTCCAAAGAACCGAGACTAGTCTCAGTTTTTAATCCCAAGAATAGGGCAATACCCAGTGCGATCGCTACTAGGGCAATTAAAAAGTTTCTGATCCGGCTGCCACTAGTGGGTACTGAAGGGGAGGAGGATGGTGTAGTTGAGTCTGGTGAATTAATAGCCATCTTGCTAAAACTTTCTTGCTATAACTTTATAATTGTTTACATTTTACAACAAGAGCACTTAGGCACCAACAGCTTTAAAACTCGGTTTCTCGTTATAAATCCAGCAATAGCACGGTTTGGGGCGTAAGTTCTGAGCAACTTAGAAGTAAATGAGATTAAAACGTTTTTTTGTTGACGGTTGACGGCTGACTGTTGAGTGTTATAGCACTACGCATTAAAGTTAGGACATTGATACAAGCTGAAAACCTTGTGTAGTAAACTTTTGCCTCTTGCCTCTTGCCTCTTGCCTTGCGCGTAGCGCTATAACTGTTAACGAGTGGGAATGTTAGGTTTATTTTTACTCCTGTACTGATAAAGTTTGACAAATCACAATGAAAAAACGGGTAACCCTGACCTTTCCCCGACGGGCGATTCAGATGCCGGTGGCTTACCGATTGGCAAAGGATTTCAATGTGGCTGCTAATATCATCCGGGCCCAAGTCGCTCCCAATCAAATCGGCAAACTTGTGCTAGAGTTATCTGGCGACATTGATGAGTTGGATGCTGCGATTGAGTGGATGCGGACGCAAAACATTGATGTTTCCCTGCTAAGTCGCGAGATTTTAATTGATGAGGATAGTTGTGTCGATTGTGGCTTATGTACTGGGGTTTGTCCCACTCAAGCCCTTAGTCTTGAGCCAGAGACATTCCGATTGAAATTTAAGCGATCGCGTTGCATTGTCTGTGAGCAGTGTATCCCCACTTGCCCTGTTCAGGCCATTTCTACAAATTTTTAAGATTTCAGACCCCTTAAGCTATTGCTTAGTCGTTAATTGTGGGCCTTTTTCGGGGGAGATCGTTCACATCGGGATTGAGCTTTGCTCACGCTACGCGATCGCGTACGGCGATAACGCCCAGAATGGTAATCATGCAAGAGATACACTGTCTCATACGATCAGATCAAAAGTGCATGAAGTTTAAGCTATGGCCATCGCACAAACTGAACAGCCTACCCCACACCCCACACCCCACACCCCACACCCCAGCTATTGCCCAACAACCCTGTTTTCAGGCACACTTTCAGATAAAATCAACTAAATATCAACCAAAAGAGGAGCCCTCATGAGCCCAATTATTGTAATTATTGTAGCTTTACTTGCAGCAGCCGTTGTTGGGGCAATCGTATTTTTTATACTGCAAAATAAACTGGATTTTCTATCCGAACAAACCGACAGAAAATTAGAAGTTTTTCAAAATAAGTATGAGGCTAGGATACAACAAAGTTCTCAAGCTCTGCAAGAAAGTTATCGAGAGCAGTTAAATCAGAAAATTGCCGAAGTCAAAGATCAGGCAGAGTCTAGCGCTGCTGCTCCTGTCCAATCTTTACAGGAAAATTATCAGGCTCAGTTAACCCAAAGCACTAATGAGCTGAAGCAACAACTTGATGCTAGTCTTCTCGAAAGTGTCCAATCCTCCGAAGCAAGATATCAAGAGCAATTGACACAAGCTACCCATGAGTTAAAGGAAGAACTTGAATCTAATTTTCGCAACGAGTTGCAATCTTTGGAAGCGAAATATCAGGCTGATTTAGAGTTAGCCCATCAAAAAATTGCTGAATTAGAACAAGCTCATAAATCCCCAATACCAGACGAGGTGAATAACCTAGATGAAACGGAGAAAACTTCAGCGGAAACTGGTAATGAATTAGTCGAATTATTAGAAGAGGCAGAAACAAATCAAGACGAGCCTCAACAAGTTGTCGAGGACGAAATATTGGCTGATTCGAGTCAGCCAGAGCAACCAATGCTGACAGAAACCCCAAGTATTACTGATCAGCCCAGCCAAATTGATCAAGACTTGGAGGACGAAATATTGCCTGATTCGAGTCAGCCAGAGCAACCAATGGTGACAGAAACCCCAAGTATTACTGATCAGCCCAGCCAAATTGATCAAGACTTGGAGGACGAAATATTGCCTGAGCCGAGTCAGCCAGAGCAACCAATGCTGACAGAAACCCCAAGTATTACTGATCAGCCCAGCCAAATTGATCAAGACTTGGATGAAACCATAACTGCTTTGGGAAATTATGCTCAAGCCAGCGATATTCCCCAGTTAAGTAACTACATCAATCATCCTGAAAGCCTTATTCGTGGATCAATTGCATCAGCTTTGGGTAAAATTGCTGCTGCTCAAGGACTCAGAGCCGAAATTCAACAGGCCATACCGCTGATCGGAAAATTGATTCAAGACCCCCAAGCATCTGTGCGACAGTCTGCTGTTGAAGCCCTGAGTAATATTAAATCTGAAAAAGTTATACCCTTACTTGAAAGGGCATTAAGGGATCCAGATAGTGATGTGGTTAAATCTGCCAGTGCTGGGATTAGTCAGTTTAAGAGTTATCGGCGAACTCAACCACCCAAACCTGCTAAGAAGACTGTAAAGCCTCTAAGCCTTAACGAGTGCTCTAATCCAAAAGCATAGCAAAACTATAGGGATGTGGGGATTGATGACCCTTTCTCGGGAGTCAACCCCCATGATTGAGTCCCACTCTTACCCATACTCCCTTGACAAAAGGGTGCTGGTATCGTGCAGGACTTCTAGTTAGTTTAGTCAGCGTCGCTTTCAATGTGGATAAACAAAAGTCCCAAAACTACAGTAGGCATAACTAAGCCTACGAAGGGGACTAGCATCGCTGGTAAAAAAGAAGCTGCGTATGCGCCTGTCATATCTTATTTTCCTATTTGCCAATTAATACAGTAACAAGTTGAACCTTTAACCACACCAACCCAATTAGGTATGGTGTTGGTTGCGGGTTTGATCTCAAGCAAGACTCTACCTACCGAAGTAAGTGTCGGTCTTACACTGCCAAGCCTGGGCTTTGCTGTGACATACTCCCACACGCTTATCAGAGATTACAGTGTGGGCTTCTTGCCAACTCCACCCAACGGTATCGGCTTTCGCCGACGCTGCGCGAACGGATACTCGGCAAGCTTTATTAACGACACGGGATGCCCCTCCGCGCCGGAACAATACAATAAGTTCTATTTTTAAGCACGTAGGTGGCGGTTAGCTCTTAATTTGTTTTCCCTACTATTTTTAGTATAACGTTTTTCAGGCTGTTTATAGCGAGTTAATGCTCCGCGATTCATCCCGGAGATGAAACCTTAAAAGAGTGGAGCCTTACTACAAAAAGATTTAACCCTTAACTCACAGACTGCCAACTATTTTGGCTCCACTCTTTTTGCGGGAACTTCTGACCACACTCATGCTGCGCATGTTCGTTGTGGGGCATGCCCAGCGGAGGAAGCTAAGCAGGTAAACAAAATTAATGGCACATTTTCCAAAACTCAAAGCCTTGCAGGGTAAGGGTTACAGAAATTTGGAGTAGGTAATTAATTCTGTGTAGGTGCTTATCGATTTTTTCGACAAGTTAATCCTATCATGGTTCACGACTATGAAATACCTTGATCTACCTCGGAATTTCCGAGACAACCTGTGGCAAAAACCTGATAGTTGCTTCTGGCCTTGCTGAGTCTTTGATGGCGTCAATTCTAATCAGTCTGCCATTCCTCTATTGACATCAACATCTCTGGTTGACCTAGACAAAAGCACACAACTCCCGTCAATTTGGGTTAACTTCCCGTTTCACCTCGGAGCATGGCAGGGGTTATCCCAACCCGCCCTTATACCAACGACTCAGTTTCTTCAATGGCTCAGATTACTGGAAAGTTTATGGCAGTCGGATAATTATTAAGATTTTTAACAAAACTTCCCCGAAATTCTTTACAAAATTTAATTAATTTTTATTACAAAAACCGAATAGGCTGAAAGGGGGTTAGTCATCAAAACCGTTGGTTTTAGGTTATTACAATGGTTTGGCAAAGGTGATATTACCGTAAAGAACTAAAGCTAAAATTGTTGCCATAGACTAAGAAGGTTAGAAAAAAGAACAATATCTCGTATAATCCGTTACGAGAGGATGCACTTCTCAGCAAAGATTACTCGTGCTGATTCTTTCAGTTCCTTTTCTCCCCCCTAAAGTATGATTACTCAAGGGGTTTATCCGATTTTTAAGGAGATAAATTTACAATGACGATGGATGTAATTGACCATGGTGGAGATCCCCAAGTGGGTAATCTAGCCACCCCAATTAATTCCTCTGCTTTCACAAAAGCTTTCATCAACAACTTGCCAGCCTACCGTAAAGGCCTCTCAGCCAATCGCCGGGGTCTAGAAGTTGGTATGGCTCATGGCTACTTTCTGTATGGACCGTTTGCCTTACTAGGTCCGTTACGTGGGACAGACTATGCCAGCACAGCTGGTTTACTGGCAACAGTTGGCTTAGTGGCTCTTCTGACAGTTGCTTTATCTATTTATGGAGCGGCTGGCTCCGGCAAACCTAAGGCAACATTGACCACACCCAATCCACCAGAAGACTTAGGAACTAAAGAAGGCTGGAGTGAATTTGCCAGTGGTTTCTTGCTTGGTGCTTGTGGCGGGGCATTTTTTGCCTATTTCCTATGCCAGACACCTCATCTAGCGCCACTGCAAAAGATTGCTAGTGGAGTATGGTCTTCTTAACTCTGACTGGAGACAAGAGTTTCTGATCGCGCAGCGGAGGCGAAAGCCGATAGCTAAGCAAGAGAGTAAGGTGACTGACACTTAGTTAAATCACCTATTCTCTTGTTAGCACTCCACCAAAGACATAGATTTGAGGAAAAGAGCGATGTTCCTTGTTACCCCTTTCGTCTCGCCCAGGGGGTAGACTTCCAGATAGTAATAAACAAAGCTCCAGACACCAAAGCTCCCAAATTCCATTTTACAGCACTTTTAAACAGACCCAGACGACGAGACGATAAACTCGATTGAGCTTGGTTTTGTATCCTCTGCTCACCACGAGCAATGAATGAAGCTAGCTGTTCTTTCACCCTCTCCAATTCTTGAGAATTATTGATATCCGGAGTGCTACCTTCACTACTCAGGCTTGCCAAAAGTTTTTCCATCTCCGCTTCTGTATTTACTTTCTCCAAAGCATCTTTAACTTGTTGGAATTGGGTCATCCCTCGGTTAACTTGAGTAGTAATTTGAGTACTGGCTTGTTTATTAATCCGCACTGTGTTAATAATTCCCAAAGGAATCAGCAAGAAATATAGCACTCCCAGCACCAAAGCTAACCAGGATAAAACCTTCACAACCAGGACTTCCCATCTCTCCCGCCCATGGCGCTCTCCATAAAACACCAGGGCTAAGCCGAGTAAAGGTACAGGCACCCGTTCCACCAATGCCCCTATAGTCTGTAATTCCCAGGCAGGATTCATAAAGTTTGGTGGGATCAACGTTTCAACTACGTCAAATACAGTTAGCACTAAAAGGCCATAACCTATCCAGTGCAACAGAGTCGCAGACCTTAGAACAGAAAAGTTAAACTGCCGTATATCCTCTACGGATTCAGTCAATTTATTGCCATCTAATTTAGTCATATATTAAATATTCCTTCATAATAGGACACGATTGTCGTAAACCTTACCTCAAGGTTTAGGAAAGTGTAAATACCACCAGTCGTACCAGTCAGGCCAAACATTTTCCAGCACTTGATAGGCAGCTTCAGGGGAAGAATTCTCTAGAGGAATAGAAAGATGAGCCCACAGACAACGGTTGTCTTGTAGCTTTACCTGACCCAGTAACCATAGCAGCAGCCGACGGGAGCGTACATCGTAAATATCCCGATTTTTCTTGAACTGATAACTGGTGACCGTACTGCCACCCCGGGGGTTGATACAAGAACTGAGGTAAGCCCGCTCTTGGTACACAAATAAGCGATGAAAACCTATTTTTTTCTGCTGGCGTGACACTATTAATTCTTGACTAGCGGGTTCAATCCCTATGTACTTTTGAAGGAATTTATTAATATCACCCCCGCTCTGAACTAAATAGCGCATCTTTATATCTAGAGGTAAATCATTCTGAATATATCGATAGTGCTTGCCAGCTTGTAGTGTTTTATCAACAGCCGTTTGACCAGTCAAACCTTGACTTTCCAGAGGCTGCCATTCTGGTAAGGGAACTGTAGCTGGAAATTCAAAAGGGGTGATGGGACGAGCGCTTGTAGTTGGATACCAAATTACTTTGCCCATAACTGATAAAGTAGCCCCAAAAAGAAAAGCTAGCAGCCAAATACGTAGTGATTTCCAATCGAGCATGACATCAAGGCAAAAGGTAAAAGGCTTGCAGGTCTAGGACATTCTTGGGACTAGAAGCCCTGGGTGTTTATGAGGTTTAAGGTTCTACGCTCTAGAGTTTAGGCTAATGGTTGAATTGCTCTAAGGTTCTAACAAGCCTATGAAGCACAACTTTATTACTACCTAGGGGTGCATCTCACTTTGGCTGTTTGAACCTGTGGTGCGTTACGGGACGGACTGTCCCAATACTTACTGATAAAATCAGGGCGAGTCCGTCCCTAACGCACCCTACCCAACTTTTTTACAAAGATGAGATGCACCCCTACCTAGCCCTGATCTGCTTTTTTTATAGCTAATATCTAATAATGCCTAATACTTAGACTTTAGGTTAGTGGCTTAATCTTCAGTCTTTGGTGCATTCTGTTGAAGTATAAAATTGCATAAGAAACCGAAAATAATGACAGCAGCCAATGAAAAGATCATTGAACCATCTCCAAAATGCCAATATTCAAAGGCTTCATAACTATAATAAGCGACTAAAATAGCCATCAGGCTAACTCGAATAGAATTAACAATAAATCCTACTAAAATAGCTATCAGTGGTACCAAAAATTTTTGAACCCGGCTAGTAGGGAACATAAATAAGAATAACAACGATATTCCCAACAACTGAAGCATAGAACTGACGCCAGAACAGCCGGGATTTACTTCTATTCCTCCCGTTGGCAGGATTAAATAAACCCCTTGCCTAGAGACTTCAAATCCTGAGTACCAAAGGAGCAATCCAGAAAACTTAGCAGTTAATGTGGATACATCAATCAGTAATGTTGGCAATCCAGATGGTATAGCGAGACATAAAAATATAGTAAGGTGCTGCCAATATTGCTTTAATCCCTTCACTCCAGATGCCAGCAGTCCCAAACCCAATACTGAAATCAAAGGAGAAAAGCGGATAAAAATGTCATAGCCTGATACAAATGTAGATCGCAACAGTACTAACCCAATTAATAATGACCCTAAAACGCCAGAAAAAATATCACTTTCTAGGTCCAAGGTATGGCGTTTTTCCCATACCATGTAAGACACAGCCACCCAAAATAAAAAACTTGTACTTAGTAAATCAGCAATGTTACTCCTGTCAGCCAGAGTCAATTGAATTGCTATTAACCCAGCTGCTATACCTACTAGCCAATATTGGTAATTTTTAAGGTGTGTAATGGTTGCAAAATGAGTAGCTTTCATCGTGATCTAGCAATATTACCATAATCGGAGACGTCAGACTAAGACTCTTTCATAGTTTCCCTGACTAAGCTAAAAAAAATATCTATAATGGTCAGCTTTTTTTTAAAATTGATAATAACTATGGGGTTTTAACTAGTCTATTATAACTTAATTGGTTATACTATTTACCCTAGCAACTCATTGCTAATGAATTAACTATTTTAAGTTATATTAAAACTAGCACTATTTAAAAAAAAACTATTTATTATAGTCATTTACAAAGTCTAAAGCGTGCTTATTTGTGTAATTTTTAATTATTTGGTAAAATAAAATATATGACAAATTAGTGCTTGTTCTATTCTTCCAATCAAAACTCTCCCACTCAGGACTATTTTTTGCTTAATTGGTTGATTTATCCAACAGCTGTACCTTTGGGGATTTGACTATAACACCAGTTTACTCAAATAAATTGACAAAATAATATTTATATGCTAAAGATAATTTTTAATGATTGATATATCCCCAGATCCTCAGGGGGTAAATCCCTCAGCCTGCAAATAGAGGAAATTTTATCAAACCAACTATAAATAGTTAATTAAATGACTTTAGCGGAATTAAAACCTGGAAAGCTTGCCATTATCGAGAAAGTTCAGATAGGTTTGCAGGTCGAAGGTCTCGCCAATCGACTAGAAGCAATTGGCATTATTCCTAATAGACAAGTCCAAGTGTTGCGCTCAGCCTGGTTTGGGGGACCGTTACACATTCGAGTTGGTTCCACCACAGAAGTAGCTATCCGACGGCAAGAAGCTAGCATGATTGTCGTTAACCCTGTCAAGGAATAGTTAGGGGTTAGTGGTTAGGGGCGATGTTAGCAGTACGCTATTATCCTCCCCTTCCCTGCAGGGGCGCACCTAGCTGATAGCTTACTCCTCAAAGGTTAAACAGCGGATAGCCTCTAGTAACCCTCTAGCTTTATTGAGAGTTTCTTGATATTCTTTTTCTGGGTCAGAATCTGCTACCAAGCCCGCACCAGCTTGCACTGAAACGGTATGTTTACCAGAACCAGATGGGCGAACTACCATAGTCCGGATTGCGATCGCACTATTGAGCTGACCTTCAAAATCGTACCAGCCATAGACACCGGAGTAAGGCCCGCGACGTTCTGGTTCCAGTTCCTGAATGATTTCCATTGCCCGAATTTTGGGGGCTCCACTCACTGTCCCCGCAGGGAAACAAGCTTTCAGTAAATCCCAAGCTGTTTTAGTAGCATCGAGCTCCCCTACTACATTGCTAACAATGTGCATGACGTGGGAGTAGCGCTCAATGAGCATCAGTTGATCCACTCTGACTGTACCACTCTTGCACACACGACCCAAGTCATTGCGACCCAGGTCAACCAACATAATGTGTTCGGCAATTTCCTTTGGATCTTCGAGTAACTCCTGAGCTAGAGCTTCGTCTTCAATAGGAGTTTGACCCCGACGTCGAGTTCCAGCAATTGGTCGTAACGTTGCCTGGATTTTTTCCTTTGGGGAAGCTGTTGCCTTTACCATTACCTCCGGGCTAGATCCAATGATTTGCCAGTCCCGAAAGTTAAAATATGCCATGTAGGGTGAGGGATTAATCAGCCTTAGGGAACGGTAAAGGCCAAAAGGGTCACCCTTGTATTCTGTCGAGAGGCGCTGGGACAATACCACCTGAAAGATATCCCCAGCTCGGATATAGTCTTTCGCTTTTTCGACATTAGCGCAAAACTGGGACTTGTCTGTATTGCTTATATAAGACAGTTCTTGAGTAGCACTCTCTGGAGGTGTCCATTTGAGTAATTTGTCCTTACCTAAGAACTGCCCTTGCAGTTTGTTGACCAGATTACGAACGCGATCGCATGCTTTTTGATAGGCTGCCTCTAAATCTCCTTGGGTCTGTCGTAAATCAGCATAAGCGATCACCCAAATCTTACGCTTGACCTGATCAAAAATAATCAGGTTGTCCACTTGCATCCACAATCCATCGGGTAAGTCATTGGACTGTATAGGATAAATTGGCACACGGGATTCACAAAAACGAATTAACTCATAACCCCAGAAACCGAACAAACCGCCTATTCCTGGCGGCAATTGGGCTAACTTTACAGGTTGATAGGATTTCAGACAATTCCCTAAGGTTTCAAAGGGGTCTCCCTCAAATACTGTTACTGACCCATCCCGGTTGGTCTGAGTCGTGCGATTTCCCCTAGTTTCCAATACCCACAGGGGTTCACAACCTAGTAAACTGTAACGTCCCAGATTTTCACCACCTTCTACCGATTCCAACAAGAAGCTGTAGGGTTGACCAGCACATACCTTATACCAGGCAGAAACTGGCGTTTCTAAATCCGCCACCCACTCCTGGGTTACCGGTACAAAATTACCTTGTTGAGCTACGGTTGAAAATTGGGAAAAATCTGGGAAAATCATGGTCTTTCTCAGCTCAAGGTTGAAAATTCGGCAAACAGCTGAAACTGTTGGTCACAACGTTCAACTTTTTCCCCTTTACCTTATCACTGATTCATTAAACCTCGTAAGTTGCCTTCCCACTGAACTTGATAGTTGCAGGTTCTGGGTTGCTGCCAATATTGCGGTCCATTTTCCCTGCATAGGGACGCCCTTCGTTGACTTTCTCTGGGAATACCCCATCTGCGGGATGCAGAAACTGGGTTTCACCATTGGGATAAATCCGGTAAATTTTATAGTCTTCGATTCTGGGCTTAAATGTCCGCAGTTGGGTTCCCAATGCCAGACACTGTTCCTTACGAGCTAAGTAGAGCAAGTTTTCCCCTTCATTCATGATGGCAGCGCCACCAGTAGGCATTTCAAACACTTGCTCTTTTGAGCTTGTCCAGGTGATAGCGTATTTTTCTTCAACTTCAGCTTTGGTCAGCAATCCGCCAGTGCTACCACCAAATATGGGAGTTTTTCCCGTCAGTTCTTCTGCCATAGTCTTTTTTTCTCGTGTCTGTAATAAGGCATTCAAGGGAATACTATCATCGAGTTCATACCTGTCTGGCTACTTTGTCAAGAACTGTAACAGTTCTTTAGCTATTCGTGATTTTAGTCATTGGTCTTAGTCATTGCTGATTAGTCATTGGTCACGTGTCATTTCTGCTGCCACGAGACTTTCGGCTGATTACAAAGGAGCCTAGACAAATAATAACTAACAAAAACACACAAATTTAACCCTTGTCACCTGTCAAGCCAATGACATGAGATTACCCACACCACCCTAGCCTTATCGGTGTGGAAATTTGGGCAAGCCCAGCTATTGCTTTGAGATCAGGTCAGGTTTAATACTGACGGCATGTCTTACCGCCAAACCAATAATGTTTATTGCTTCTAATGTTGATTACTATAGTCACACCAGGATTTACTGCTACCGTAATATTAAACTAAGCCAGTGAGTCACCTCACTGACTCGTCTTCAAAACCGGACTTGAAAGTTTCCCTTCATCCGGCTCCTCGTTATAGGAACCATTGTCATTGGTACCTCTGCACTAGAATGGGTTGTCATCTAATTCAGTAGAATCGATTTTCTTTCCGTGCTTTGCATCATGGCAGTGTAAGTGGAGTAGTTCTAGGTTTTTGTCTAGGTCGTTTCCACCGAGTGAACGTGGTATTATGTGATGCTTTTCCATTACATCTCCATCTCTGAAGGTTAGACCACAATGATTACATTTCCCTTTTTGCCGTTTCAAAAGTCTACCCTTTTGAGTGGTCATTTCTGGGTGTTTTTGCATTCTGGTGTTCCAGTAAATTAGATTACCGTTAAAAGGACTTTGGGTATCTTTAACTTTGACATGCCTGATTATTTCTGTTTTGGCGTGTCTTTGTAGGTGTATCTCCTTTTTTGTCATAAATACCCAATTGTCTATTTTCGGGGCATCCCAGGGATTCTTAGGTTTTTCAACCCTCGTTCCCCAGTATTTATTGGTTACCCAAGATTTGGATTTGTTTGGATGTCTCCTATAACCCCATCTTTGAAGTTTGTTCCAGAGTAGGTGGTCTATCTTTGAGTAGGTTTCTTTACTACAGACCGTTCTGTAATAATTACACCATCCTCTTATGACAGGTTTTAGATGCTCTATCAGGGCTTCTTGTGGAGCAGATTTGTGTCTATCAATTATTCTTGATAGGCGTTCCAGGTACTCCTTCACTTTCTCTTTTGATGGTTTTATGATGGTCTTGAAACCTTGTTTTGATTGGTACTTTCCGACTCTGTATTGACGGATGTTGAATCCGAGAAAGTCGAATCCATTGGTTGTATGTACCAATTTAGTTTTTTCTGGTTTCAATTTCAGTCCTATGTCATTTAGCCATTCATCAATGATTCTTTTACATTCCTCTACCACTTCTTTGTTTTCATGCATAATGAGAAAGTCATCTGCATACCTTATCAGATTTATGCTTTGTCTTTTCTGCTTTTTACTTCTCCTTTTTATTTTTAGTGTTTCTGCATATTTCTTGATATGTTCTTCCATTCCGTGGAGAGCTATGTTTGCCAATAGTGGTGATATTATGCCACCTTGGGGAGTTCCCTCTTCTGTGGGAAAAAGTTTTTTATTATCCATCACTCCGGCTTTTAACCATGATTTAATCAGGCGTCTCATAGATGGATAAGTGTTTATTTTCCTCAAGAGGGCATCATGATTGATTTTTTCAAAGCATTTTTCAATATCGGCGTCAAGAACCCATTTGGATTTATGATTGATACCGGTAAATATTGCTTCGATGGCATCATGACAAGACCGTCCTGGCCGGAATCCGTAGCAGTTAGGTTCAAAGATTGCTTCCCATTCAGGTTCAAGTGCCTGTTTTGAAAGAGCTTGGAGTGCTCGGTCATATATTGTAGGTATCCCTAGAGGCCGTTTTTCGGACTTTCCAGGTTTGGGTATCCAAACCCTTCTTGTCGGTTGTGGCTTCTTTTGTATTTTTAGGCTGGCTACTAAGTCGAGTCTTTGCCTGTGTGTTAAGGCTTTTTTCCCGTCTATTCCGGCAGTCTTTTTGCCTTTATTTTGTTGGGTTACCTTTCTGACCGCAATCATTTTTGCCGCCCAGGATTTCATCAGGAGTTTTTGGAGCTTTCTAACCACGCGAACTTCGCCACGTTGAGAGGCTTGGTAAATCCGTTTTTGCAACTTGAAGACAACCTGTTCCAGCTTTCGCCAGTTGGTTTTCTTCCATTCCGACTGTGGGGCGAACCCCCTAGTTTTAGACATTTTCATTGCTACTCATAGCTTCACCTTTTCCTATAACGTGAGTCCGTCAGCATATTCTGAACATTACTTCAGACATTGGCTTCTGACTCAATCTTTCTCACATAGGCCATGCGGCTAACTACCTACTTAGAGACCGACCTCTCTAAGAGCACCTATGGAGTTACTTCGTTCCTGATAGTCATTTTCTGGACTTTTAGGGTGATACTATTCACCGGGAATTAGGGAAATCATTATAAGAGGACTGAATCTTATAATCCTATTATTCCATTGGACTTTTGTCTCTGGCAGCGTATCAGCCTTATTTCGCTGCTTAAAGGTAACGATGATTATATTGTATCTTCCATGTGTACCCTTGAGTCCTCTGCCTGTTACTAACGCCATTTTTGGCTTATAGCGCTTCACTGTTCGACCCCGCTTTACCCTAAAACTTGTTAAGTTTCAGTGAGTAGGGGTAGGGCTGTCACTCAGATTTCATGAGGGATGATTTTTCACCATCATGACTATCAAGTTGTCAAGGTTTTCACCTTGCGGTTAATCCCCCTTATCCTTTATAGGGTAAGGTTTCTAACCAACGAATCGCACCAACCCAGCCTTTTCAGCTTTGGTTGTCAATTTTAATAGACAGCAGCCAATAACCCTAATTTTCTTGAAGCGACATACTCTGAGACTTACCTATCTGGTAAGTGTCGGCTTCTCCCCAATCCCAGACATGGATATTTAGTTAAGTCAATAATTTCCTTAGGTCAAAGGTTCGGCGTCTCGGTACAAAGCCAGCTTTGCTACTGGCGGTATCTCCCTAGGCCAATTCAATCAAACAATTAAATCAGGTAATTAAATCAGAAAGGGAACCGACGACTGGCCGTGTTTCGTCTCGGTTCCCTGACTGGTTCGCTCCTCACACATCCGTAAATATACCGAAAACTTTCTGGATTTGTCAACCCCTTTGGCAAAATTTTTTTTTTCGGTCAAAGTTCACCTGGTGCAGGGACACCCAGTTGCTCTTCTAGAAGCGATCGCAAGACTACTTGAGTTACTCCCACTAATCCTAACCTGGCTTGAGCCAGCCTAGGGGTCTGGTGTTTGACCTCCCCCCAAATGCGACAGCTACGGTAGAACTGCTCAAAAGCATTGCTCACAGAACTTGCCAGTTTTAGCCAATTCTTTGATTCGGTTCCACTAAAGTAGTCTGTCAAGTCCATGATTTGACCAATCAAAAGTCTTTCTGCTGGATGGACAAACTGTATAAGCTGCTGATTTGTCTGTGTTCCTAGGTCGTCTTTTAACCAGGGAATTGGATCTGGCACAACTATCAGTCCCCTAGAGGTTTTCAAGTCCATACTCTGAATCTGGATTAAGCCCTGGCGATGAGCCAAGCGCAGGAGTGAGCAGCAACGAGCATGGGCATACTGAACTCTAAAAATCTTGGAAGTATCTTGTGTCAAGAGTGCTGAGTGCTGATTGCTAAGTTCTAAGTAGGGCAATAGATTCTTTTGACCTTGTTGAGGGCGAAAGCTAATCAGCGTGTCTGTTGAAGGTTGAATCCAATCTTGTAACCAAGTTGCTAACCCGTGATCTGTCAGCCAAAAATTAATCCAGCCTGGGGGAGCTACTTCAACCTCGAATTCGATCAAGTTTTGTTTCCCACCATCTTGAGTTATGGTTGGCAAAGATACAGTTAACTGATGAGCAATGGCTAGAGGACTTTGCTGCATGGCGCGAGAAAGCTTGAGAGCGATCGCTGAGCGATATGCTACACCAGTATTATCTGAGCAGCGTTCTAAAGGAATCGTTTCCAATATCAACTGGGGAATACCAGAATATACCATTGCTCTGGATATCTGTTCTTGTAATCGAGATCTCAGGGCAGCAGAATTACCTGACAAATTTACGCGCCATGAGCTAATCCTCAAGGTATTTTTTGTTACTTTGGACTCCATGTAAGATCTAGATAAACTTGTGTATCCATCAGGCTCGGAGCTTATGTATTCACCATCCGACCCATTAGAGGTATCCCGACCCTTTGTAACTTGGCAAAGGATCTTAGATTGGGGACAGGAACACTACCGTTATAGGACGTTTAGCAAAGATGAGCGGATTCCTACCCGTCCTGGGTTGTTGTATTTGGTAGAGCGGGGGGCAATCCGTTTGGTGGGTACTTCTCAAGTCAGTGCTAGCCCCAATTGTTCTGAATCTCAATGCTCCCATCAGAATATGGAAGAAGCGTTTTTAGGATTCATTGGTGCGGGTCAGCCCTTTGAAATTGTTGCCCTTTCACCCTTCACACTTCAGGCTTACTCCCACGTTGAGCAAACTGCTGTGGTATGGATGTACTGGGATGACTTAGACAACTGGCCACACTTCCGACGAGAGATATTAGATGCATTTAGGCTTCAGCATCAACGCAAACTCCTGTGGCTGAGTACCTTAGGACAGCGACGAACCATTGATCGGCTCTTGGGATTTCTGATACTCTTGGTTGAAGAGTTCGGGGAACCGTGTCAACAAGGTTACTGCTTACCATTTCCCTTAACTCACGCACAAATCGGTAGTGCCATTGGCTCCACCCGCGTGACTGTCACTCGGTTGATAGGAAAGCTTCGCCAACGGGGAATAATCAACACTCATAAGGATAATTTAATTTGCTTATCAGGTGACTCAGTACCTAAGATAACTCCTAATTAGGTACACTTATAGATACTTGTGTTCGAGTAAGTGCAGTGGAAATCTAATTTACTGCCAAACTGGCAACACAGCCATGCTAAATTGGTTTTTAATAAAGACATACCTAACAGATCGCACAAATCAGCCATCCTGTGCCGTAATTGATGATCAGCTTGGCTGTGCTGTGAGGGGTAGCACCCTTCACAACACAGCCAGTTTTTTTTATAGCAATGGGTGTAATGGTATTTCCAAATTGCCAAATTCGAGGCACAAAGCGATGCAGCGCTACTAGCTCCTCCGTTCGCGTTTGCACAGGGTTAGGCTTTGCCCGAAAGCGTGGCCCACGACCAATGTCCTCTGCTCCCTAAAACCGAATAGGTGCGCTTTCTGCTCTTTGTGCGCTTTCCGGATCTAATTCTTAAATTCGCCACGGGTCGCACCTTAAGAATTAAATTCCCATGGTAGTGCGCGCCTCAAAATGAGAATTGCTATACTTTGGCCACCCTACTTTAATTGGTATTTTTTTTACACCCAAGTCCCTAACTGGATTTGAGCTTACCTTAACTTCTGAGTATTTGCTACCAAACTGTCAGCAAATTTATCGAAGCGCTCGGAAAGTTTTTTATCCAAAAGCTTGCCATCTTCACCAAAAGCTTTCCAAGCCTGACCAATTGCAATTTGCTCTGGAATCACCCAACTATGTACCCAGCGCATAATTATCCGTAGGTCATTGAGAGCGTTACTATTCGACTGACCCCCCAATACACTAATCAAACCGGTAACTTTCCCTTCGAGATGTTCAAAACTCATCAAATCTAGGGCATTTTTAAGTACACCACTGACACTACCGTGATATTCCGGTGTTGCCAGAATTAAGCCATCGGCTTGCTTCACGGTTTCTTGTAATCGGGTGACATCTGGATAGTCTGCATAGTCACTATCACCACTGCAAAATGGTAATTGCATCTGACGCAAGTCGAGGATTTCAGTGGATGCACCATTAGCTTTAACTCGGTCTATAGCATGCTTTAGAGCCTGATAGCTATAGGATTGAGGACGTAAACTACCACTAATTCCAACAATGTTCACCATCTCACTAACCTCTGTTTAACTATAGTGCTGAGTGCTGAGTGCTGAGTGCTGAGTACTGATTTCTGAACGCGATCGCGTGCGCGAATGCGCATATGCTGAACGCGATCGCGTGCGCGAATGCGCATATGCTGAGTCTGCTTGACTGTCAAGGGTCAAGCAAGCTGAGTGCTGAGTGTTTGAGTAGAGCAAGTTGTCCTCTGTTCTCGTCAAAGCTACCAATTATCAAAGACAGACGTTTTATACGTACTCGTTATGACTACGTTTAGTCTAGCAAGTTGGGAGCAACTTTGTCAAACTCCTTTTGTGGCAGATCGGAGTATGTCCGCCCAGGACCGTAAGCATACATTCGACCATCATGCTGTGACCGATAAGCCATAGGTGCGCTCTTACCATTAAGAATTAAATTCGCTCTTTGGGCGCGCCTATCGGCAAAGCCGACGCGGGGCGCGAACGGGCACGCACCTGATCATTTTGTTGTTTAATCGACAGGGCATGGAGATCAGCCGGAATGGCTAACACAGGTCCTGGTCGTTGACTAGTCATTAGAGCCCCTTAGCCAAGGAACTATTCAAGCTACAGCCCTTATGCCTAAAGCCATTCAACCATTAGCCAACGAACCTAACCAAATTAATGAAGAAAAACAGTCTCCTGATCTAGAGTCAACCTATTACTTGAATTGGACCGGTGGTACTGGCACTAAAGAATTGCTGCACTAGAGGATTATCTGTGGTATCTATCTCCCCAACGCTGCCGGACCACTGTACTTTGCCTTTGTAGAGAAAAACAACCCGGTCAGCGGTGCGGCGAATTGTGCTCTCCTGATGGGTGACCATTAGGTAAGTACTACAAGCGTTTTCGTCCCGTTGTATCTGGCGTACTAAATCTTCAATTACTGTTGAGGCGATCGGGTCAAGTCCAGCGGTTGGTTCGTCGTAGAGTAATACCTCTGGGTTGTCCCTGGGATTATCGGGATTGGAAATGATAGCACGGGCAAAACTGACTCGTTTGCGCATACCTCCTGATAACTCAGCTGGGTAGCGGTCTCCAATACCAGATAACCCTACCATTTCCAGACTTTGATTGACTAATTTCCTAATGCGATGATGTGGTAGTTTAGAGTGCTGGTAGAGCAAGAAACCCACATTCTCTTCCACGGTCAGCGAGTCAAACAACGCTGCCTGCTGAAATACCATACCAATGCCAATCGGGTCTTGAGCATCTTCTATTAAACCGGAGCGCCGTTGCCCTTTAACATAAACTTCACCGACATCAGCAGGTAGTAAGCCAGCAATAATCCGAAGAATTGTTGATTTTCCGGTTCCAGAAGGACCAATAATGACTAGGGCATCACCCTGATAAATTTTTAGATCCAACTGATTCAAAATGACATTGCTCCCAAACGATTTGCTCACTCCCTTCAGTTCAATTAGTGGTTCTGGCATCGGATATTTCTGACATTTTTCATTGTCTTCTCCATACAATGTATAACCTCTTCATCAAAGAGAACGACTTTTTGGTCATCAGGAAATTCTCCTGTATGCAGGCGCACAGCCACTTGTCCTAACCCCTCGCTATACAGAAGTTGCTTAAACAACAGGTTGTCCGTAAAGGACATAATGTGAGCAGCAATGGCGCACTCGCCTTCCCAGCCAAAGTCCACATCTAGTTTAACGTGATGCCTTTCATGAATACATCGGTAAATTAAGTTGACGTCCTTACCTAGTAGATCTGATTCATTATATTGGGCGCTGATTTTAACATTTCCTTGTTCAAAGTCCGCTTTGATGTCATGCAGACATAGATCTGCTCCTCGAAAGTAGGGTTGGTAGTCAACGTACTCAAAATTGACCCCTTGCAGTTCTACCTTTGCTAAGTCAATCACAAATTGACGAAACTCTTTAACTAACGATATAGGAGCTTCATAGGCTGGAGCTGTCATATAGCCCTTGGCTAATGCTTCAATTGTCATTATTATGATCTCCTCCTGTCCATACATGACCTCCTAAGAATTCTTATAGAACTTCTGCATTCACAATATATTCACAACTATTAGTAGAGGATAAGTGATATAGTCTCCCTAATAGTCCCATCATCTATGGGGGGGTTAACCCCCTGACTGTGTAAATCCTATGTTGGCAACAAAAGAGTTAAAGCTTCCGCGTTAAATTCGTAACGCTTGGAAGCCAAGTTGGGTTTCTTCTAAATTGTGATATTTCTTGACAATAAAGACGTCGCGACAACCACTTAAACAATCTTTAAGAATCCGCAAGAGTTCAAAAAGCTTGCCGTGAATTCACTTAAATACTTCTCGGGAATAGTGCAAGAGCTTTACCTGATTTTGATTTCAGAGGCACCATAGCAGGTTATTTGAGCAATCTCACCCTGACAAAGGCTTTCTTAATAATATCTAAATCATTCAAACCTCTTCAAGAGCCCATTAAATTAACTCTTCCCGCTCCGGTCATCAGTAATAACACGTACATAGCTAACACTCACTCAATTTCGGTTACTTCACATGGATTCGCTCTAACAATCTATGCACCGAAAATCTAGCTGTTGATTCCATAATCACTATGTGCTTACGGCTAATCACCGATACTATTTTCATGGCTTCAGGGATATTGCTTATTATTATTTATATCCGTAAAAAAGCCAATCTATAATCAGTGAATTTACGTAATCGTCTCTTGGGTTACAGGGGTAATCTTCAGTATTATAAATAGCTGTAAATGTTAACGTTTACCCTTCTTACTTACGTGCTTGACCCTAATGACTTCCTTTTCTATTTCACCAGCGAGATGACAACCAATCGAGAATCAGTGAATTTACGGACTCTGGGTTTTCGTCATGAGGGCAGTGACCAGCCTTAGGAATTCCTACAAATTTTACGTCTTTACCCTGATGACTCTGTTTTTGGAAGATGGTAGCACCAGAAATCGGTGTCCAAGGGTCTTCCTCTCCCCAAAGAATGAGTAGAGGACTTTGTAACTTCGGTAAAAGTTCACTAGGTCTAGGACCAGGAGGAGCAGTAAGAACTGATGCAAATACCTTTTGAGCACCGGGATCACAAGCAGGCTGGTAGATTAACTCTACAAGTTCCTCTGTAATGGCATCTGAATCACAGTAGACTTGACGGAGGGTGCTGCGGATGCGATTTTTCTGGCGGATACGGTTAAACAGGAACGGTCCAAAGGTTGGAGAGTTCACTAATCTGGTAAAAGCTCCCATCACCAACCGTAAAGGTAGATTTAGCTCTTCAGGGCGGTGATTGAGTCCACCAGCACTGTTGATTAAGACACCACCAGCAGCAATCTCAGGATAGTTTGTGACCACCATCAGACTTAACAAAGCACCAATGGAGTTACCGATAAATATGGTAGGTTCATTGATGTAGGTATCCCAAAAGTCCTTTATTTGTTGTTGCCACAACTCTACGGTGTAGGATCGGGCAGGTTTATCAGAACCTCCAAATCCCAGCAGATCGATGGCAAACACTCGATAACCCCCTGCGGCTAGGACAGGAATATTCTTGCGCCAATGTCCAATGGATGCCCCAAAACCATGAACCAAAAGTAGAGGCTTACCAGTCCCCATTACGGTGTATTCAATCTGGTTACCTTGCCAGTTCCAAACATGGTTTTCCGTAGTGTGGTAGGATAATGTATTTTGTGTAGACATAGCTTTTTGTTAACTTTAATTAACTTACTCATTTTAATATTACTAAACATTTAGGGACTAAGTTGATTCTGGATGATAAATTAGTTATAATAAAAACTGATATTAAAAGACGATTAAACATGACCTAGCAAGGATTGCTAAGGTTAATGCTTCAATATCAGCTTTACACTCCCAGCAAGATCCCACTTAAGCCTCCCTTGGTAAGTGGCGATGTAAGTGAGAAGATCGCGCATTGTATAATTTGGGATAATAGTGACCTGAAAGCTAGACCTGATCAGGATTTAGGGGCGCTTATCGCCCTCACAAGGAGAACTTCCTATGCAAATGAAGGGATGAAGGGGAGATTTTACTGGCTGGCTGCCAAATCTGCCTGCCAAATTATAGATCCATTAGAATTATTTATGACTTAAGGTTGATTGACTTCTAGTAAACCGGCAGGAGGCGTAATCTCAATCCGACCATTTTCGAGATCGACCACTGGTGCGATCGCTTTCACAAACGGAATCAGTACCGTTGCTGGCTGTGGTTCTTTCTTACCTTTGGGTTGGCGTTTCTTGCTAGTTCGAGTTGGTGGTGGAGTTTCCGGCTGGGTTGGGGGCGGTTGCACTGAAGATAGCAATTTGACTTTCAAAAGGTCATTACCAGCTGGGATCACGTCTACGACTACCCCCACAGCTTCACCAGTGAGTTGATTAAAGACTTCAAGGTCAATCAAATCTAAGATGTGATACTCATCTTCTTCTAACTCTGGGCGATCGCTGGCTGGTACCAACAGTTGATAACCGCGCAACGCCTCTGCCTGATCCCGGTTGTCTACCCCCTTTAGCTGCACAACATATAACCCTTTACCAGGGACAAAACGTCCCCAAAGTAATTCTACAGGTTGGGGTGGATTATCCTGGGGAGAGGAATCCCCTCTAATCCCCCGCGAGGAAGGGGGAAGTGGTGGTTTTAACCAGCGCTGTCCTGGCTCCTCAAACCTCTCGGGAAAGTCAGAACTTGGATAGACTCGCAACTCTCCTTTTAACCCATAGGGGGAAACAATTCTACCGATTTCTAGCCAGTCGTCATTGGTCATTTGAGCATTTTTCAGGTTAGTGAAGTAAGCACTAAGGGCAAGGTAGTACCATCATCCCTAAAGGGGTCCGAGAGCGTGGATAGCGCGGACCTGTCATTTTATTTTATCCTGATTCCCGGCATTTGGCTGAGAAAAAATCAGAGAAAACACACTATAAATTTTTATGATAATTATCTATAAAAATCTAATATAAAATCAAAAAATATTTTCAATTAATCCGTGAATTATTATAGCAAATATTAGGTTAAACCACAACTATAAAAGTATTAGTTTTTTTGCCGTTTTCTAATAAATAAGGTAATTAGAAAACTTCTAAATAGGTTGTGAGCTATAACCTAGACAGAATGCCGACAATAACAGGGCTTGTGGGCTTCTGCATATTGAAAACTCGTTTATAAAAGTTATCGATGCTAACAGTCTAATCAGAGTTGCTTCAATCAACGCAATTGGCCATTAGTTCACCTTCTAGAGCTGAATGGCTTTGTGGAAGGAAGGGATTGAGATTGTCCAGCGTCTCCTGATGCTGGTCGGCAATGGATCGGACTGGGAAAATTGTCTAGATTTGACCTAACCTTAATCCTCCCTCTTATCTTTGACTACATCATAAAGCTGATTTAAACTAAATTATTCCTTTATCATCCTAATAATTTACATACCAAATGGTTAGCTATTTGTCAAATTTTTTATACATCCTCGGAGAAAGAAAACTCCGACTTATCCCTCTTCTGTTATTAATCTTACTAACCTCTCTCCTGGATACTGTAGGTATTGGACTTGTCGGGCCATTTATGGGGTTAGCTACTAACCCAAGGTTGATTGAACTAAATTATCGGCTGCATTGGGTTTATGTCAAGTTAGGTTTAACTTCTGAAGTTCAGTTTATTGCCTTGCTAGGTTTAATCATTATTCTTGCTTTCTGGACTAAATCCTTATTAAGTTTCCAAGCTCAAAAATATATCTTTAAATTTAGCTTTACTCAGTACGGTGAACTATCCTCAAATTTGCTCCATGCCTACTTGGTAGCTCCTTACACATTTCATATTAGGAAAAATACGGCTTTTTTGATCAACACGGTTTTGGAAGACTCTGGAGTTTTTAGTGTAAAATTCATGATTCCTTTCCTAAAAACCGTAGCTAGTTTTATTATTATAGTATTTTTAGTTGTTTTACTAATAATCACCGATCCAATCGCAACAATCACTCTAGCCTTGATTTTACTAATTCCCTTAGGAATTATCTACCAATTTAAAGACAAAATTTCCGAATGGGGAAAAAAGGTATCTCAATCTAAGGAAGAAATGATTCGCATCATAAATCATAGCCTTGGAGGATTAAAAGAAACACGAATTATTGGTTGCGAATCTTACTTTGAAAAGCAAATGAATGATCAAGTCGATCAACTGGTTAATGGCATGACATCGTTTCATACGTTTCAAGCTTTGCCTCGCATTATAATTGAAGCGATTTTAGTGACATTTTTAGTTGCTTTTGTCTCTATAGTCTTAGTCTTTAACCTTGGGACAGAAAATATTATCCAAGTTTTAGGTATTTTTGCTTTGGCTTCCGTACGTATGATTCCAGCATTTAGTCATTTAACATCTAATATTGCTTTGATGCGAAACTCCAGCTATTCGATTAATAAAATCTACTTGGATTTAAAAGAGTTAGAAGAGATTGAAGTAGAGGAAATTTTTGAGCCTACATATTTATCAGATTTATCTGCCCTATCCAAGCCTAATACTCCCTCATCTCAATTCAGGGATTTTGTCAACTCCATTGACGTTAATAGAAGTCTATCACACCAGGATAATCACATCGAAATTGATAGAATTACCTACCGCTATCCCAAGGTTTTAGACCCTACTATTATGAATATATCGTTGACTATTAACAAAGGTCAATCTATTGCTTTAATCGGTAAATCAGGCTCAGGGAAGACAACATTAGTTGATGTTATTTTAGGTCTGTTAGCACCTGAAAGTGGTGAGATTAGGTACAATGGTAAATCGATATATAATAACCTGCGTTCCTGGCAAAATTTAATTGGCTACATCCCACAGTCGATTTTTCTCATAGATGACACAATCGAAGGAAATATTGCCTTTGGTATTCCAAAGCATTTGATTGATCGAGAACGATTAGATCAGGCTATGCAATCTGCTCAACTTGCGGAGTTTGTTGAGGAATTGCCTGAGGGAGTTAACTCTGTTGTTGGTGAACGGGGAGTGCGTTTATCTGGTGGTCAACGTCAGCGGATAGGAATTGCTCGCGCACTTTACCATCAGAGGGAAATTTTAGTCCTAGATGAGGCGACTTCTGCACTAGATAATGAAACTGAATACTTGGTTAATGAAGCAATTAAATCCTTGAATGGCACTAAAACGATGATTATCATTGCCCATCGTCTCTCTACTATTGAACATTGTGATTGTATCTATTTACTCGATCAAGGTCGTTTAGTGAAGTCAGGTACTTATCAAGACATAATTTTAAATGAACAAAGCTTTAATTTTTGAATTGGAAAGGGGCAGGAGCAGGTTAGTTATAGCAATTCTCTCTCCCATGAAGTGCAAATATATCCCGCTAAATCCCCCTTAAAAAGGGGGACTTCAGCTGCACCTAAATTTCCCTTAAAAAGGGGGACTTCAGCTGCACCTAAATTTCCCTTAAAAAGGGGGACTTCAGCTGCAATATCAAACCTGATACTAATCCTAAATGACTAGCTTACTTTTACCAAAACTAAATTATCTTCTTCCTTTGTTTCATAGCTTGTCAAGGGTTTGTCTGCAGGTCCTTTCGTTACTTTGCCATCTAAATCAAATTTAGAACCGTGGCAAGGACAGTTAAATATTTTGTCCTCTTGCTTCCAATCCACGCTACAACCTTGGTGAGTACACCTAGGGTTTACGGCAACAAGACTATTGTTGCTCAGATTACGCACGACTAGAATATCTGCTATCTTGTCGCTAATTTTGCCTTTTTCTTCTAACTCCTGCACTGTGCCAACGGCTTGAAATCCATCCTCTCGCACCGACTTATCAATATTAGGGCTTTTCTTTTCTGTTGCTTTTGGCGGACTTGGCTCAGGACTACAGGCAGCTAATGCTACTGGTAGATAAGTAGCTAATGCACCAACACCAAACCAGCCCATAAATTTACGACGATCCATTGTATACCTCTATGTTGCAAACGATTTATTTTAATAATAAACCATAATTAAAAATTAATTATATTATCTCTCAAACTAGGAATTTTTAATCAAAACTATGACCAGCTAAATTAGGGTGATAATCTCTTCCTCATTAGTTGGTATTATGCATTTTTAGTTAGTTTGAATTTGTTTTAATTTTCTTTAGCCATCACCGGTTGGTTTGGGCTCAATTGTTTCACTAAATTTTCACTAGAGTTAGAGAGCAACCAACGATTATGTCTGGTAGCGGCAGCTGCTACAAATAATAAGTCTAAGCCAACGAGAGTACCGACAATTAATTCTGAGCCACCAGTGCTAAACCCATAACTGTGTAAACCAGTACCGAGAACAAAGTTAACGCCATACCAAGCCATCAACACAGCATTAAAACAAACTACACTAATGACTGCCATGCCAAAGTCTGCTAACCATCCTACCAGACGACCATGTAAGGGGACTATGTAACACATTAGGGCAATCAACGCCCAGGTTTCTTTGGGGTCCCAACCCCAGAAGCGACCCCAGGAGAAGTGAGCCCAGATCCCACCGAGAATAATGCCAGTAGTGAGCAGTAAAACACCAATTTGTAGGACTCGATAGTTGAATTTTGATAGATGGGCAATTCGTTGAAAGGATTGGGGAGCAACTAGATAATGTCCTAGAATAATATGTCCTAATCCCATTGCTAATGCAAAACTAGCATAGCTGAGGGTAATGGTGGGAACGTGGATACTGAGCCAGAAGTTGTCCCGTAGTACTGGTACAAGGGGGGCAATACTTGGATCTAGAACGGCTGGAAGACTGTCTGCTAGAAGAAGACAAAGGATTGATAAAGGAGCAGCGGCTAACAGATAGTATTTTGCTTGGTAGATTAGCTCAAATACTAGGGCAATGGCGGCAATCCCAAATCCAACCCACACTACGGATTCATACATATTGGTGACTGGGGGACGTCCGGCAATTTCCATGCGGGTGATAAAGCCGTAGCCTTGGATGAAAAGACCTGTGAGGAAAATTCCTACTGCACCTGAGTAGAGGTCGAATTGTTTGAAGGATAATCCTAATAACAGGACTAGTAATGCGATCGCATAAATTTTCCAGGCTTTACTAAACGGGCGAAAACTAGAGAAGTTAACTTCCCGTTGCAGCACGGAATCCTTGGGGTAAATTTCAGGGCTAAGAGCGGCTAACTGCTGATGTAGTGTTTCGGCGACTTGCCCAACCTCAACAGTAGTCAGTAGGGGATCTAAACGATAGGTTTGTTTGAGTATTTGGTAACTCTGCTGTAGAGGGCTAATTTGTTCGTTGGTGTAATACTGTTGCGATTGAGGTATGCTTACCCAAGTGCCTTTACTATCGCTGGGATGGGGAACTAGGGGTAGGGTATCAGTACCTACCGTGCGTAACATTAATGCCAGTCTGTCTTCTATGGTGAGGGCTTCTCGTTCGTCTCTGGTCAGCTCAATGTTGTCCGCTTCTTTTTGATTGGCTTCCAGAACCATGGCACCTAGGTTGGAACTGACTAATTCTCCGAAGGAGAAGTATTTTTGTTCTAGGTCAAGACCAATTTTTTCTTTGAGGGGGCGGTAGGTCAGTAGAATGAAGGGTTCTTGGTTCCAGTCTCGGTTATTAAACCATAGGGATAGGTAGGTTTGGAGATAGTTGAGAGTTTGATTGTTTTCTAGGCGGTAGTTAGTTGAACCGTGGATTTTGGCTACGGTTTCTCGAGCTACGGTGTCTAAGGGTTTTTTGCGTCCATCCAGTTGAACCGCTAGGGTTTGTAAGGGGTCTAGGGGTGATGGTTGCAGTTGGGTTGGAGGTATGATCAGGATTACGATTCCGAGACAGAGTCCGATTAGGAGTTGGAGTGGTTTCATCAGAGCACAGCGGTAAAAGCTAAACAGAGGTAAACGCTAATCTGAACTAGAACAAAGTATGCTAGGGAGAATGGTAGTACAAGGCCACTTCGGATTTGGGCACACAGAACACAAAAGGACAGGTTTAGAAATAATTTTGGTACTAAAGATGCTGTCAAACGTTTAACCTGCAACGTTCTTGAACCTTAAACCTTGGCCTATTGGCCACGCTACGCGAACGACGTTTAACCTTCAACTTTCAACCCTCAACCTGCAACCTACAACTTTCAACCTCCTGTGGCTGGCGGCGCAGTTTTTTGGCTACCCCTCGACCATAGAACATGATGGTGATGCCACTGATTACTAGACCGGAGCCTGTCCAGGTTAAGGCAGTTACCCAGGCTGGTTCTCGCTTGATTTGTAGGGTTGATTGTTTTAAGTCACCGGGATTCCAGGAAGCTTGGGCTATTTTCCAGCCTTGATACCAGGTGGGATGGTTCATCCAAACGTTGCGGTGGGAGATGACATTGTGATCCCGGTCTTCGAGCCGGATTTTGCTAGTCCACATGGCAACGGAATCACTGCCTTCATTGCGTTCTACGATGAAGTCTTCTAATGCGATCGCAAACGGCAGTTGCAAGAGTTTGGGACTAAACGCAGCAAATATTTCTCCTGTTGGTTCGTTAATGGTAGTCGGTTCGCCCCAGGGTAACCAGGTTTGGGTTCCGGTTTCGGTGCTGACTAATAAAGCTGGTACTCCCTTAACGGTTGGGTCAAATACAGGTATGACCTGACGATTAATTTTGCCATGGGGAATATACTCGTCTAGGGTAATTTGGAAGTCTGCCCAACCGGGACTTACAGCTTTTCCAACCTCTAAAGTCCCAGATTTAAATCCTTTCGAGGAATGGGCAGCATAGAATAGCTGACCTGATTGAGTCACGATCACCCGGAAATAATCCTGTGATTGCTGGGGTTGAATGTTATAGCTAATCTCAATTCCTTCTAGGGGTTCTCCTGATACAACTGAACGAATTGGGGGAAAGTTTTCCTTTCCAAACACAAACCAGCGTTCAAGCCCTTCTGGTGTGGATACCTCCAACTGTACTGCGGGATTTCTCAGTTGTTGGGAGGCCGTGGTAGGTTGGTTGTTGCTGTCTAGTCGGAAATCCGGCCAAAAATCGACGACTTTGACTGAGGAGTCTGGGGCTTGGGATGACAGAGCTTGTTTTATATCGATAATCTCTGTATCTGTATTTTCCCTTTCTTTTGAGGTTACCTCGATGCTTCCCCAAGGACTCAGGTTTTGTTCTTGAGGGGGGGATAGCAGAGATTTGCCTTTTCCTGTCGCTACCGTATCTACCTGAATGATTTCTAATTCAGCTGGCCCAATCCCTACTTTGCTATAGGCTACTGGGGCTACAGCTAAATAGCGCTCTAGGGTTTGCCCCATGCGATCGCTTTTCAAGCGTAATCGCACAGCTGGATTATCTACTGCTAGATTATCTGCCGTTGCCCCTTCGGTAAAACTGACTGTTTTGATGGTGTTGTCGCTGTAGTCTAGCAAGGACAGTTTACCAATTTGCTTGGGGATCACTGAACCATCTGGCTTGATCAATACATCAGCCTGCTGCAACTCTGATGATGGTGTCATCACTTCCAACAATTCCCCTTCAACCCGAATCTGATTGCTCGAAGCCATATCGGTGCGCAAAGGTAACATGCCCTCTACACCTAAGTGGATTACAGCCGCTGAACCAGCGATAATTACGATGATACCAAGATGGGTCAGAGCAAAGCCGATTTTACGCGCACCTCGCCAGGGATAGCGATACAGAGCTGAGACCGCTAAGTTGAGGGCTAGTAGGAACATTAAGGCCCCAAACCACGGACTTTTGTAAATCTCTTGTTGCACGGTAGTTGACCCTACCTGAGATTCGTAAAACGTCGCCCCAATTAAGATAGCGACAATCATACTAAGTAAAGGGACAGCTAGTTTAATCGAGCCAATAAATTTTAAGGTATGCTCAAGCATATAGCAATCCTAGGTTATTTTTGAACATACTGGTCAATCTTGGAAGCACATAACATGGTTCAGTAACTAGAAGGTAATTATGAATAGTTTTTACCAATAATTTATAACTTATCTCTATATAATATACCCTGGTCTCAAACAATTTTATCAACAGAAGCTCTTTCCTAAATTATATTTTTTTTCGCTTTTTTCAAACTAAGCGATCGCTTTTACCAAAACGCCTTAACGTCATCTACAATTACCATTAATTTAAATTAATACTGTATTCATTTATACATTTAGCAATTTTTTAATCTTAAAGGTGTAGTCAATTAGCCTACTAAATTAAACATTACTCAACTATTCCGTAAACGCGATCGCTAACATCATACTTCGATACTGGCCATATCACGGTCTGTCTATAATTTCTCATCTGTAAGGAATTGTCACTAACACCAGACCGAATCCAGATCACGTTTGAGGTTATCTATGCTGTTGTACACTAGTCCATCTAGCCAACTTACCACAACCAATCCTGAGGAAGTACTGAAGCGATATGCTAGGGGAGAACGGGATTTTCGGGGGATCAATCTGACTGATGAAATGTTGAGTTGGGTAGATCTTGAGGGGGTAAATCTTAGTGGTGCTCAGCTTTATGTATCTATCTTAGAAGGGGTTAACCTTACCGAAGCGAACCTTACTAGAGCTAACCTCAGTTGGATAGACTTAACTGCAGCTACTTTAATCAAGGCAAATTTGACTGAAACTAACTTACACAAAGCAGACTTGCGTGGAGCGGATTTGAGTGGTGCTAACCTTCAGGGCTCAGATTTAAGTGGTGCTAACCTTCAGGGAGCGGATTTGAGTGGTGCTAACCTTAGTGGTGCAGACTTAACTAGTGCAGTAATGTCTCGTAGTTTTGATATCGGTATCTTAAAGTTGGCAGCTTTCTAGACAGATATTATTTAAGGTTGTGTTGTTGTTCGCGTAGCGTGGCCGTTCGCGTAGCGTGGCCTAAAGGCCAAAAGGCCAAGGTTGAAGGTTGTTCGCGTAGCGTGGCCGTTCGCGTAGCGTGGCCTAAAGGCCAAAAGGCCAAGGTTGAAGGGTTGAAAGTTGAAGGGTTGAAGGTTGAAAGTTGGTTTGTTTAAAGTTTAATAACCTGTAACTTTCTAACCTGTAACTTTCTAACCTGTAACTTTCTAACCTGCAACTTGTAACAGCTTGTCATCTATGGTCATCCTGTTTTCAGGATAATAGCTCTTGCAGCACTTTAGTGATAATTGTTTCAGGGATTTTGCCAACTAGGATTTCTGTCTCTTGTTGATTACTGTCTAGAAATGTGAATTGAGGCACACCAGTCACTCGGTATTTTTCAATCGGTTTAGCCCACTGGGGGTCATCTATATTTAGCATCACCCAATTGACAGTTTTTCCATACTGTTGGTGTACTTTATTTAGTATGGGAGCCATGGATTGACAAGTGGTACACCAGTCAGCGTAAAATTCTATTACAGTTGGCTTATTATTGCTCAGAGCAACGTCATAAGGGACGGATTGCTTTGCCATTGTCTTGATTAGAGCTAACCCAGCCACGCTCGAAGTGCTAAGGCTAGATACATCAGAACGAGTTAGGAAAAATGTTCCAGCGGCGAATACAACAGTGATTATTCCTACAACAATGCTGAGTTTTGCCCTGAGTTTTCCTTTATCACTATTCATGATTACCTCTTGCCAAAGTATTCTCTTAATCAAATATACCTCCGACACCTCCCTATTCCCTATTCCCTGTTCCCTATTCCCTGTTCCCTATTCCCTATTCCCTATTCCCTATTCCCTGTTTACTGATAGTAATAGGCGAGAAATATGTGAAATCCTAGCATGACAAAGAAGACACTGACTAGGAAGATATGGGTGGATAGCCAGATAGAGCGTAGATTACGAATTAGGGGACCTTTAGATATACCCGGTAGCATCGTGCCAATGCCATCCTTTGCTGGCACCCAACCAAAATATTTTCTAGGAGATTCTAGCACCCCGGTTTCCGCCACAACACCGACTAAAGCCGATAGGGTTACACCAAAAAATACCCAAAGGAATATAGAATTAAAATTCTTCCCTGTCGCCCCAATGGTATGAATTAATGTTGTTCCTAAAAGGGCGACTCCCAAAAAGATATGTAAACTCCGCCACAGCTGTATGGAACCAGGAATAGTAAACTTAATCATCCAGCCACGACTACGCTTTCTAGCCGTTAGTACCATCTCAAACAATACAAAGGCTAGGGATAGATAGCCGGTAATTTGCTTATAAAGTTCCCCTTGTAAAAGCTGATACCATTTAAAATAATTGTCCCGCAGCATCGGTAGATAAAGGGGACTGAGGGCAAAGGGAGTCAGAATTACCACACAGATGAAGGTGAGGATGATTAAGGTAGAAAATTTGGGCTTCATAACATAGTGGCTTTTCGGTTAAACCTATTTTTTAAGCAGTCAGCATTCAGCATTCAGCAGTCAGCAGTCAGTAGTCAGCATTCAGCATTCAGCAGTCAGCATTCAGCAGTCAGCAGTCAGCAGTCAGCAGTCAGCAGTCAGCAGTCAGCAGTCAGCAGTCAGCAGTCAGTAGTCAGCAGTCAGCAGTCAGCCTTTGGGTGATAGCACCTCAAGTAGCGTGCGCGTAGCCCATAAGCTAATAGCTGATAGCTGATAGCTGATAGCTAATAGCTGATAGCTGATAGCTGATAGCTGATAGCTGATAGCTGATAGCTAATAGCTGACACATTTCCCCTAAAAATTAGGTGCCTTTTAGAGGCAGATTAATGATGATGCCACCCATGACTTCGCCCATCTCAAAGACTTTGTCGGGATAGCGCTCTTTGTGGACAGGATGGGTGTTGTGGCAAGAGACACAGGCTTCAGCCACAGCTTTATCAGGGTAGACTGCAGAATAATAGGTTGTACCAGCAATTTCTTGATAGTCCATGTAAGGCTCACCAGTTTCAACCACTTCTGCCATCGCTTTCTTTTCAAATTCAGATTTTGGCGCTTGGTTATCGTTGATGTTCCAAGGGGAAATTAAGCCGTAAGTAAACTGTCCGTTCTCAGAAGCAATCTCTGCTCCTAGACGGAACATCTGAGCTGGTAGGGGAATACCACCAGTTTGTTGCCAACCTTCAGTGGCTTCCGCATCAACTACTCCCTTTGGCTTCTCTTTGCCTTCTAATTTCGTCAAGCGGTTAATGACGTGCTTGGTGTAGGCGGTGCGGTCTGCTAACAGCACGGTATGGATATAATCCACAACTAATTCTGGAGCAACACCTCCAGCTTGCTGGCTTGAACCACCGCCACAAGCTACAACAGTGACGCAAATCGCTAAAGCTAAAGCAACTAAGCCTACAGCTTTGGTTTTCATGCGATGTAGCAATGTATTGATTGCCATGATTTCGTGTTTCCTCTCGTTCTATTTAATTACTATGACGTAGCTATAACATGGCTATGACTAGCGCTAATTTAATGATTAGCGTTAGCTAGTAGCGTTAACTAGTAGCGTTAATTAGTAGCTTTAACTACTAGTAGCGTTAACTAGTAGCGTTAATTAGTAGCTTTAACTACCAAGTAGCAATTAGTAGCTTTAACTACTCTTCAGCGTTACTCGACCGTTTCTTCTCAAATTCACGAACTAGATCAAAGGTTTCTAGCTTTAGGGTAGGAGGTTCAGCAAAGTTTTCCTCCACTAGCTCATCGTCGAAGATGCTGTTATAGCTATACTCGACGCTGTGGCAGTTCATACAAACTTCCTTAACCATGCGATCGCGTGGTTTAAGAGTAAACGTATTGTTGTGATTAACGACAATGGTGTTTTCTGTGTTTTCCAGCTGCTGACGAGGTAAATGACAGGTAGCACAGGTTACCGATTCACCATTAGGTCTGGGTAAGGTGCCTTGGTCAGCAAATAGTTGGGCATGCTTTGAGTTTTGATAGTTAAGGGAGTGGCTGTCATTATGACAGGTCAAGCAGGAATCTACAGAGGCTTGCCAGGTATCTACAGAATGGACATTGTGACAGGTGTTGCAGTTCATTTGCTTGTCTATCGCTGACTCTTTCATCGGCAAATGAGCCATTGCTGGTGTCAAGGGAGATAGTCCTTCTGAGATCCGAATGCCATGCTTACCATACAAAAACGTCTCAACTGCTACCTCATGGCAACTTTGACAACTTTCCTGAGTTGGTTTAACCACTAATTCTTTAGTTTCAGAGTCTTGGTGACAGCTAGAGCAGTTGACGTCTGCTAAGGCATGAGCACTGCCTTCCCACAACTGATTAATCTCAACTAATTCCGCTTGGGAAAGCGATGCACCGGGGTCTTTGGGCACACCCCCATTAGTGGCTACATCAATAACGGTGTTTGCGTTACCTCGGATACTGGTGACGAATACCAACCCAATTAGGACGAGTAGAATCACAATCAGTTTTTTCATGACTCGCTCCCCAGGAATTCTTCACCTAAATCGGGAGTAGGCGGTTCTTCTAATTCCGCAGTAACTGTCCGCTCCAACAGTACAGGTTCTGGCAACATCGGCAACTGATCAAGATTCTGACGCAGGAATCCTGTGGAGATGGAGCGGTGGTCGTGGAAATTATGACAGCCTGCGGTCCAGCAACCATCCCGAGTAAATCCTGTATGACTGGCTAAGTCACCGGTGATGATGCCTTCATGGCAAGCCATACATAGGTCTGGCTTGAGGTGAACTCCTCGCCCAAACATATGGACGTGTTCGTTATGACAAGCAGTACAGGTCAGTACATCTATCTTGGTTAAGAGTTCAGCCCAACGGGGGTCACGGAACTTTTTAGTTCCGTGAGTATCTGCTGCCATTTCGGCTTCGTGACAGCGCATACAGGTTTCGTTGGTGACCGGTTTAAACCCCTCATGACAGGAGTTACAGGACACCTCAAACAAAACATGCCCCTCCGAGGTAGTGCCAGGAAGGAACACACTGCGGTGATCTAATGCGAAGGCAGCGGTTAACCACGTTAGTAGGATCACCATCACACCGATGATGACTACTTTGGATTGGAGAATAGTGGGCTTAAAAAACTTACCTAGATTGCTTGGCATTGTTAACTATTTACATCCCCATGGCTTACAACAGCATGGCCAGGATCAGGGTAACAATTCCACCAGCGCCAAACACTCCACCGATTAATGGCCAGTTAATGTTTGTTTCCGGCACCTCATACTGTTGGGGGCTGGGTTTTGTGGACTCTGGTTTTGGGGCATCTAACTCCACTTCTTCAGAGGAATAATCTGCACCATCCAACATGATGCTGGTAATGGCTCCGTAGGCATCTACCCAGGCTTGCTTGACTTCTGGTGTCCAATCCGCGCCCAAGTATTGCTCAAAGGTTTTTAGGAGGCTATTGCCCACTAATGGATAATGTTCTGGCAGCGCTCCATACTTAACATGTCTGGCTCCTAGTCCTTTGAGGGCTGCACCGAGGGTATCTGGTTTGCGTAGATTTTCTACTACCAGTACCAAGGAAGCCAGCAGTTTTTTCTGTTGGGCACCCATGTCTGTGGTATCGAACAGAGGCTGGGCGGCTGGATAATCGGTGAATAGATTTTCGTAAAAGCTAGCTACAAATTCTGTAGCGCGAGGCTTAACCTGATCAAAGCTTTGTTCTAATAGTTCGACTTGTAAAGACATTGTTCTATATCACTCCATGGGATTTACATGGGATTTACATAAGATTTAACTGTTAGCTTGGCACCGAGACCACGATAATTACTTCAACCCACTTCTGGGTTGGGGTTAATTAGCGATGCAGTGCGGTCGTGGGGGTTCTCCCCGTGAGCAACTGCATCAAGAAAGGTAGACACCTTGACATCTCCTAAAGGTAGATGCCCAGTGGAGATAACCTCCCACCAGGCAGGATTGTGAAGATGTCTAACTGTGTAAGGTTCCCACTGACTAACACTGACTAAGTCGATGTGATTAGATCAATAGTCCATATCGAGATATAACGATAGGTTTCACAATCGTGAAACATCGTAGCTTTTGTTACAAAGAATTTATAAAAATGTATTAAATGCATTAAAATTTTGCATTGAATACATTTTTGATTTGATAATTACGCTTTGATTGGAGAACGCTTAAATTAGAGTCCGATATTCGGGTCGGAAAATCAGCTGTTCGTCGGATCAGTCTCCTCTCCTATCGAGAATAGTAGTCAAATGCACTTAATTTGGTGCAGTTAATTTTTTATTGCCGTGAGGCAACGATTAAACAATGCTGAACATTTTAAAACAAGCCAGTCTTGCTGGACAGCAGGAAAATTTTTCATTACTAACTCAACATCTTCAGCAGTTGTCCTTAGGGAAAAATGGTCAGACACAGCACCGGTTAAATGATGAAGAATTTAACCTAGCCTTGAGTCTGGGATTACAGGTGCTAAAGAGTGGGGATTTTCACGAAAAATGGGATTTAGTAAAGGTGCTACCAAAACTGGGGAAAGCTGTTATTGCTCCGGTGATCAGCATCCTAGAAGATGAAGCACTAGATTTGGAAGTCCGTTGGTTTGCTGGTCGGATCTTAGGTCAGTTTGATGACCCGGCAGTGGTGATGGTGCTAGTCAAATTCCTGAAGGATGGTGAGGATGAAGAGTTAGCCTATATGGCTTCTGAAGCACTGGCAAACATTGGCACTTCAGCAGTGGCGGCTTTAAGCCGTTTTCCAGAATCCCCAGAGGCCAGATTATTGGCAGTGCAAGCCCTGGCTCATATTCATCGTCCGGAAGTTATTGAGCCATTGCTGAGTGTGGTTAATGACCCCAGCTGGGAAATACGGGCTACTGCTATTGAAACCCTCAGTAATTTTCGCTCACCTTCAATTACTCCAGTGCTCCTGAACGCCTTAAGCGATAACGTGGCAGCGGTGAGGAAAGAAGCGGTGATTGGTCTAGGGTTACTACGCACTCTGTTGCCAGATTTAGATCTAGTCAAGCGGATTAAACCATTGCTTTATGACCTGAATTTGGAGGTTTGCCACCAAGCTGCGATCGCACTCGGACGTTTAGCTACCTTGGACGCCCATCAAGCGTTAGTTAAGGCACTCCAGTCACCACCTACACCAATCAGTTTACAAATCGAGATTGTCCGTGCTTTCAGTTGGGAGTTTACTACCAATTCCCTACAACAGTTGCAAGCAGTGCTGAGGTCGGCACCCACACCAGTCTGTCGGGAAATCATTAGCGTCCTGGGGATGGTAGAGTCAGACTATTTGAAACCCAAAGCCGCTGAGATTTTGATCGACTTTTGTCAATCAGGGCAAGTGGCTACCGAAGATCAGCAAATCAAACAAACTCTAGCTATGTCCCTAGGACAATTAGCTCAATTTGAATCAATACCATTACTGAAAGACTTGGTCGCAGACTCAGATCACTCCGTGAGCTTGCATGCGATCGCAGCCCTCAAAAAATTCCCATTGTAAATTTTGATTGTAAATTCCCAGTAAATTCCCATTAGTCTAGGTGCGTCAAGCCTTCAGGGCCTACCGTTGCTAACGCTTGCATTTTTTTGTGCTATACTCTATACTTGTGGTTTAATTCAGAAGTGGGCTACCCCTTAACTCAAATCCCTAAGGCGGATTTTAATTGAGGAGAGCCGATCTGAGCCATCCATAGAGAAAGAAAAATCAATAAAAAGCAAAGATATTGCGGAGCAAGCGTGGTTTAACAGCCAATTCTGGGCGTTTGCTTCATGATTTTGCCACAAAAATTTGCTAGCATCAAGTACACTCGCGAACCCTAGGGGACGATTTGGCAGAAGGCCGTTGAGTAATCCAGCCTCAATTGTTCCTAGACTTGCTCTGTGGATGGAGAAATACGAGTGAATATAAACGACGATCCCGTATTCAAAGCACTTCTGAGTTCACTGGACACAAATCCAGGCTTTGACTTTACCAAGCACGAGATTCCAGCTCAAAAGTGCCTCAAACTTGAATCACTAGATACTAAGCAATCCTATGCACCGCCGGATCTGCTCTATGCTGCTCTAGAGGAACTCTCTACGGGTTTTGAGGAACTCAGCGAGAAGTATGAGGCTTTGCAAGCGGCTTATGCTGTCTTAGAATCACGGCAACAACATTACCATAATTTGTTTGAATTGGCTCCCGAGGGTTACCTGGTAACCAATGGTCAAGGAATTATCCAAGAAGCAAACTATGCAGCTGCTAGTCTACTCAACGTACAGCAGTATTATCTGGTGGGTAAACCGCTGATGAGCTTTATCAGTGACGCTGAGTCTAATCGCTTCCAGCACCAACTCCACGAGCTCCAGGAATTGCAAAAGCTCAAGGACTGGCAAGTGGTGTTGTGTCCACGGCAAGGTAAACCTGTAGCGGTTGATATGTCTGTGTCTGTCTGTTGTGACTCTCAAGGCAATGTGGTTAGTATCCAGTGGCTGATACTCCATGTCACTGGGTTCTACAACTGCTAAAAAAACTTGAAGTCAAAGAGATCAGGGCTCTACAATCCGGTTTTAGCATTACCGTTTCTCTGGAATTGAGCAAACCCCTGAATAAGATCATCAATTAAGTAGAACAGATGGCTGATTCTTCCTATCCCCATCTTTTTCCATAATCAATTAACCTCGGCACCAACGTAGGGTTAGCTGGCTTTTGCTACTTCAACCAACGGAACCCCCTTTCACCCTTCAGCTTGCCATCAAAGCTTGCTGTTTCTATACAACCAGCTTGACGAGATGTTGCCCCAATCAAATAGTCAGAAAAGTCTGCTTTACCTTTTTTGTATCGCTGTAGAGCTTGATAGACGGTTGAGCGATTTTCAAATTTGAAGGCGGCACTATGTAGCATGGCTTCTAGGGTGTTGATGATTTCGTCTTTACGAAAACGGTAGTTTGCACCTCTGAGCACCCAAACCAGTTCGCACAAAACGATGTTGGCAACAAAGCAGGGTTGGTTATTTTGAATCAGATCAGAGGCTTGTTGCCATTGATGCTCATCGTCGCGGGTGAGATACCGAACAAGAATATTGGTGTCAATCCCAATCATTGGCTCCCTCAGAGATGGCGCTTTCCATGTCTTCGAGGCTGGCTGGTGGTTTACCTTGTCGATGCAGGATCCCTGATAAGGTTTCCACTGGAACATTGAGAGGAAACATTTTTACTTGACCCTCTTCGTCAATAACGAACTCAACCCTACTACCGCTGACAAGGTTAAGATGCTCCCGAATTTCTTCGGGGAGAGTGATTTGCCCGGTATCGGTGACTGTGGTGCTGAACATGGCTAGGATGCTTGTGATTGAGCTTTTACTGATAGTTTAACAAACCAATTAACTATTTTAAAAAGGCATCTAGTTTAATATTATGATATTTTATATACTCGGTATATGTTGTTAAAGTAGAGGATAGATGAAGCGATAAATATGGCATTGATGAATATCAAAATGGTTTGACCAGAAAGGGAAATTTTTTAATAGCATTCCTTGGAGCAGTGGAAAGCTGATCAATTCCTATAGATTTTATGTTTTTGGATAGGTCTAATCAAAAAATCCCCACACCAAGATCGTTGTCATAGCCCCTTACCGCCAGTCACCGATTATAACAAAGGGTGCCCAGTAATAGGGATGATCGTAGTTAGGGTCTTTCAAAACACTTAACTGAGCACGGCGCAGGGCTTCAGCTTTGGTAACGTTCCGTTGAGTGAATTCTTGGTAAAACTGAACCATAACCACAGCAGTGGCTTGGTCGTCAACAAACACCAGAGGGCCGATGATACTGCGTACTCTAGACCTTAGGGCTAATCCCGCTAATCCAAAAGGTGTTTGATTATTCCCTTGAGCACCTTCACAACTACTGAGAACAAGTAATTCAATCGGGTCGAATTTTTCCTGTTCTCTTGAACCCAGTAACTCATCAAATTCCTTGGCTGTAATTTTTTTGTCCCAAGCCAATATAAATGTATCTTGTGAAGAAAACTCTCCATTGGTTGCCAAGTGAAGTATAGGGAAGTAAGAGGAGTTAAGTGCGTTTTCCAGGGCTGTACTAGTGAAGCTCTCATCGAGTAGGACTGAACTCGGTATCATTGAGCTAATTTTTTTTACCTCCACCTCAACAAAGGGTAAATTTGAATAGTTTTGGTGTGCTTTAGAAACTCGATTCATCTCAGAAAGTCCAGCAATCAAAGCTCTTAAAGGTCTTTGTTTCCGAGGCTGGGGCTCTAGTATCTGTAAAGCGGGAGTGACAGCAATGGTATATTTTTCTACTAAATACTGCTCACCGTCGTAGAGAGCTGCCATAGGAATATTTCTTAGCCCACTATTGGGCACAAATACGAGAGAGAGTCTTGATGCTGCTTTTAGCTAACTTAGTTTCTGCTGGTTTAATCAGCAATTCGTAAACTTTTGGAGATAATATACGCCATACACGTCTATGCGGCTGATACACTAACTGGTTAAACCTGCTAAGGGTTTCCTCAACTTCTTCTGCAGATAAAGCTGTTGAGTAGCGGTGCAATGGTTGACCGGGCAAGTGAAGAATTACTTCTAACCGGTCGTCTAAAATAATAGGATAGATTACTGCTGCTTGGGAATCAATCTGGTCAATTTCGATGAGATTAGGATTCAAGGGAACTATCTCACGGAAGTTATTGAGTTCAGTCAAATGGAGAGATTCAATAATCTGACGCACTTTTATCAGATTGTGCTGCTTAGAGCCAGTTTCTTTACAGTCCAAAAGCAACCCGATAAACTCTTTATAAACACTCTCTACAATCTCTCTAAAATAAACCAGTATAGCTGGATTTATCCTAGTTAAATCACTCCCTAATAATTGGATAGTATCAAAAGCTTTGGCGTAACCAGACGATGCTCTTTGAGTATCTCCTTGAGCTGCGAGTAAACGAGCTTGGATATTTAAAGATTGGGCAAGAAGAGCTGAGTGTTCTAGAGAGTTTATCTTATCTGAATTTGCTAATATATCCAAACTTTCTGAAACTGCCTTATTTGCCTGATCGAACTGCTCAAGTTGCTGATAAGCAATTGAAATATTGCTCAGGAGCATGGCTTGTTTGAGTTCATAGTCTTGAATCTCAAAGGATAGAGCTGCTTGTTTCCTGGCTCTTGCTGCCTCAGAGCGCTTATTTGCACTGTCAAGTCTTACAGCTAGTTCAGATAGCTGCGAGACATATTTAACTTCTTCCTTTGCCTGGTCACGTTCTATTTTGGCAGAATCAACCTGGCGATTCGCGTTTATCACTCTAATTGCTGCTATTTTTACAGAAATTCCAGCTCCCAATAACGCTAAAATTAAGACACCCAACCCGAAAAGCATCTGTCGTTTGGCTTTCCGATTCGCTTCAGTTAGTACCAGATTTCTCTTCTGGGCTGCTTCCCTATCCTTCCTCTCTCTCTCTAATTCCGCATCTCGTTCCTTTTGAGCGATTTGCTCCTCTATCTGCTTTTTCTCACTTGCTGCCAGAAACTGTTGATCCTGATAACTTAAATTTTTACCCTTTGCCCAGGCTTGAGCATTCTTTAGAGTTTGACCCCGCAACAACAGTGACTGATCCTGACAATCCGAGGCCACCCAAGCCCTAAAGGCTTCCGAATAGGGACGTAACTGGGCTAATTCTTGGTTAATCCAGTCCTGATTAAAGACTTCACGGTAGATCGGGTTATAGACTTTAAGCACTGGAGAGGTTCCAAGTCTGTGCTTGACCACTAACCCAGATAACTGTAACTTGCCCTCTTCAAAACTGTTATTAGCAACAACTTCCCCCTGTTGCCACACCTGCTGATACAATTCCAACAAATAGGCAGCCCGTTGCTCATTACAAAGAATGCGTTCGCGTAGCGGCTCTGAAAGAGCATCGCGTATGGTCTTCAAGTGCTCTGGTTCATCGGTAGCTTCCCAGTTGTCAATAAAATGCGATCGCACTAACCTCTCAATCCATGGCTTCTCCCTCTCCCCCCTTGTTAAGGACTTCTCAATCCACTCCTTCTCCCCCCTTGTTAAGGGGGGTTGGGGGGGATCGAAACTTGTTAAGGGCTTCTCAATCCACTCCTTCTCCCCCCTTGTTAAGGGGGGTTGGGGGGGATCCCAACACCCAGAACTCACCTTCTCAATCCATGGCTTCTCTTTCTCCCCCCTTGTTAAGGGGGGTTGGGGGGGATCGAAACTTGTCAAGGGCTTCTCAATCCACTCCTTCTCCATCTCCCCCCTTGTCAAGGGGGGTTGGGGGGGATCCAAACTTGTTAAGGGGGGTTGGGGGGGATCCAAACTTGTTAAGATTTGGGGGGGATCCCAACACCCAGAACTCACCACCAACTGACAGAGCTTTTGAGTAAGAAACGGTTGTCCTCCTGTCCACTTGACTATCTCCTCGATCACGGCCTGGGGATTACTGACATGTCCCTCCAATCCCCTGACTAACGGCTCAACTTCATGGAGTTGAAAGCCATGTAACTCAACAGCTCGTCCAATATTAAACGGGGTGCGGTCTTTATCTGCTATTAAATCCCCCGGTGTCGCCACCCCCAACAGCACAAAACTGATGCGATTATAGGCATAATTTTCCGCCCGTTTGTTATAACAGGCTCGAATTAGGGCAAAAAAGTCATCTTTAAACGCCAGTTGCAGAACGCTATCAATTTCATCAATAAAAATAACAATCGGTTCGGCAATTTGGATCAGTAAGACTTCTTCGATAAACTCCCGAAAAAGCTGTACTGGGGGAATATCTTTGTGGTCATTGAGCCAGCTCCGAAATGATAATTTTTCTTGTAGACCGAATCGGTTAATCAGAGTTTTGGTTAAGCCGCCATACCATTTCTCTGGGGTAACCTGTTGGGTTCCTAATTCCGTAATATCAATGGATGCACAAGCCACCCCCTGGTTTTGCAGCCGTTTCATGGTTCGCACTCTCAGGGAAGACTTCCCCATTTGGCGGGAATTCAAGACATAGCAAAACTCTCCAGCCAGCAACTGCTGATAAAGTTCCCCGTCAGCCGTACGCACCACATAAGTAGTAGCATCCGGTGGTAGGCATCCCCCAACCTGATAGGCTCCTGTACTCATGACAGTTCCCCTAGGTGGTCTCTAAAATACTGTCGATATAAATTACAACTGAGCCTGACCTGATTGCCCTGCTTTTTCACTAGCCCCATGCTGTAAAACTTATAGGCTGCTATCAAGTCCAGATGCACAGGAGCGTTAGCATCAATCACCTGTAACAGTGCTTTGGCCAAGTCTGGGTGTGGTTGCAGCATCCGCCACAGATGTCGGAGGTGGTTAGCGTAGATGCCAGCATCTGTAGGAGCGGCTTGCAACAGTTGCGCCAGGGAGTGATTACCGTGGATTTGGCAGTGAGATAAGGCTTGCTGTACCAGATCAGGATGACCTCCCACCATCCCCATCAGTTGCTCCACAAGGGATTCACTCCAATCCTGTCCATGTTGTCGGGCTAATTCCTGGACTTGTTCGGGGGTAAATTCTGGTAACTCAATCGGCACTCCCACATTAAACGGGGATTCATTAATATTGAGGGGGATATAAACATCTGTGGAATGGACAACCACCAACCGCAACCGTTTCCAGACCTGTTCCACTTTCCCCCGTTCGTGCCACGCCCTCAGCAATCCCAAAAATTCTGAAGCTACCTCAGGGTAGGGAAACACTCGGTCTACTTCATCTAGGCATAAAACCACGGGAGCGCCAGCTTCAGGCAGAAGATAGTTCTCAAAGTATTCGGTACAATCCACTTTAGCGGTGGAAAAGTCTTCATCCCAATAATCTCTCAACCGATTCGGTATCTTCAAACTTTGACCAACACTGATACAAAACCACTTGAACAATCGATCGACATCGGTTAAGTCATTGCTATGGGCTAAGTGGAAATTTACATAGGCCTTTCGGTAGCCCTTCTGGGCAAGCTGATCCAACATTCTCACCATCAGCAATGTCTTCCCCATCAGCCTCGGGGCTTTAATCCTGACTAAGGCACCGGGACCTAAAAGGGCTTGATAACAGGAGTGTTCAATGGGAGGACGTTGGACATAAATCAATGAAGAGTTTTCTTCAGGGCAGTGTGTGATCACTACTTCTGAGTTTACTGTCCCATGGTCTGACGTATCATTGCCAGTATTTTCGTCAAAGAATGGGATGGCGTTCCAGTCTTGCCCCAATTTTTCACTAATTTCTTGAAAATGCAGGTTATATACAGCTTTCCCATTCAGATAATTACTGACAGTTGATAGAGATAGTAATAACTCGTCAGCTAAATCTTTCTGGCGAGGGAAACCGTTGCGTTGAACCGCTAATTTTACCTGGTCAATATACTCTGGGCGAACTCTGAGTGAGCGTGGCATGGTCTCGGTGAGATGAGCTACTCAAACTATAACGCTCTTGCCTAGGGAGTTAGCCCAACTCAGGTACAACTCAGGCATAACTCAGACCCGGTGGTGCGTTACGGGGCGGGCTGTCCAAATCCTGACTACGAAGCGGAAAATGAGAACCCCCCCCTAACGCACCCTACTGGACTGGCACAGCTAAAATAGTGCAATAGATTTTTGTTAAAAACCTTAATTTACAAGGGATAAGGGATTTTACTAAAGCACCAAATTAGCTGTGCCACGCCACTACTGGAATGGCACACCTATTGCCTATTGCCTATTGCCTTTTGCCTATTGCCTATTGCCTATTGCCTTTTGCCTTTTGACTTTTTTTATCCTACGGCAAATTCGGTCAACTTACGTGCGTTGGGGTCATGATAACCGATGACAATTTCTGACTTAGGTACTCCCAATTCTACTAGCTCATCGGCGACACCCACCTCAGTACCATCATGTTGAATCCAGATTTTTTCTCCCTTGATATCAATATGGATCAACGAACCACAAACTCGGCGGTCACCTGACCAGCCAACTGTTACTAGTAAATAATGATCATCGTCGTGGTCAAACACTGTAAATTGTTCAATCTCACCATAAGAAGGTACAAACTGGTTATGTCGAGCTAATACCTGCTGAATCCATTCCCGATACTGGTTCAATCGTTCCACTGTACAACTACCTCCTCATTTGGGTCAAAAACAAGTAGTTTTACCTTATACTCTTTTACGCTTATTCGCCATTTTCAGTGGCACCGTATCTAAGGAAGGCGCATTTTTTAAAAAATACATCCACAACTCATCCAGTTGCTCTAACTCCTCCAACTGTTTCTCAAACTTGGGTAGTTCTACAAACACTAATTCTAAGGGATTTTATACGTAGCTGATGTTGGTTATTTTTTGTCGTAACTGGAAATGAGAGGTTACCATATTATGCTCAGCAAACATAATAAAATCGGTAATCGTCAGAGCAATCACCGGTTTGAGATAACGGTAGCCTTCCCCTTTACCTAACTGTAGGGAGTAAGCTTTCGTAGCGTTATATAAAACTCGACCAGCAAAGGATTCTACCACTGTATTTTATCATATAAATTACTTAACGATACACAAATGTTTTGATTTCAATCTTTACTCTTGCCTATTGCTTCTTTAATCTTGCTTATTGCCTGTTTCCTGTTGCCTGTTGCCTATTCTTTCCCGATTCCCGATTCCCGATTCCCGATTCCCGATTCCCGATTCCCGAATTTAATAATTGTTTATTGTTACTTATAATAGTATTAATTAAAATAAATAGTGATAATATATCAAAAATTTGGATTAAAGCGGTTAATACTGATTTAATATGGGAAATTATTTACATAATTGCATCGATACTATGCTCTAATCCCATCAAGCCAAAATTTTTTGTATTAAAAAATACAAACAAAACCTCCATCCAAGGTAATTCTTAAATCGGTAAAGTTAATCGTCTCTTAAACTATCCCTTGATCAAAAACTGATCAAAAAGGGCTCAAATGAGACTAAGTCAGGACAAACGACCATGACGGTATCGGAAGATGAGCAGAAGAACTACCAGAATTCTGAAGCTGGTATTTCCTGATCTGTTATCTCTGTGTGCCATATTGTCATCAATTTGTCATAAATTAGTGACATACCTAAAAAGAGACCGTAGTCGTGTTGACTTGATCCAGAGGTGCGACCCGTGGCGAATTTAATAATTAGATGCGGAAAGCGCACCTATCAAAACCCTGATTGAGTGTGAGGAAACCCTGTGAACAGATCAAAAAATTTGTGGCTCTCTGTGCTAAAATCGCCCACCTTGTTTGTTGGGGCAACCCTATTGATTTCATCCTCAGCAGTAGCAGCAACTGAGGAAGCTTTGCCAGAAGAGACAATCTCTCAAGAATCGGCTGTCAACCCTAACACTACAGTAGAAACACTGACAGTAGAAGCAGCCCCTGACCTCACCTCCATAACTCAGTCTGTTCTTCCCTCTGATCTGCCATTAGTCGCTGATGCCTCTACTGGGGATACGGTGGAGCTCAGTAATTCTACTATCAGTAATTCTGCTAGTGATTCAGTGACCTCATACGGTGACGAGGAAACTGCACAAGATGACTTGATGGGACCGGTGACTGGTGTTTCTCAACTAAATGGAAACACTGTAGAGGATGACTCTATGGAACAAGTCACTAATGTGTCTCAACTCAGAGACGTTTCTCCTGGAGATTGGGCTTATGAAGCATTACGCTCTTTAGTAGAACGCTACGGCTGTATTGCTGGTTATCCCAATGCTACCTTCCGAGGTAACCGAGCCTTGACTCGCTACGAATTTGCTGCTGGTTTGAATTCCTGTTTGAACCAGATTGAGCGTTTACTGGGGGGCGTTACTGGAGATTTTATCACCCGTGAGGACTTAGAAAGTCTACAACGGTTAATACAGGAGTTTGAAACAGAACTGGCTACCCTAGGGGCACGAGTAGATAACCTAGAAGGACGAGTAGCGTTCTTAGAAGACCATCAGTTTTCCACTACCACTAAACTCAAGGGTGAGGTAATCTTTGCTCTAGCTGATGCTTTTGGAGGGGATGCTGATGATGTTCAAACCGTTTTTCACAACCGGACTCGTCTCAACTTCGTAACCAGCTTTACCGGTAAGGATGCGCTCCTAACCCGTCTCCAAGCTGGGGATGTACCAAGGTTGTTCACAGGGGCTGGTGGTGAGCTGGCCGGAACTCAAGAAGGTCGCTTTACCTACGATGGACCAACTGGTAATGACGTTATTATTGATATCTTGCGCTATAAGTTCCCGCTCGGGGATAAGGTAACGGTTCAACTGTTGGCTAACCGAGCACTCCATCACTATTACGCAGATACCGTTAACCCTTTCTTTGAAGGTCGTGCTGGTGGTTCCAATGCTATTACCCGTTTTGCTGAACGTAATCCCATCTATCGGATTGGGCCGTTTGGTGCTGGTGCTGCTCTTGCCATCAAGCCCATCAAGGATGTTCGGATTGATTTAGGTTACATCTCCAACACCGCTAGCAATCCTCAAGAAGGCCAGGGTCTATTCAATGGCAACTTTTCTGCGATCGCTCAGTTGGTTTATGGTAGTGATTTCAAAGTTGGATTCACCTACATTCGGGGTTACGAAGATAATGCTGATGGACGACCCCGTTTAATCCTAGGGGGTACTGGCACGGCCCTGGCTAATCTCAATCCAGCAGCCTTGGGGAATGCTACCAGTTTAGGCACGGTTGACTTTGATAGCGCAAAAGTCGAAAGTAACTCTTTCGGTGTTCAAACCTCTTTGAGACTTACCCCCAACATCGTACTCAATGGCTGGGCAGGCTACACCGATGCTGAGTTGATTGGCTTGGGTGATGCTGAAATTTGGAACTTTGCTGCTGGTATCGCTTTCCCCGATTTGGGCAAAAAAGGTAATCTCGCCGGAATTTTTGGTGGTGCGGCACCAACCCTCAGAGGACTGGATTTAGATGATGGCAACAGTAACTTTGACAATGATTTTGCCTACCAGGTTTCAGCGTTCTATAAGTACAAACTCAACAACAACATCTCGGTCACTCCTGGTGTAGTTTGGCTTTTGAATCCTAACCAAAGTTCTGACAATGATGATGTAGTCATCGGTACCCTCAGAACCACCTTCACCTTTTAATTTTTAGGCTGGATGTCCGGCGCTCTACCTATGGTTGGTGAGCGTCGGGATGAAAGCTGAGCTATAAATATTTTGAGCAATTTGTCAATAAAAAAAAGCGCTCCCCAAAAAGAGAGCGCTTTTTTTTAACTTAGCTGATTAATCCAAGTTGAGATTAACCGTTGATTGCTGGAGCAGTCAAAGCTACAGGAGTAGCTTCAGCCGCAGCTAGGTCTAGAGGGAAGTTGTGAGCGTTACGCTCGTGCATTACCTCGAAACCTAGGTTAGCCCGGTTTAGTACATCAGCCCAGGTGTTGATCACGTGACCTTGTGAGTCAATGATGCTCTGGTTGAAGTTGAAACCGTTGAGGTTAAATGCCATGGTGCTGATGCCCAGTGCAGTAAACCAGATACCGATTACAGGCCATGCACCCAAGAAGAAGTGCAAGGAACGGCTGTTGTTGAAGGAAGCGTATTGGAAGATTAGACGACCGAAGTAGCCGTGAGCTGCAACGATGTTGTAAGTCTCTTCTTCTTGACCGAACTTGTAACCATAGTTCTGAGACTCAGTTTCGGTGGTCTCACGCACTAAGGAGGAGGTCACCAAAGAACCGTGCATCGCAGAGAACAAGGAACCACCGAATACACCAGCTACACCTAGCATGTGGAACGGGTGCATTAGGATGTTGTGCTCAGCTTGGAACACGAACATGAAGTTGAAGGTTCCGCTGATACCTAGGGGCATACCATCGGAGAAAGAACCTTGTCCGATTGGGTAGATCAGGAATACGGCGCTAGCAGCTGCAACGGGTGCGCTGTAAGCTACGCAGATCCAAGGACGCATACCTAAGCGGTAGCTTAGTTCCCACTCACGACCCATGTAGGCAAATACACCAATCAGGAAGTGGAACACTACTAGCTGGTAAGGACCACCGTTGTAGAGCCACTCATCTAGGGAAGCAGCTTCCCAGATTGGGTAGAAGTGTAGGCCAATGGCGTTAGAAGAAGGAACAACAGCACCAGAGATGATGTTGTTTCCGTACATTAGGGAGCCAGCAACGGGCTCGCGGATACCATCGATGTCCACAGGAGGAGCAGCGATGAAAGCAATGATGAAGCAGGTGGTAGCAGCAAGCAAAGTTGGGATCATTAAGACACCGAACCAGCCTACATAGAGGCGGTTGTTGGTGGAGGTGACCCAATTGCAGAACTGAGACCACACAGAGGTATTGCTCTGTTGTAATACAGTAGTCATGTTCTTATGATTGCGGGTATGAATATGAAGTTATCGAGGTTCGTCCGGCTTGTTTGCGCCTTCATGTATTTATATTAAGCAATATATTTAGTTTTGTAAAGGGTTTTTCGAGTAATTGCCCTTAGCTATATTAAATAATGTAAATAAGTAAAACTTATATTAGATAAGTATTGACATTATGTTATAATAGTGGTAATGATTAGGTTTAAAAATTTAGATTTACCTCAGCAACACCAGGAAACGCTACATTTATCTATTGATTTATACTTTCTTAATATCTTGGCTTTTTCAGAAATCCGAAGTGCTCTGTTTTCCCTTGACTGTGACTGTCCCGATTGAAATTGGTTGACTAGATTACATTGGTGGAGTTATGGCTTTAGTTAAATTGGCCAGCGTCAATGTATCAAATTCTACCGAAGTTCCTCCAAAAATCTACTATGTTCAATGAATTATGATGAAACCTCATACACCTTAGACAAATCATGCGGATTGAGCAGTTGCAGGCATTTCTGGCAGTCACCCAGACAGGTAATTTTGGACAAGCGGCACAAAAATGCGGCGTAACACAATCGACTATCAGTAGACAAATTCAGTCTCTCGAAAGCCATTTGGGTATGCCACTGTTTCATCGCACTGCTCACGCCAAGTTGACTCTTGCAGGGGAACAGCTGTTACCCCGTGCTCGTAAAATCTGTCAAGAGTGGCAAACTGCTACCCAAGAATTAGCAGATTTGATCGCAGGCAAGCAGCCAGAATTGTGTGTAGCAGCAATCCAATCAGTCTGCGCTCACTATTTGCCACCGATATTAAAGCAATTTTGTCGGGCCTATCCTCAAGTGCAATTACGAGTGACTGCCCTCGGAAGCGATCGCTCTTTGAAGGTACTGCGAGATGGTCTAGTGGATGTGGCCATTGTCATGAACAATCGCTTTTTGACCACTAGTTCAGAGATGGTAGTTGAGGTACTCTATGAAGAGCCGATCCAAGTCCTGATGGCATCAGACCATCCCTTAGTCAACTATCAACCAGTGCCCTGGTCAGAACTGATTAAATACCCACAAGTAGTCTTTAAAAGTGGCTACGGGATGCAACGTTTAGTACAGCAGCAGTTTGCCCGGCTAGGGGCTAATTTGCGGGCAGTTATGGAGTTAAATACCCTAGAAGCATTCCAAGGAGTAGTGCGCCAAGGAGAATTGATTGCCCTATTGCCCAAATCAGCCGTGATCAATGTACAGCAAGACTCTACTCTGGCTGTACGATCCCTCGAAAAACTACCAGAATCCGTGGCTAGCTCCAACAAACTAGTAGGTAGCGTCTCTGCCTTGGATTCCAAGTGGACTCGTCAGGTGGTCTTGGTCACGACTCGCGATCGCTTAGAGATTCCACCAATTCAGCATTTTTGTAAACTGGTGCGTCAGCTGGACATGCCAACAGTTCAGGCTTGGAACGTCCAGCTGCCAGCCCTTGCTCAAGCTTGATCACTGTTTCCAGCTTTGGACTAATCACTAATGAGTAATGCCTTCAGGGAATTATTAAAGAAAGTGGGCAGTGGTGTACACACTGGGAAAGCGTTAACTCGTGAGGAAGCCACCACTGCAATCCGCCTCATGTTGACACAAGAGGCTACACCAGCGCAAATTGGAGCATTTATGATTGCCCACCGCATCAAACGACCGACCAGTGAAGAACTGGCAGGCATGTTGGATGCTTATGACCAACTTGGACCAAGGTTAGAACCCTGGGACATCAACCATCGACAAGATGCTTCTCGGTCACTTTCGTCTGCTTCATCCCTGGGGATTACAGTGTTAGGAACACCCTATGATGGACGAAGCCGTACTGCACCAGTCACACCCCTGACCGCCTTAGTCTTAGCTACTGCTGGGGTACCTGTGGTCATGCATGGGGGAGATTGTATGCCCACTAAGTATGGAGTCCCCTTAATTCAGATTTGGCAGGGATTGGGCATGGATTTCTCCCAACTTTCTCTGCCCCAGGTGCAACAAATATTGGAGAGAACTGGCTTAGGATTTATCTATTTACCCCAGCATTTTCCCCAAGCTCATCAGTTAGTTTCCTACCGCGACCAAATCGGGAAACGTCCACCCATAGCAACCATGGAAATTCTATGGTCTGCCTATAGGTCTGGTGATCAAGGAGAAACTCATCATGTTGCCGGGTATGTTCATCCACCTACAGAAAATCTGTTTAGACAGACATGTCAGCTGCGTCTTGTCAAGAATTTTACCTTTGTCAAAGGCTTAGAGGGTAGCTGTGACCTACCACGCGATCGCACTGCCATCATAGCCATTAGTCAACCATCAGCCAGTCAAGGGTTTGAGCGTTTGCTACTCCATCCGAGTGAATACGGTTTGGCTGGCAAGGAGTTACCGTTTGAGTCAACCACTACACTGCTGGCACAGTACCAGGAAATCCTAAAGGGTAAATCCAACCCATTGATGCCAGCCGCTATCTGGAATGGTGGGTTTTATCTGTGGCGTTGTGGTATTTGCCAAGATTTAACAGCAGGTCTGGCCAAGGCTGAAGATTTATTCACCAGTGGTAATGTGGAGCAAAAATTTAACGAAATTGTTGATTACTTACACAAGCTTCAATAAACAGAAGGTAAGTATTCAGCTATCAGCTATAGCGCGTGTCGCGTATCAGCTATCAGCTAATGAGTCACAGGCTAGAAGCCTGTGCCACGCTACTTGATGTGATCCATGAGCATAGGGCAAGCTAAACCGAACAGCTTTTGAATAAAATCGGTAAGCATTGGAATAATGCTGCAGTGTTGTCACAGGACTTGTGGCCTGTGTCATAAAGCTGACTGCTGACCCCTAGTGGTAATTCAAAATTCAAAATTCAAACAAACTTCAAAATAAAGAAAATCCGTTCGCGCAGCGTGGCCTACGGCCTTAATTTGGCAATTTTTTAATTCTGGGTACAAGCCCCCCGGGTAATTAAAAATTAAAAATTAAAAATTAAAAATATAGAATTGTCCGAATCATTTTGAATTAATAATTTTGAACTTTGATAGGGAGCGCTTTAAGCAACGTGACCTACGGTAAGCGCGACTTGTGGTCTTCAATCAGTGGCGGGTACAAGCCCCCACTGATTGTCATTTTGAATTAATAATTTTTAATTTTGAATTGGAGCGCGTTAAGCAGCGTGACCTGCAGTAAGCGCGACTTGACTGCTGAGAGCTGTTCGCGCAGCGTGCGCGTAGCGCATATGCTTACAATACTCAACCAAATTACTGAACCGACGTTCTTGCCGGAGGTGGCGCAAAGGTCGGAGACAATTCGGAGGGATATTGATTAACAGAAATACAAGTGTTTAGAGCCTTGTCAGGGCTAGCGACATTGGCACTATTCAAGCCAATAACACATTCAGAAAATTCCTCTGGCAGGAGGCTACGACGGCAGTGATCCAGCACTGAGTTAGCATTTATGTTTTCAATCTGCTTGTCAATATCAATCACACAGCTAGCCAATTCCAAAGGTCGTCGGACTCGTGTACAAGCACCTAAAGCTTTTTGGCCTGCTAATGAGGTCAGTACCTTGATTTTCAGTACACACAACGATAAATCCTCAGGTTGTAGTGCCTCTGAACAAGCTTGTGATGCGATTTCTGAAGTGATATTGGCCGCTTTGAGATCTTTGGCACACAAAGCAAATTGATTCCCAGCAGTGGCAGCACCATTAGGAATCCCTAGGGTTACTAGGCCAGCAATTGCCAACTGAGTAGTACAAAATTTCAATAAAGATGTATGTCTAAACCTGCTTTGCTGCTTCATAACTAGTCTTAGTCGATAAAATTTTATAAGCTACCAATTATAAACGCTCAATTATAAACAATCAAGGTATTGATTATTTTAGACGTTGATTAGGGTTCCGTGGTAAATCCATCACTAACTACCAATCAACCTAGCTCATTTTTGACAACTTGCTATGATAGTCGATATTTTCAACCCCTAATCTGACAATTAGTCATTCTTTGTAAGCTATCCCTTAGGGATATCTAATCTGTTTATACGTATGCTTATGCGATTCTACCAATTTTTAAGTCAAACAGTTCGCTCACTTTACTCTAATAGCCAGGGGACTGTACTCCTAATGCTAATGGCATTGTGTGTCAGCTGCTCCCCAAAAGAATCCCCTGACCTTGAGTTAGAACTAAGTGTGAAAGCAGCCAGTCGTCCTGGTGCGTATACTGTATCCGGTACTAGTAATCTACCTAACCAAAGTCAAATTGCTGTAGCTGCTATTCGTTATTTGCGTCCGACACAACAGCCTTTATTTGGTTCTAACCCCCTAGGAACCTATTCCATTTTGGATCGCCAAGTTGTTGAAGTAAACGACCAGGGTCAATGGCAAGCTAGGCTTAAACTATGGGAGGTGGCACCAGATGGTCGCCTTCAGGAAGCTTGGCAAATCAATCAATCACAAGGACGATTCTCAGTTAGCCCCAATAATAGTGTCTCTTTCGTAGCTACCTATGAGCCCTATGGTCAGGTAGGAAGAACTGAAGAGCAACAGCCACAGATTCCCAAGATGGAAGGTGACCTCGTCCGATTTAATAATGATGGTCAAGCTTACGTAAAGGCCAGTTACACTCTACCGATAGGGCTACCTAGTGGCAGGAAATCAGTACCTAGCATTAGGGCAGCAGAACGCAATGGTGGCTGGGGAAACCGCTCAGAACTTAAACCCCAACCATCGGTTAGTGGTAGTATTCGCCCACTAACCAATTTAACTAATCAAAACAATACTCCACTCTCGCCGTCAGAGTTTTTCCGATAAGACAAAACTTTGATCTTAGTTGATTGTTAATGGTCATGGTTCATGGTTGGTCACTATCAAGCCTGAACCATGAATAGTACTCAGAATAATATTCATAATAATACTCAGCCAAACTGTGCACGCTCTTACAGACATACCTTAACAGTTTTATTTAATGAGCGCTATTATCGTCTTTTGTTGGCACTTTTTGTGGAAACGATCATGGTCATCTAAATCGTGACAATCCAGTAATTAGCTAATGCCAAATTAATCCATTTATAAATCGAGGTTATAATTTTAAATTACAAAGGCAGAAATGGTAAACTAAATTCAGCAATTTTTAATCATTATCAACAGTAAACTATCTATACCTAACTTTCTGGATTAAATTCCAGTAGATGCTTTTTAGCTTATGGTTGGATAACAATGCACCCTAATCGTCTAACAACTTGTATTAAACCTTCTTAAGCATTTACAGACCAGGACTTAACAAGTTTTTTGGATGGGCTATTCCCTACAGGTACCTCAATCCCTTGACTTTTATGTGTGCCATCAAGGGCGGATTGTAAAGAAGCCATCTGAGTCATAATTGTTTGAAGTTGAGTGTTGAGTTGCTCTAGCTGCTCGGGTTTTGGTGAACTTACTTCGATAGGTGGGGTAACTACAGGTTTTGTGCGCACAAAACCTAGAAACGTTTGTGCTGAGGCAAACTTATGGGTTACATCCTCTACAGACCTTGTAGCAGTTGTTATGGAAGGCTCTTCAACAACATTCGAACTAGTCACTATAGTTTGAAATACTGGCTGGAATTCAAGGCTGTTATCCTGAGTTTCCGTAAGGTTTTCTGTAACGTTTTCTGTAAGGTTTTCTGTAACGTTTTCTATAACTTTGTCGGTAAGGTTTTTAGTAAGGTTTTCCGTAACGTTTTCTGTAACTTGTCTATGGGTTTCTGCCTCATCTATAAAATCATTGAGTCCAGAAGCTGCCAAACTCGACAGCGAAAGCTTAAGGTCTTCTAATTCTTTTTCTTTTGCCTGGATATCCTCAGCTAGAGTGGAAACTTTGTCCTGAGTTTGAGAAAATTTATGGGCGGAGTGTTGCCACCCTGAAATTGCCAAACTGGCTACACCGACTCCCAAACTTAAGGCTCCAACCAACCCTAGGTAAGGGGGAGCAAGATCCTTAATTTCACCATCCATCCACTGTTCTCCCTGAATGCGAATGGAGACTGGTTGTGAGCCAAAAATTGCTACTGGTAAGGACAGTACTGACAAGACCGCTGCGGCAAGAAGAACGGGTTTGAAAAGAAATTTATTCAGAGGAGAGCCTGACATGTTTTATAGTTAACTGTTAAAACTACTCGTGTTACTATTTACCTCAAGGGCTGTGAGAGAAATTCCGCATGGTACGGTTTTTTCACTCTGGTTAGCATCTTGAGGTGCGACCCGTGATGGCCAGGGATTGCTCGCCATCACGGAAAGCGCACCTCATAGCGTTTCCGTAGTGACTAGGATAGACTACATGCTTTGATTACCTGCTGCACTTTTTGCTTCTACTAAAGTTAACCACGTGTATCAGTGATTTTCCGTAAATTACTTATGAATAGTCCTACCAGATTGTAAATTTTCTGTGAAGTCTTTACAAAGGTTAGCTTAGATAGGCCATTTTTCGAGCCAAAATGGCGGCAATCAGCAGCCAAAACCAGTTTATCCCAACTAATCCGGATGAAACGGCTCTAATTAGCAAAAAAGCTGCTTTCAGCCAGTTTTTTAGGTAGCTCCTAGTCGAAAAGTCTAATCCCTGAGATCGGGCTCCTGTAGGTTAAAATCACTAATACCCAAATCGGTGTGTCACAGGTGAACACCCTGATCACGAATGGGCTGAAGCCATCAAGAGTAATTTAGATAACAATTTAGATCACTATAGTGATGGTGGTATTATGCCATCACCAAGACTACATGCGATCGCTAACTCGGGAGTGGCACTCTTGTTACGGAAAACAACGTTACTTACTCATAATAGCAGTTCTCAATTGGCTGAGGTACCTCGTCCTGGGTTAATGGGAATAGGGAATAGGGAATACCTAGGCAGCACTGTCTTGGGGAGCTAGTTGCTAATCTGACTCCTCATCTCCCCACACCTGCCACACCTGCCACACCTGCCACACTTCCCATATTATCCCCATTTCCCCACACCTGCCGCGCCCCCGCCTCAGACTATTCCGTGATCCTAAGCTCCCTATTCCCTTCACGCAGCCTTATCAATTAACGTTTCATCAATCGCTGTCATCAACAACTGATTTACAGATATCCCCGATGCTTTCGCCATAGAAGCAATCACACTTTTAGGAGAAAAAGAACAATACAACCCTGCTTCTATAAACCAAGGTTGCCCTTGTTGGTCGATACGGAATTGACACTCCCCACGATTAGAAATCGGGGGATTCTTGGTTCACGGACTTGTCTTGCTCAACCAGGCCGGAACCAGGTTTAGTAGAGGACAAATCTCCCCAAGCGTTTTTATAAGTTCCGGTGTGCCCCACCGTACTCAAGGCTCTATTAAGTATATTTTTGGCGGCGTTGTGGTCGCGTTCGCGTAGCGTCGCCTTCGGCGAATCTAATCTACATCCACATTTACAGACATGAGTCCTGGTCGATAAGGACTTCTTTACCACTTCACCACACTCAGAACAATTTTGGCTTGTATAGGCAGGATTAACTGCAACAGTGATCCGACCAAACCTTTGACCAAAATGCTCCAACCACTCCCGAAACTGACGCCAACCTGCATCATTTATAGATTTAGCAAGGCAGTGATTTTTCACTAAGTTTTTGACCTTTAAGTCTTGCCTTACGGCACGCTTCGCGAACGTAGGCGACTAGGTCGTTAGACCGGATTACGCAACGCGCCGGAGACGAAACCTTAGAATAAAGAAGCCTTAATAACAAAGATTTAACCCTTTTATGCATAGCCGACTAACCATAAAGGCTTCTTTATTCTTACGGTAACTTCTAACCAGTCTCTTGGCGTGTTCTTTACGCTGCCTACTTATCTTAAGATGTGCCCTGCCTAATCTATTTCTGGCTTTCCGTCGGTTGGCTGTTCGCGAAGCGTGGCCTACGGCCTTACCTTTCTTTTTTCGGGATACTCGTCGCTGGCAAAACTTTACACGTTTTTCGCTTTTTCGGTAAAACCTAGGATTTGGTTCGGTGCGGCCTTCGGAATCCGTATAGAATTCTTTCAATCCTACATCTAATCCGAGAGCATAACCAGTTACTTCCAGATTTTCATAGTTGTCTACTTTTACACAGAACTGGACATAATAGCCATCAGCTCTTTTTACTATTCGTACCCGTTTGATCAGCTTTTGGTCGAACCACCATAAATCCCAGGTTCCCTTGAGTTTGACTTTCCCAATACCTTTCTTGTCGGTGAATTTTAGGGATTTTTTATCTGGGGACAACTTCCATCCAGACTGCTTATATTCAACCGAGCGATAATGTTTCTTGAACTTTGGGAAACCTTTCTTGCCGGGAACGTTCTTTTTGCAATTCTCGAAAAAACGCGCTACTGCTCGTTCTACGTTTTCCACAGACGCCTGGCAAGCATGACTATTGAGGTCTTTAACGAATTTAAACTCGTCTCTTAACTGAGTGTTGTAGCGATACAGTTCTTTTTTGCCAATTCCTTTATTGTCGATCCAATAACGAAGCACCTTGTTGCGGACAAATTTTGATGTACGAATAGCTTCGTCTACAGCTTTTTTCTGGGATTCTTTGAGAACGGCTTTGAACTCCATCACCAACACTTTAATCACCTCCTTGACTAGATTTTGCGTATACTTGTATAGTATATACACAAAATCTAGTTAATGTTTAGGACAAAGTTAAAAATAAATTCAAATACAACAAAAACATTGTTTAATAGTGTAAATACCACGTAGTATGGTGTCCCAAGTCCCGCCGGCCAGTACTTGTGGGAGAGGTGGAAGCAAAATTAAAAGAACTCCTTCACCAAATAGCAAAGGAGATTCAAGTCGAAATCATTGAACTGGAAGTGATGCCTGAGCATGTTCACCTACTCTGTGAATGCGAACCTCAGTTTGGCATCCACAGAGTGGTTAAACGATTTAAAGGGGCAACCAGCAGGTACCTAAGAGTTCAATTTCCTCACTTGAAAAGTCGGTTACCTACCTTGTGGACTAATTCTTACTTTCTGTCCACAGTTGGAGGAGCACCACTTGAGACAATCAAAAGGTACGTGCAAAATCAAAAAGAGGTAATGGGAATAAATTCCTGTTCGGGCTAACCCCATAAATGGAATTTAGGGGCTTGCGCCCTCAGGGTTTCCGGTCAAAAAGACTGTAGTGCCGACAGCCCAACGCCTGATGACACATCTTAGCTACTGCCTGAACTGGCTTGGTTACAGGGTCACTAGGGTCTAGCATCCAAGCCTTAACACCATCCTTAGCAGTCAAACTCAAGTTGCCATCTTCTGTTCGTTTTAGTTTATCCTCATAGTTGCGAATCGGGTGGTCATGGGGATTCACCAGATACTCTTCCAGGGGTAAACCCACGAGCTCACGGTATTTGACAAAGATTCCACATCTGACTCCCCGACCCAGTTCGATGTACTCTTCGACTAAAACCTGATCTGAATGTTCAAACGCTGTTTTTAGGGCAGCGTCATAGTCAGCGATATTTTTGACTAAAGCTACTGCGCAAGAATTGTCAGAACTAGAATGAAATCATTTAGGATGTTTCAAAAACTGATCAATTCCATAGACTGCCATTCCTGCAGCCATACCTGGAAGCACTTCATAAATAGCACTGGACAAATCAAGTCCTAAATTCCAAATCAACGCTGTAGCAATCCCAATTCCCATCATTGCGATCGCTGTGATTAGATTGACTGGTCGCTGCCAAACTCTCAAGATTAATAAAGGACCCAAACCTGAAGCCAGAGCCGACCAAGAAAAAGTTACTAAAGCAAAGACATTGTTATTGCCAAATAAGGCCATCGCCAAAACTACTGCTGTTACAGTTAGGGTTCCTACCTTTGCCAATTTGTAGGATTGAGCTGCAGTGGGAAAAATATCTTGGGTTATGGCAGCTGAACAAGAGAGTATTTGAGAATCTGCTGTGGACATAGTGGCGGAAAACAGCCCAGCGAGCATCAATCCCACCAAAACCACTGGTAACAATTTCAACGATAGGTAAGGAAGTGCCAATTCTGGATCCCCCGAAGCCAACAAATCAGGCATCAGCACTCGCCCTGCTAAGCCAATCCCCATCGCCGAGATAGAGGTTACTAACCCCAAAGCAGCTTTGAGATTTCTGGCAAAAGCAATGTTGTCGGCTGAGTCAATTGCCATAGCACGCACCATAATGTGGGGTTGTCCCACCACACCAAAACCAGCTACTACCCAACCGATAAAGAAAGGTGCAAATCCCCATGGTTGCTGAGAAGAATTCCAGTTGATTAAGGCTGGATCAATGGCTGCCAAAGATTGCCACAGTTGCTCGGTTCCACCACAACTCGCAACCGCCACCACTAACAACAGTAACAAGGAACCGATCATGATTGTTGCTTGTAGGGCATCGGTCCAAATTGAGGCGCGAATTCCCCCAGAAAAGCAGTAGATAACTACAATTACTGCTCCTATAATGATGCCTAAATTATAGTTCCATCCGAACACCGCATTGAGTGCTTTGCTTCCTGCTACCAGTTGGGCTGCGGCGTAGGAACCTAGAAATATAATGATTATTATAGCAGAGATAATGGCAATTAAACGGGACCCTTTCATATTTTGACTGAGAAAGGAGGAGACGGTATCTGAAGCAGTTTCCTCAGAGAGCTGTCTCAACCGTTTGAAAATAAAATACCAAGCAAGATAGTCTCCAATTGCCCAACCAATGGTCAGCCACAGGGAGGAAATGCCTATTTTGTAGGCAAAACCGACTTGAGCGATGAACAAGAAGCCACTTTGACCAGTTGCCATTGCCGACAGTGCTGTCAGCCAAGGGTTGACATTGCGACTAGCCAGTAAATAATCGGTGGTAGTATTTTGTTTGCGGGTTGCGGAGTAAATTCCCACTGCTGTAAATAACAGCAGGAATATGATAAACGTCAGTGCAATCCCAACTTGTTTAGGCATTAGGTTTGTTTAGGGGTTAATCAGTCATTGCTAGGGATGGTTAATCTTATTTACTAAATCTCTGCTGATTTAATGATATAGCACCACAAGTTTTTAATCCTAATACTTCGATGTTGATAAAATAAAATAAATTTTGATAGATGCAGTAGTTAAACTTAACTATTAGCCGATTCAATGGCAGATTTAATAGCCGATCGGCTAGAAATAGCCAAATACCTTTCCACTAAGATTACCACAAAACTGACTAAAGCTAAAAAAGTAAGAGGTTCTGATAAAATCGCCCAACCTTCGAGGGAACTGAGAACAGGAACAATCAACCCCACTAGGCTAGCAAACCCTGAAGATAACTTTTTGAGGCAATAAGTCCAAAGTTCTATACCCAACATTTGACCAACGGCGGCAAGGGCGATGACTGAAAAGCACCCACTTATGGAACTCGGAAAAAGTTGCTCTTTAGCAAAAACAGTAACAGGTAATAGCAATATACAGCTAGTTGTTGAAGACCATGTCATAATCGTCACAGAGTTAAACTTAGTGCGAAGTTGCTCAGCTATTAATGGGTGTACTCCAAAAAATATTGCTGAGACTAACGCTGCTAAATCCCCTACTATTTGTGGGCCTATTCTAAATGAGAACAGCTCATTGATTTCTAGTAACGTAACTCCTGCGATCGCAACAAATATACCCACGATAAATCGACGATCAAAGAGCTGACCAAACCCTAGCCACCCTCCTAAGATAGTAAATATGGGAATCAAATTATGGATAATGCTAGAGTTAGCAACGCTGGTCTGGGTTAAAGACCACGTCCAACATATTGTACCCATCGCTAAAAGCAACCCATCGGCAATCAGTAGCCTTTTTTATGCTCCCAGATGAATTTTCTGTAGTTTAGATTGAGTCTCCTGCTTTTGGTGACCAACATTTAACCAGCTATTGATTATTCCAAAGGCAACAGCGGCAATCCAAAAACGATTAAATGCCGTAGCATTTGGTCTTATTTATCATTCACTCAAACGGATAAAAATTGGTGATAAATACAGACATATTAGGCTACCTATTAAGGCAGCTAAGGAATCTATTGGAAATGAATATAGGTACTGTATCCGTGATAATATACCTTGAGCATTCATGTTATTAAATAGATTTATTTACACCCTAGGTTAAGCATCAAATATAACACCTGTAGCTATTGAATGGGTAGTATAAATTTAAGATAATAATTTCAAGTAATATTTAATTTGGATTTATGCTGCTATTGAAGATATGAGGCTAAAAAACTAGTAAATTCTAGAAATAGCCTCCTATCGGAAATTAGCTGTGCTTATTGGTTGTTTAACTAGTTAACACTAAATTCCATAACTGTCAAACTTGTCCCAGTATAAACAACTTGTTCGAGTTTAAAACCACTCGCTGCAAATAAATCCTTATATTCTTGTTCCGTACGCCAGTAACCCCCTGGATTAGTAATCATCATTTGAACCGCAGCCAAAGCTGGTATAGTTCCATCAGGATATTCTACAGGGGCACCCACAGGAGGAACTAGAGTTTGGAGTAGTATGACCTTACCATGTTTCGGGAGAGCTTCGCGACAGTTAGTTAGTACTTTGATAGAATTTTCTTTACTAAACACCGATAGAAAATACTTCATCACAATTGCATCGGCACCTTTTGGTAAAGATTCCAAAGCACTGCCACCAACAACTTGTACTGCATCATTTACTCCATATTTTGCCAGATTATTAGGAGCAGTTTCTACCTCATTAGGCAAGTCAAATAAAATTCCTTTGCAGCCAAATTTTTTCACAATATTGGCAATTAATGTTCCTTGATTGCCGCCTACATCCATCACGGTTTCAAAACGACCAAAGTCATAAAATTCAAACAACGGTTCAACCGCTTCATTAGTCAAAAAACTCATGGCATTGTTGAAGAGTTTTTTGCTGTTAGGGTTCGCGGTCATATACTCACTGTAAAAATCCTGACTTTTGGCCAGTTCAAAGGGGACTTCTCCCGTCTTCAAACTGTTTTCCAATTCCCGCCAAGCATCCCACATATTCGGCTCAGTAATATGCATTAAAAAGTCAGCGATGGAAGGGGAATTATTATTGCTGATCAAAAGTTCTGATAATTCCGTTGAGGCAAAAACCCGTCCGGGTTTCTCCACGAACACCCCTAAATGGGCTAAAGCCCGCATAACCACATAAAGCTTTTCAACGTTTGTTGACGTTTTTTCGGCAATTTCATCAACGGTTTTTGGCTCATCTTGCAACAGGTTAGGGATTCCTAAACTTGTGGCCACATAAGCACACTGACTTTGCCAGTAACCGTAGATAATTCGGTATATTTTCTTTTTAGCTTCTGATGCAGTTCCTAACATAATTAATTAACCTCTATAATTTTAATGATTATACACGACTACTCAAACGTTCTGCCAATACTTTTAGGTTGGGGTCTTGTATGAATGTAAAATGATTACCAGGAACCATAACTACCTCCATATCAGCTACATCTAAAATAGCGTACATTTCTACCCAAACTAACTGAGGATCAATCCCATGAGGATGCTTCTCTTCTGCCCGAAAAACTGTTACTTTTCCGGGATAAGGCCGACGCTTATAGGTATAAGTTGCTTTTAAAGTACCGATGATGACATCGATAAAGCGTCGATTCTGTTCGCGAGTTGCTTCCTTGGGAAATAACTCTAATTTTTCCGCTTTATCAATAATAAACTCTATTTGATTCTCCGAATTTAAACCAATTATTTCTTCCTCAGTAACTAAATTAGTAATACCAAACATTCCCCCAAAATAACGACTCAATACACCTCTCATGTATAATTTATCGATTTTTTTATTGGGGTCTAATAAGATGGGAACCCAAGGGTCTAACAGAGCTAATAAACTAACCTCTTGTCCCTGCTGAACTAACTGCTGTGCCATTTCAAAAGCAACTACTCCTCCAAAAGACCAGCCACCAATTTGATAAGGACCTTCTGGTTGAAAGTCTCGAATATTTTTGATATAAAAATCAGCCATATCTTCTACTTTCGTGAATACTTTTTCTCCTTCATTAAACCCTTGGACTTGTAAACCATAAAAAGGGATATCGTTACCTAAATAGCGGGATAATTCTAGATAATAAAACACATGGCCACCAGCAGGATGTACGCAGAAAAATGGTGGTTTAGTACCCTGAGTTTGAAGGGGTACCAGAGAAGAAGAACTAACCTTAGTTTCCTGCCGTACTACATTGGCTAAATCTTCTATGGTGGGACTCGTGAAAAGCGTTGACAACGGTAGTTGTTTGTCAAGGTGTTGCTGAATTTTTGCCATTAAACTAACGGCTAAGAGGGAATGGCCCCCCAACTCGAAGAAATTATCTTTCACTCCCACTGGGTTAATATTAAGGAGCTGTGACCAAATTTCTGCAAGTTTTTGTTCGATAGAATCGCGTGGTGCAACAAAATTCTCACTCCTGCTAAAACTAGAAAGATCCGGCGCAGGTAAGGAGCGACGGTTGACCTTCCCGTTGGGTGTTAACGGCAGTTTGGACAACACCACAAAAGCAGATGGCACCATATATTCTGCTAATTTTTGATTGAGATGTTGTTTTAGTTGTGGTATTATTTGCTGAGCTATTTCAGTATTGACTTGAGTGTCTGATAGTTCTGAGTTTGAGGTGGTTTCGGTTTCAGGCACTATGTATGCCACTAGACGTTTATTACCAGGGTTGTCTTCCCTGACCACTACTACTGTTTCTTTGACAGTGGGATGTTGACTGAGGGTGGCTTCAATTTCTCCGATTTCGATGCGGAAACCCCTTATTTTGACTTGGTTATCAATACGACCTAGAAATTCGATGTTGCCATCACGGAGATAGCGAGCCCTGTCACCAGTTTTGTAGAGTCTGCTTTCTCCCTGTTCCCCAAAAGGATCCGGTATGAATTTTTCCGCAGTCAGTTCCGGACGGTTATGATAGCCATTGGCCACACCAACTCCACCAATATAAAGCTCTCCAGCAACACCGATCGGAACTGGCTGTAGTTCACTGTTAAGGATATAAAGTTGATTGTTAGCAATGGGGCGACCGATAGGAGGGAGTGCTGGCCAACTTGTGGCAGCCCCTTGCAAGGTGTAAGCAGAAACCACATGGCTTTCCGACGGTCCGTATTGATTTTGCAGCCTACAGTAAGGTAGTCGGTTCATCAACTCAATTAGATCTGGAGTCACCTGCAACTGTTCCCCTGCTGTCACAATTTCACGCAGTTGCGGCAGATTTTGGCATTGAGGGGCAACTGCAGCCAACTGCTGCAAGGCGACAAAGGGTAAAAATAGCTTATCTATCTTTTTCTGAGCCATGAATTGCATCAACGCCAAGGGATCGCGCCTGACCTCTTGAGAAATTAAAACCAGGATGCCCCCTGAATACCAAGTTGAGAAAATTTCTTGGAAGGATACGTCAAAGCTGATCGGAGAAAATTGTAATGTTCTCGCACCTTGACCAATAATTGCTTCCTGCTGCTGCCACATAATCAGGTTAACTAGAGCCCGTTGACTCATGGCAACTCCCTTGGGTTTACCTGTGGAGCCAGAGGTATAGATGATGTAGCCAAGATTCTTTGGTTTGACGACCCTGCTCAAATTTTCTTCGGAAAACTGGGCGATCGCGTCCCAATCGCTATCCAAACATACCATTTGCCCTTGATACTCTGGCAACGATGTCACTAATGATTCCTGAGTCAGCAATACTGCTACTTTGGCATCAGAGAGCATATACGCTAAACGTTCTGATGGATAGCTAGAGTCGAGTGGCACATAAGCTCCTCCGGCTTTCAGGATTCCTAATAGCCCTACAACCATTTCTAGAGAACGCTCCACACAGATTCCCACTTGCACGTCTGGTCCGATTCCCAACTTTTGCAGGTAGTGAGCTAGTTGATTAGCTTTAGTATTCAACTCAGAGTAAGTCAGCTCTTGGTCTTCAAATACTACTGCTACTGCATCTGGTGTTTTCTCTACTTGGCTCTCAAATAACTGATGGATAGATTTATTTTGAGGGTAATCTGTTTGAGTTTTGTTCCATGCCAGTACTATTTGCTGCTGTTCCCCATCACTCAGCATCGGCAATTTACCCACTGGTGTATCAGGATTAGCGACAAATGCTGTTAGTAAATTCTGGAAATGTTCGGCTATTTTAGCAACAGTTTCCGCTTCTAATATATCAGTGTTGTACTTAAAGTAACCCAAACTATAGCTTTGTAAATCCGTTACTTCTAAGCTCAGTTCAAAATCTACTTTTTGTTGTGGAATTTCGTAGTATTCTATGTCTATTTCTTGGGCATTAAATAACTTATCCAGTTGGGAATAGCCAAAAGCTACTTGACAGATCGGAGGATGACTTAAAGTATAGGATTTTAGCTCTTGAATTAGTAGTGAAAAGGGATAATTTTGATACCTATCTAATTCAAATAATTGCTGTCTGACTTGGTTCAGCAAATCAGTAAATTTAATAGTTGCTGAAATTGCCTGTCTAGCAACTGTAACATTATTAAAATTTCCAACAACTTGTTCAAATAATAGTCGATTGGCTCGCTTCTGTAATAAAGCCACCAGAATATCTTGTTCTCCCGTATAGCGGTAAAGCAGTACTTTAAATACTGCTAATAGAATCTCTTCAATTGTTACTCCTTGGGTTTTGACAAGTTGTTTAAGTTGTTGAGTTAATTCCGGATTTATAGTGAACTTGATGGCAGCACCATCATAAGTCCTCATACTCGGACGAGGAGACGTTGTCGGTAACTCCAACACTGGTAAGTCATCCGCTAAATTCTCTCGCCAATACTTACCAATTTGTTTGCCTTCCACACTATTGATAAACTCTACTTCTTGGTGGATATAGTCTCGGTAAGATTTATTAATGGGTAGTAAATTTGGGGGTTTACAATTTATTGTTGATTCATATATACCTACCAAGTCATCCACTAAAATTAATAAGGACTCCCAATCGGCAGCTATTTGATGAAGGGTTAATACTAAAATATAGTCTGTCGCCGATCGAGTAAATAAACAAGCACGAAATATTGATCCATTTTCTAAATTAAAAGGAAGTTTTATCCGCTGTGATAACTGCTCATTTAATTCCTCATCACTCCAAGATGAAGCATCTATTTTGGCAAGATATATATCAGCAGTGTCTCGGATTTTTTGTATTATTTGTCCATCTTCTTCGTAATAAATACTGCGGAGAATAGCGTGGCGTTCAGTTAAGGCTTGTAGTGTAGTTTCGATAGTTTTAATATCTACAGGGGATTTAATCCTAACTGCGATAGATAGTTTGTCTGATAAACCTGTAGGTTGGAACTTATACAGAAACCAATTTGCTTGCTGTATGTGAGAGGTCGCAAAAGAAATTAAAGTAGACATAACTTGATTACTAATTGTATAGGTTTGCGTTCAATATCTAACCACATAAAAAATATTTATCGTCATCTTGCTGTACTTAAACAGCAAACCATAATCCACGGACTTATTTTTTTTATTTAACTTTTTTATTTACATTTTACTCGAAAATTACAATAAATAAATTTGTACCTTTTGTACAGTATATATATTAATTTTAATTGGTACTTTAACCCTCAAGGAGTCTCAAAATCAGGTTTTCACAGCTTCAAGCTAAATTAACTAGAAGACTCAACTCCAGACTTGATCGCAGATCTACTAGAGAGCGCCAAATACATTCCGAATAAAATTACCAGGAAACTTACCAAAGTCCACAGTTCAATATGTTCTGAGAAAATCGCCCAACCTTCCACAGCGCTAAGAGCTGGAATAAGCAACGCAACTAGGCTACCAAACCCAGCAGATAACTTTTTAAGGCAATAAGCCCAAAGTCCTACACCTAGTATCTGACCAAATAAGGCTAGGGCGGTGACTGAAAACCACCCAGTTAGAGAACTCGGAAAAATTTGCCCTTCGGCGATCAGAGCAACGGGCAATAGCAACAAAGCGCTGGTTATGGAAGACCAAGTCAGAATCGTGACTGAGTTTAAGTTAATGCGGAGTTGCTCAATAATTAGTGGATGTATGCCAAAAAATACTGCTGAGAGTAAAGCAGCCAAATTTCCTAGTAGTTGTTGGCTGATGCTCAATGATAAAAGGTCATTAACTTCTAGCAAAAGCGATCCGGTGAGGGCAACAAACATACCAAGAACAAATCGACGGTCAAAAGTCTGACCTAAAGCTAGCCACCCTCCTAAGACAGTAAATATGGGAACCAGATTATGCATAATGCTAGAGTCGGCAATACTAGTCTTAGTCAAAGACCAAGCCCAACATATCATACCCGTTGATAGAAGTACCCCGTCTGCTATCAGTAGAGAGGTTGCAGGCAAGGTTCCTACTGGATTAGGTTTCTGTTGAGTTAATTGGGTATGATTTTGTCGGCTGCGCGCAGTTAATAATGCATTTACTAGCCCAAAGGCAACAGCCGCAATCCAGAAACGATTAAATGCTGTAGCATTTGGTCCCATTTCCAATTCACTCAAACGGATAAAAATTGGTGATAAAGATAGACTGACTAAGCTACCTATCAATGCAGCTAAGGAATTTATCGGTAATGAAGATAGGGATTGTAGCCCTAGTAATTTTGGTTGAGGCTTCATATTTATTGATAGAGTTATTCAAAACATAAGTTAGCACCTCAACAGACTTGATTACTACTATAATTATCTATACCCTTTTCCGTAAAAAAGTTTAGTTTTTTGAAAATGTATAGTTAATTTAGTGTAACGGCTTAATAGCCCAAACAATAAAACCTGTAGCCATTACTGATAGTGCTGTTAGTTAGGGATTAATGTTCCTGCTAGCAAGTAATCAGTCGTGGTATTTTGCTTAGTGGTTACAGACTATATCCCTAGGAGGATAAATAACAGTATAAAGGAGATGAAAGTAACTGTAATCTAGACTTGATTATCTATAAAAGAGCGAGCTAGCATTTACAGATGCTGACAAACCTTACCAGCGGGGTGAGCTTAGATATATGTAATGATTATTAAGATCAATTTAGGCTGCGGAATAGCCAGTGTAATCCTAATTGATGTCGTAGACATAGACCGAGTAGCCATGGGCTAGAAAATTAGCAGCTTGTCGCCCTCCAATATTGCCGCAACCGATGATACCGATGGTGGGATGATTGAGGGTAGATTCCCTCTCCGAAGTGCTGTTACTTGGTAACATATATTGCTTAACTTTTTTGATAGGGCGAATAGTAAGCCGAACGCTATTTAATCCCCACCCAATTCTACCAGTTTACCAATATTAAAATCAATCCTTACCCAGCCTTTTAGTTTCCGTAAATTCTCTAACAATAGTAAGGTAATTTGCCAATGGGGTACGGTTAAGAAGGGCAAGGGATCGTTGACTTGAAAAATGGCATCTGTACCCTTGACAATCTTTTTAATCCACCCTTGTAAAGCTGACCATGATCTGATCTCAGTCAGCCGCCAAATTTCATGATAGAGCCAGTAAGTTGGCTTACTGTCAGGGCGGGGCACAATCGGTGCTTGATTTTCCTCATCACTATCTTTTAGGTAAGCATCTGCTAATCCTGGATGATTGTAAAACATGGTGATAGCAGAATGGGTGCGAGGATTACATTCAATCGGATAGACGGTGCCGTCTTCGGTTTGAATGAAGTCAAAGGAAATTTGTCCTGTCAAATTTAATTCCTTGACAAATTTATCAACCCATGAAACTATTTCAGGCTTCTCAAGATGCTGATAATTGACTTGGAAAGGAGACGATGGGGAACAGCAGTGAAGTCTAATTTTTCCCTTGCGGACTGTACTGTGGGTGCAATACTCCTGACCGGTAATAAACTCTTGCATTGTCCAAGGGTTGTCCTTTGTAATAGGAAGATTTTTGACATAATCTTCCATTCCTTCAAAGGGAAACTTGGTCATGTCCAAGCGAGAGACTGAATCATAGCGAATGCTTTTGATAATATACCGACTCCCATCTGATTTGAAGTCAAAATCTAGAATTTGTTGTGGATCGGTAATTAGGAAGGATTTTGGTGCTGATAATCCCAAACAACGGGCTTGCTCGCACAATGTAAATTTGTCGTCTAACATCTGGGTGATGTCAGGAGAAAAGTGGATGACTTCGCAGTAGGGGGAGAGTAACGTTCCAGCGACGGAATCATAATAGCTCGCTACTGGGCTAGATACGGGAATGAAAGCATCAATCTTTTCTTTTTGAACAATTTTTAGTAAGGCTTGGGAATAACCATTGGGATATTTTTCTGGTGCTGGAACGGTATAAAACCCTTTAACCGCATTAGAAAATCTGTGACCAGATAGCCAATATTTATGAGTTTCAACTAAAAAGACATTGTGCCCAGACTTATGAAAAGAACGAGCCAGTTGCAGGGCTTTGGTCATTTTGCCCCCGGTAATCAAGATGTTTTTGGAACCTTCAACAGGTATTCGTCCTCTGCGAAATGGGGAAGTTATCCAATTGATTACTAGGGAAATAAAGACGAGAGTGGCATTTAGAGGTAAGGCAATTAACAGTAAGGTTAAGGTGCCGATATTTTTTAGTAAAGCAATCATTATTTACTAGGGAAAGAACAAGGCAATGGAGCTGTTCATTGCCTTTTGTTTATGGTCTGATCGTAATTTATCTAGATGCGTCGGATGATAGTTAGACCATCTCGCAACGGTAGTAACACTTGTTCTACTCGGGGGTCATCCGCTACAAACTGATTAAATTTAGCGATCGCACTTCCATTGGCAGTCTGTTGCTCTGGGGGTAAATAAGGTTGTCCCTGAAGAAGGGTATTATCCACACAGATAAAGCCACCAGGAGTTAATACATCCCTGTCTAGCAAGACCTTGAAATAATCCACATATTCCTTCTTATCAGCATCAATAAACACCAAATCAAAGGATTCCTGGGCATCTGCCAACTTTTCTAGGGTTTCCAAGGCTGGAGCGACTTCCACCTTAATTTTGCTGCCGTGAGGGGAGGCTTGAAAGCAAGCACGGGCAAAGTCGGCCACATATTGATCGACTTCACAGGCAACTAAGTCCCCATCTTCAGGCAAGGCTTCTGCCATGGCTAGAGCAGAATATCCAGTAAACATTCCGACTTCTAGGATGCGCTTGGCCTTAGTCATGTAGACGAACAACTTGAGGGTTTGTCCTTCAATATGCCCAGAGAGCATCTCTTGCTCCAACTGGCGCACGGTTTCTTCATCTGAGAAAAGCTTGCTCCAATCTTCTCTTGCCGTTTTCTGGGCTAAGGCCGCTAGGGCAGGAGACTCTGGAGTCGCACATTCTTCAAGGTAAGGGTCGATGCCAGCGGCTAGGGCTAGTGCTTGTTGGAGAGACGCCATCAGAGCAGCGGGCACTTTCTCCTGTTCGGCCATCTCCACGATCCCTTCTAGCTGTTGTACTAAAATCCCTAAGGGAGTTACGGGCCTTGGAGTTGGGGGACTTTGTAGTAGGTTAGTCATTTTTACTCCTTTTATTCAAGGCCGAGGTCGCTGAGGTACATTTCTGTGCCTTTTCCATCATCAGGAAAAGAAGAACATAATTCCTTATGCTTGTCAATGGCTAGTTGTAGCAATCCTGAGGATACCTCTTGAGCGTAATCACAAGAACCAATCCCTGTAGGCAGTGGAGCCCACAAACCCCCTTCTCCTCGCTTGCGCCGCATATTTTTCTGACCTTCAAGCATCAGGTCAATATCTTCTAGGATGGGGTGGTAAACAGACAGACCGAGAGAGCGACACAAAGCGATAATGCGATCGCGTTCTTCTGGTTTGACCCAGCCCATCTCTGCAGCTAAAGTCGCGCCGAACGCCATGCCAATGGTGACAGAATGACCGTGCATTAATTTGGCAGCAGGTTCAAAGCGAGGACTCCAGGTGTGACCATAAGCGTGGGGACGGTCTTGGTAAGTCTCGAACATATTTGTTCCTTCATGCTTCATGTAGGAGAACAATGCCCGATAGATGACTGTATCAGCGATCGCTGCGAGTTTCTCATCGCCATCTATGGTTGCAAAGTGAGTTTCTACTAAGCGGGGACCGTATTGTTCCATTAACTCAAACAGAACCGGATCATCGGTGACTGCCATTTTAATAATTTCTGCCATACCGTTGCGGACGTGACCTGTCGCCAAAGTACGGAAGAAACTGCGGTCTACCAAAGTCATTACTGGAGGATGATAGGAGCCAATGCTGTTCTTGAATTGGGCACCGTTGGTACAAGTGCGGGGCGACGGACCAGCATCAATAGCAGCCACAACCGTGGTTCCGACCATAATATAAGGAGTGCGTCGGTGCTGCAGGGCGCAAGCAAGTCCAGCTACGTCACTCAGCACACCGCCGCCTACTACTAGTACGGGTTCGTTCCGGGACACGTCGCAGCCATCTTTACCTAAAAATTTCAGCAAGCGGTGGACAGTTTCGGGAGTTTTGTCAGATTCCCAAGCGCGGCAGGGCTGTAAGTTAAGAGGAATTTCATACTCCTCGAAGTAGCGGCGAATTGAGGCTCCGTAAAGCTCATCTACGGTCTGATCCACAATTGCTACACAACGACCGCGACGACTGTAAACCTCTGCCAACGTGGGATTAGCAGGGTTGAAAACTCCGTCTACTAATTTAACTGTTGCCTTAAGCGCATAGGTAGCAGAGATTTCAAAAGAGCGACCGTCTCCACTAGCAGCGATTTCTCCATGACCGGTGTACCACTCTGAGGTGCGGTACTTTTCTGGATGGTGGAATTGAATAATCTGCTCTGACTGTGAAGGAGAGAGCTTTAGTGATTTTGGATTAGGTTTAGCTTGAACCATAATTGTGTTGTTTGGAGATTGCTTGTTTGGATGTTCCGACTGCTATGGAAGAATTTACATGGCAAGGCAGATTTCTAGGTATATTTCCGTCCCCCTAGCCCCCCAATTTGGCGGCGCGCACCAAAGCGCGAATTTAATTCGACGACTGCAAGGGCACCGGGGCAGGGAACAAAACCCTCAACTTCACCCAAAATTAGGGAAGCAACGGGGGATTTACCAAAACCAGACCATCTAAATTCATTCTTTAATGTCTTTATGCAAAGCGCGAGTGGGGAAAACTCCCTTTGGCTGCACCGGTAGTCACTCATGGTGGGGTAACCCCCTTTGCCGGCGCTACCTCGCTGCATTGCTTGAGCAACGCTAATTTTACATTTTCTTTAGATTTGCTTTTTCAGCAGTGACTAGCTTAACTTGAGCGTTGCTACTTGAGTAGTGTAACAAAAATTTACAAATTTTCCTAGGGGTAGCAACAAATTTTTTTTAGAAAACTGTATTTCTAAGAACAGACTTAATCGACGGTAAAGGTTTAACACAACCGGAGCACTGCACTGCGAATGATGGCAACACAGGCAGTCAGGACGAGCCTCTTCTAGGGTGAAGGGGGTCATTCCTTGTGGTTGACATTAGGCGGCCATCCTATTAAGATAGGTATTTGTTACTACTAACCTGCTGCTCGGGCTAATCCCACTCACAGTAGCCATACCCGTAATCATCACCCTCCTCAATTCCTGATTGCGACCGGTACAGCTGTTGTGCTAGTAGGGCGGTTTTAACCTTGGAGAAAATAGGTAGGGAGATGGTCGGGTGGTCAGATGGGGATAATTTTCGACAAGCGACGCAGGGAGGTAGCGCGGTTTTGGGGATCCCCCCCATGAGCGACTACCGGCTTGGTCTTAGGGTTTTTCTTGATGCAGTCGCTCATCAAGAAATAGTCATTGTCGGGGTTTTCGGCAAATTTGATCAACACTGATTTTTGCTACTTAACATTTCTTTACCCACGTCTGTAGATTAAAGCAGACTAATTAGTCTGGTGTCAAAGGCACTTATTAGCTTATTTTTAATCAAATTTAGTTTTATTTAGCGATTTACCTATCCTTATATCATCTTATCTCCGAAAATCGTTAAATTATTGCCTGTTAAAGCTGTATTTACTGTGGTAACAGGGGCTGGGGTGGTTCACGCTTTCCAAATTTTGTTCAGGGTAAACAAATTTTAGTTAAAAATACCTACTGGATATGAGAGTAATAAAATAAGTATTATTGCTTATTAATTCTGATTAAGGTTTCGAGAATTTAGATGGGTTTGCCCTGGGGGGAGTTTCAGATAGCATCCCCTGCAGCTGAATAAAATTGGCTCTCATCTGATCTAAGAGGAATCTATTAGGCATAAATTAACCGTCCTTTGGGAGTAGGAATATCACGCCCCAACTCTTGAGCCGTTTCGATCCACTCTCGGATAATAATTTCTGCATTAGTTACTGCTTCTACGTAAGTTTGACCATCTGCCATACATCCAGGTAATTCTGGCACTTCTACAATAAAAGCCTGGTCTGATTCACTCCAATAGATAATTAATTCGTACTTAACTGGCATCGCTATCTCCTAAACCGTATTTCACAATTAGATTTCTAACTTGCCTAACTTGATAAGCTTTGGCTTTGGTTCCAATAGGGCTGAATATTAATGATTTCCTCTACATTATCCTTAGTAAAAATGTAGTGGTCGCCTCTGATTCGTTCGTCAAAGCCCAATTTTTTGAGTAGCTGACACAGTTCGGAAAACTTGATGTTTTTGTCGGATGTCCCGGTAAGAATTTTTTGCAGCAGTTTTTCATATTTGCCCATTTCCTATACAAAACTATTCTCTAGTTCGTCCAAGTCAAAAATTAGTTATGCTTCAAGGGTTCTAAACTTTAGTATAATCATCATTACTAGTTTTCAATTCATTATTGAAATAGAATTATTCAACTAATCATTCATATTTTACAATAATTATTATTTAAGCACAAATTTACAACTTGCTTCTGTAGCTAACCACCCATTTTTTCTAGAATATCAAATAATCCATTTATAACAACACTACTATTCACCTATTTAAGTTATAAAGATGTTAATTCGTCCACAATAAACTTTGATATCAGGGGGACACTTCCCACACTTCCCACACTTCCCATACTTGCCACACTCCCTACTCCCTCAAAAAAAATATTTACAAAATTTTACTATTAAAGCATAATAGTAAAATTTTGTGCTAAAAGGAAATTGTGGAAAATAAAATCCACGGGAAGAGCCAGCCTTAGAGTTTTCCAAGGCCACAGGCTGGCTCTGGGTCCCCTTTACAGGAGATAACTTAATATTATGTCCCATCGCCTATACCCAGCGATGCAGCGCGGTCTTGGGAAGGCAGCGCGGTCTTGGGGGTTCCCCCGGAGACGAAACCTTAGATAGTGGAGCCTTTATAGTTAGCAGGTTATGCAGAAAAGGGTTCAATATTTGTTAATAAGGCTCCACTATCTTACGGTAACTTCAAACCATGAGCGACTGCCGTGGTTTCCCCCATGAGCGACTGCATCAAGACATGGGTGGTGCTTCGGTTGTTACCACCGATGCCACCAGTGGTTTTCGCTCGGTTCGAGAACCCTACTGATGCCAAGGGCTATGTGCAGGTACTGAAACTGCTGATGCCTGGTGCGCAGTTTCTAGTTTTTTTTGACCTTGATCAATAATCATGATTGACGCACAAATTCAGAACTTGATTCTGTAGCTAACAAGCCATGGTTTTGTTTAAATTCAGCCAACAACCGAAAAAAATATTCAAAACCTCCTTTTTCAGTATGACAAGAAAGCATAATTAACTTAGCCCATGACGTAACCGATTTAACCCCCAGTTTTTCCTGTAGCCAAGGTTGAAACTCCTCATAAAATTTTGCTTCTGCTTCAGTCAACTCAATATCCATCTCACTGCGAGCATATTCATAGCCAACTAAAAACATAAATAAATCGGTTACCGAAGGACGACCAATATACATACCAGGGCATTTTTCGATTTTTTCTAGAATATCAAATAATCCATTCATAACAACACTACTATTAACCTATTTAAGTTATAAGGATGTTAATTCGTCTACAATAAATTTGCCACTAGGACAATGAAAGTCATTTAACCAAGCTTCTCTCGATAAACCCTACCTAGATAAATTATCAAACACTTTTCGGAAAACCTCTACACCATAATGAATTCCCTTTTCTGTAATTGAATCACCTGTTCCATAACGATCATTGATACTATCCTAGAGGCTATCGGCACATTTTCTACTTCTTCATAGTATTTTTTTGCTACTAACAAATAGTTGGAAATTTTTATCTCATGAAAGTATAATCATCCACACACTATAGGTCAGCATAGTATTGTGATTGTGATCGGTATTTTCATTAATATGACGTAATCTCGTGAATAAATACTTAAGCCATAACACTTGCTTTATAGTAGAAATTACTGAAAATAATTGCAATAAAATTGCAATTATTCAACCAATGATGTAGTTTATTTACTGTAGAAGTATTAGCTAATTGAGTAGCTAATACGGTAACTTTACAACTAAACAAAGAGGGTTTTTCATGTTTAAAAAATTGGTTAGCTTAGTTCTTTTGCTGTTCCTTTGTGTCTCATTTTGGGTTCCGACTAATGCGGTGGCAGCCGCAGACACTGTGAATCCTATCATCCTAGAGTTAGGCAGTTATGATAGTGACGACATCGCAGATCTCCGTGATGGTGAGGGTAAAATATACAGAAAGATTGCGGGAGTGATCGAACAGCTAAAAGAAGAAGGGATAGTTAGTGAAAATGCACAGCCAGTGATTGCAATCGTTAAAAAGAAAAAGGCGAGAGACTGGTGATAAGCTGTTCGGCATTTATTTTGATCGCTTACAAACCTTGCTGTAAGAGGTCTAGGCTTCAAAAATCCCAATTTAAATGCGCATTAGCTTATTAAGGAGATTTATTCCTTCAGCCTAGGCTACAGGCTATCTTCGGTTTTAGCCTAGAAACATTTTTACTCTAGAATTATTTCATTAAAATGGGGGTGATTAGCACCCCCATTTTAATTGCTATACAGTGGTTAATTTTTAGTTAAACCGGATGAATTGATTGGGTTTAAACTACAGCAGGCTCCTTCTCGGCAGACTTAACCTTACTCAAAAGCTCTTGCAATTTGTCACCCTCAATTACTTCGGTGTCCAATATTTCTTTAGCAATGGTTTCGAGCAACTCCCGATTCTCGTTCAGAATCGCTAATGCTTGTTGATGACCTGTTTCCACAATCTCTTTAACTTCATCATCAATTGCTTTAGCAGTTTCATCACTGACATTGCGGCGGGGATTCATCATGCCATCTCCCAGAAAGCTTGACTGCTGACCTTTCTGGTAAGCTAAGGGTCCGAGCACTTTACTCATGCCATAGGTAGTTACCATCTGCTCCGCTAAATCCGTAGCTCGTTGGAGGTCATTGGAAGCGCCGGTGGTAATGCTATTAAACACAATCTCTTCCGCTGCCCGTCCACCAAGCAAGGTGGCAATCTGACCTTGGAGTTCTTTTTCATCCATTAAGAAGCGGTCTTCTGTAGGCATTTGCAGGGTGTAGCCTAGTGCTGCCATCCCCCGTGGCACAATCGAGATTTTAGCGACTTTACTACCACCAGGCATCAAAGCACCAACTAGAGCATGACCGACTTCATGGTAAGCAACGATGGTTTTCTCTTTGTCATTGAGTACCCGGCTTTTCTTCTCTAGACCAGCCACGACTCGCTCAATCGCTTCAGCAAAGTCCGCCTGGGTTACTTTTTCCTTGCGGTTGCGGGCAGCTAACAGGGCTGCTTCATTGACAAGATTAGCGAGGTCAGCACCAGCAAAACCAGGAGTACGAGTTGCGATCGCTTTTAGATCCACATCTTCCCCAAGCTTAACCTTATTAGCATAGATTTCTAGAATTTTCAAGCGACCGGCTAAGTCTGGACGGTCTACTAACACTTGCCGATCGAATCGTCCTGGACGTAACAGAGCTGGATCTAGGGTTTCAGGGCGGTTAGTGGCTGCTAAGACAATTACGGTGGCATCACCAGCAGCAAATCCATCCATTTCCGTTAGCAACTGGTTGAGGGTTTGTTCCCGCTCATCGTTGCCACCAACAAAACCACCACCACTAGCACGGGACTTACCAATAGCATCCAACTCATCAATGAAAATAATACAGGGAGCTTTCTTTTTGGCCTGTTCAAATAAATCCCGGACTCTGGCAGCACCAGCACCAACAAACAGTTCTACAAACTCCGATCCAGAAATACTAAAGAATGGTACACCAGCTTCTCCAGCTACTGCTTTAGCCATTAGGGTTTTACCCGTTCCAGGAGGTCCAACTAATAGCACTCCTTTTGGAATTCGTGCTCCTATGTTAGTAAACCGTTGAGGCGTTTTGAGAAAATCCACAATTTCCTGTAATTCAGTCTTGGCTTCTTCTACCCCAGCCACATCATTAAAGGTAACTTTAGTGGCATCATCTTGCACATAAACCTTGGCTTTGCTCTTGCTAATAGACAAAGCACCTTGGGGTCCGCCACCACCAAAACGCCCTGCAAAAAACTGCAAAATGCCAACAAAAATCAGTGGAGGTATCACCCAGCTGAGCACGATGGCAAACCAGCTTCGTTTAGGGGGAGGAGCAGCAGCAAATTCTACTCCTTTATCTTCTAACCGTTGGGGTAACTCTAGGTCATAGATTGGGGTGGTGATCAGAATTTGTCCTTGCTGTTCAGTATCAGCTTTGAGCTGATATTGGATTTGGTCTTGCCCAACATAAACCCGCGCTACCTTTCCATCTTGGACTTGGTCAATGAACAAGCTGTAGGGTACCCGAGGGATTTTGGGTCCGAAGAACCCAGGCAAGAATAGGTTAGCTACAAGAAATAAACCCCCTAAAAACAAGAGAATATTGCCAATTAGGCGAGAGCGAGGGGGTTGAGGTTTGTCTTTAATACTCATAGATGCAAGGTAGTTAAATCCAAAGTAATCTTTGTTTAAAATGCTTTTCTTATAGAGGGTAAAAGCCCTCACTCTTAGCCTACCAGGGTACGGTTAAAATTTATACAAATTGTTCAAAGTAGGACTACAGATTCAGATGGGGAGATGGGGAGATGGGGAGATGGGGAGATGGGGAGATAAAATTGACGTGTAGCGGTGTCAGTCTTGAGAATTGGTATTAACTCTAAAATCCGTGACTTACTTGATCAGGGTAAACCCATCTTATTTTGAAATCCCTAATGATAAGTATTTTTGCTTATTAATTGTGAAATCTTTGGTCAGTCAGGCTTTTAGTATTTAGAGGGGCTAGATAAGTATTTTTGCTTATTAATTGTGAAATCTTTGGTCAGTCAGGCTTCTAGAATTTAGATGGGTTTATTATATATAGCATTTCGTGTAGGAATTGGAAAAAACGATTACCGTTTTTGACCTTGTCTTGATGCAGTCGCTCATGAGGGAAACCCCCTGTTCCCTTGCTGCATCGCTACCAAAAATCCCTATATAGTTGATTAACTCTTGCCTCTTGCCTCTTGCCTCTTGCCTTTCCCTAAGGGATTCTGTTCACAACTCAACTATAAATGCTATATATCGAGAGATAGATTTAGACGGCTTCCAACCAATCAAAGATTTGATCTAATTGATCTAATGTAATTAGTCCGTATTGCCAAAGAATCATGGGTAAAAAGTTTGGGCTTGGTTCGCCCTGGCGTAGGGCCAGGGCAATGGAAGCCCCAGGAATCTGTAACTCTTCCTGTAACCAGCGAATCAATTTAGTTAGCACTGAAGACTGCATCGACCTCTGGTTTATGAATTGGGCAGAGAGTTGCTAGCAAAAGCATCCATGGCATAGGCGGGAGTGCGATCGCTATAGTCAGTGTCTTGACCAGTGACGGATTTAGCCAGTTTGTTGAAAGAGTCACTACGCCAGTTGCGCTCATGGATGGGCTTGGTTTGCTCACCACGGAAGTAAGCTTGAGTACCAATTAGCGCCGCAGCAGTCCAACCAACAATTAACAGTGAAATTACAATAGTCATCGATTTCTCCTTTGTGTTTTTTACAAGCTTTGGGTCAAACCATTAAAGCATTGCTTGATCTGTCACCCATCACAGTGTCAAATGCTTCAAGATTAGGAATTGGGTAGAGAGTTGCTAGCAAAAGCATCCATGGCATAGGCGGGAGTGCGATCGCTATAGTCAGTGTCTTGACCAGTCACGGATTTGGCCAGTTTGTTGAAAGAGTCACTACGCCAGTTGCGCTCATGGATGGGCTTGGTTTGCTCACCACGGAAGTAAGCTTGAGTACCAATTAGCGCCGCAGCAGTCCAACCAACAATTAACAGTGAAATTACAATAGTCATCATTTTCTCCTTTGTGTTTTTTACAAGCTTTGGGTCAAACCGTTAAAGCATTGCTTGATCTGTCAAATGCTTCAAGATTAGGAATTGGGCAGAGAGTTGCTAGCAAAAGCATCCATGGCATAGGCGGGAGTGCGATCGCTATAGTCAGTGTCTTGACCAGTGACGGATTTAGCCAGTTTGTTGAAAGACTCACTACGCCAGTTGCGCTCATGGATGGGCTTGGTTTGCTCACCACGGAAGTAAGCTTGAGTACCAATTAGCGCCGCAGCAGTCCAACCAACAATTAACAGTGAAATTACAATAGTCATCATTTTCTCCTTTGTGTTTGTTACAAGCTTTGGGTTTAACAAGTAAGCAATGGTTTAGCTGATACCGAAGGCGGTCAAAATTAACAAGCTGACTAACAAGCTAGCAATAGCACCTTGGGAAATATAATTACGCTGCTGTTCTACTGAAGGGAAGTCTGCGTAGTAAATCTCGGTTTCAGGAGCGTAGTTGTTGAGCACTCCAGTTTCATCAACAGTGGTGTACATAGTGGACTTGGTAATGGTGTTAGTGCTGAAAGTCATTTGGTTTTTTCTCCTTTCGTCTTTGTGTTTTACAAGTAAGGAATGGTCTTAGCTGATACCGAAGGCGGTCAAAATTAACAAGCTGACTAAGAAGCTAGCAATAGCACCTTGGGAAATATAATTACGTTGCTGTTCGGGTGTTGGGAAATCTGCGTAGTAAATCTTGGTTTCAGGAGCGTAGTTGTTGAGGACTCCAGTTTCATCAACGGTGGTGTACATAGTGGACTTGGTAATGGTGTTAGTGCTGAAAGTCATTTGGTTTTTTCTCCTTTCGTCTTTGTGTTTTACAAGCTTTGGGTCTAACAAGTAAGGAATGGTCTTAGCTGATACCGAAGGCAGTCAAAATTAACAAGCTGACTAACAAGCTAGCTATAGCACCTTGGGAAATATAATTACGCTGCTGTTCTACTGAAGGGAAGTCTGCGTAGTAAATCTCGGTTTCAGGAGCGTAGTTGTTGAGGACTCCAGTTTCATCAACGGTGGTGTACATAGTGGACTTGGTAATGGTGTCAGTGCTGAAAGTCATTTGGTTTTTTCTCCTTTCGTCTTTCTGTAAATAAATATAACACTATGTAACTTTTTGTTTCAACATCTTGACAGATACTTTTTGTAGTGCATACCGTATAGAGTCAGGTGTAAAAACCCGACAAAAAGGTAAAAAGCCTAAGTTTTGAATAGTTAACAACAGTAAATAGGCGTAATTACTGCTAATTACGCCTATAAAACCAAATAATGGCTGATAATCCTTATTTATAAGTGTTTAAATCTAAGTGTTTACGTCTAAGGGTTTAAGTGTGATTGTTTAAGTTATTACTTTCGGCCTATATCTTTAGGCATAGATGGCATCCCCCCAGCCCGATCCTAGTCAGCCTTTAGATAATGAGGAGTTGATAGGCTGATCCGATGTGTAGCAATATCTTTGGACAGGACTGACTGGGTAAGTCCTGTTGGTATAAGCAAATGTTGTGGGCATTGGGGGGCAATGATCATGCCCTACCCTTATTGATTACCCGTACAATTGATTACTCCTGCAACAGAGTCTTAGACACAATTCTGGTTTTCTTACGATCAGCTTCTGAGAGGTCTTCCCCAGTTTGCAAAATCGTAGCATTGGTTTGCAGTACCGTTGCGGCTCCTTTATCCCCCATCTGGATAGCGGTTTTTGCCGCAGTTTGTAACATGGTGGCAGCCCCAGCGCGATCGCCCTGCTGTAATTTTGTTTCCGCAATTTGAGTCTGACGATATTTAGCTAAAGCTAGAATATGCTTCTGTACCTCAGGATTGGGAACTGGTTGATAAACCTGCTGGAAATTTGCCTGGACTGGCACGATTTCCGAGAGTAACTCTTGTCCACCACTGGATGGATCATCATATCTGACTTGTATATGGGCAATGGTTTGACGACCCTCTGGCATTTTACCAACATACAAGTTAGCGAGAATCACCCGTTTTGAATCAGTCATCAAGTCTCCCAAACGTACCATAAAGCGATCGCCTTGTGATTGTGCTGGGAGTTCAATGGCATCTGGTTCTACTTGGGCGATGGGTTTGAGCTCTGCTAACCGCACTTTTGGCATTAAATCCAACAACAGATAAGCATTAGTTAAGCCCACAGACTGCATGCGGTTGAACAAACGTGCAAACTCACTCAGGGCTTGCTCTGGTTCTTCAATGTAAGACAAGCTACCAGTAGCAATATCCGAAATTTTTTCCAAAATATCTTGGTTCCAGTTGGAACCGAATCCCAGACTGTTGATGGTCAAGTTATTTTCAGCAGCCAGTTCAGCTAATTTTATGCAGCTTTCATTATTTCCATGTTCGTTTTCCCCATCAGTGAGCAGAAACACCTGAGATACCGTGTCTTGTTTAGCTTTAATTAATTCTTTAACCCCTAGCTTTAGACCTTCATCAATGGCGGTACCCCCATCAGCCGCAAGTCGGTTAATCTTTCGTTTGATTTGGTCTAGGTTGCCCATCGGTTGATTGCGAACCAGCACTTTCGCTCTGTGGTCAAAGGCCACAATCGAGAGGCGGTCATCCGGTTGCAGGCGCTCAATTAACCCCACTGCTGCTTGCTTGACAGTTTCCAGAGGCTGCCCATGCATGGATCCACTGTGGTCGAGTACCAGACACAAATTCAAGGGTACACTTCGACTGGAGGAAGCAGCGATCGCAGAAATCGCCATGGATAACTGACGCTGACTACTCGGTTGATTAGCATCAATATTAGTATCGTTAAGGGCTGGGTGCAAACCAACTTTCATGTTAGATAGCTCCTAAGGCAGCAAGGGTAATTGATAATGGGTGTAGAGGCTATCGGTCAGCATGGGTGTAGCCATTGAGCTGCTTACAATAACCCCCAAATAAGAAAGTTTTCCCCCATGTTACAGTTTTAACCTTTAGGGTGGTAAACGGCACGAAGAAAGTATTGCAAGCTACACTGGTTAAAGATAGTGCCATTATTGCAGCCCCAAATATCATGAAACGACCCATCCAGGCTGTTCAATCCACCTACTATGGTAGACCTGCCCAGCGGACACCGCCACCAGACTTACCCTCGCTGTTGTTAAGTGAGCGGATTGTATATTTGGGTATGCCCTTGGTGAGTGCGGTAACAGAATTAATTATTGCCGAACTGTTGTATTTACAGTACGACGACCCAGACAAGCCCATTAAAATTTACATCAATTCCACCGGCACATCCCGTTACGATGGCCAACCCGTGGGTTTTGAAACCGAAGCCTTTGCCATCTGTGACACCATAAATTACATCAAGCCCCCTATCCACACCATTTGTATTGGTTCAGCCCTCGGGATGGCAGCAATGCTACTCTCTGCAGGAACTAAAGGCTGTCGGGCAAGTTTACCCAATGCCACTATTGTCCTACATCAGCCCAGGAGTTATGCCCAGGGTCAAGCGACGGATATCCAAATTCGTGCTCAAGAAGTTCTGACCAATAAGAAGACGATGCTCAATATCTTGTCTCGCAATACCGGTCAAGACCAAGAAAAAATTGCCAAAGATATGGATCGCTTCCTTTACATGACACCTCACCAAGCCCAAGAGTATGGTCTGATCGACAGGGTGCTAGAACCTCAAGAGCTTGATACTCCGATTCCTGCTGGTATTACTTAAGTTGTAAGCAATCAGCAATCAGCAATCAGCAATCAGCAATCAGCAATCAGCTTATTCGGATGAGTAAAACCAGCAGGGATTTTCAACCAGCCGTATCAGCGCCCCCGATGCTTGTTGACTATCTCCGGTTGATTAGCATGAATACTGACGGCTGTTCGCGTAGCGTGGCCTACGGCCAACGGCTGATAGCTGATAGCTAACATAAATTGATCAATCTTTACATCCCCTTTTCCACAATCTAGTACTAACTCGGAGCAAATTATGCCAATTGGTGTACCCAAAGTTCCCTACCAGATGCCAGGAAGTCAGTATACTGAGTGGATTGACATCTACAACCGTCTCTACCGGGAACGGATTATTTTTCTAGGCAAAGAGGTTGATGACGAAATCACCAACCAGATCATTGCGGTAATGCTATATCTCGACTCTGAAGATAATAGCAAAGATATCATCCTCTACATAAACTCTCCTGGTGGTTCAGTCACCGCAGGCATGGCTATTTATGACACCATGCAGCATATCAAATCCGATGTAGTCACCGTTTGTGTTGGTCTAGCTGCCTCCATGGGGTCTTTCCTGCTAGCTGCAGGTAAAAAAGGAAAACGGATAGCCTTGCCTCACTCCAGGATTATGATTCACCAACCCTCTGGGGGAACTCGTGGACAAGCGACGGATATTGAGATTGAAGCTAGGGAAATTTTGCGGATCCGCCATCAACTCAATGAAATCTACGCCCAAAATACCGGTCAAGCCCTAGAGAAAATCGAAAAAGACATGGATCGGGACTTTTTCATGTCAGCCGATGAAGCCAAGGAGTATGGCTTGATTGACCAAGTCATTGACCAGAGAGCACCCTAGACTGTTGCTCTGGTAAATTTGATCAGAACTTACAGTGCCAAGGCGGTTGTTAACCGTAATTACACTTTGATTTATAACCATAAACGCCGTTGTAACCGTCTTGGTGCGTAAGGGCTGTTTGATGATCTGGTGATCAAGTATTATAAAGGGAAAAGTAGTTACATTATTCAGCAGGGTACTCTATATATATATAGGAAATAGATAAGTCTGTCTAAACCCTTATTGATTACTTATCCCATTGATGAATCTGGCTGATTGCTATCGCTTATTGGGTGTAGATCCAGGAGCAAAGCAGGTTGAAGTAAAGGAATCTTATCGGCGTCTGGCACGTCGGTATCATCCTGATATTAACCCTGGAGACAAGCTTGCCCAAGAAAAGTTTATTCGGTTTACGGAGGCTTATAAGCTTCTCCTCAGTGCTATCAAAGAGTCTGACCGTGAACCAGTCTTAACCTCCGCCACTAGCTTTGGTAATCACACTAATCAGCCTGGGGACTCACCTCCGCCAACCTCAAGTTGGGTAACGCCTAAGCCACCATCCGTTGAGTCAAATCAACCCCTCTCAGCAGTTGAACAACAGCTGAAGTGGGATTCCTATCATCAACTCCAGCAATTGCTTCGGGAGCGACGGTTGATGAGAGCGATCGCATTAGTCGAAGCCTTGGCTCAAAGAATGCCCCAAGACCCAGAAGTGCGTCAGTGGCAAGCGATCGCTTATCAAACTTGGGCAAGACACTTGGTTAAACAGCACAAGCTCGATAAAGCTAGAAATTATCTTAGAAAAGCCCTCAAGACTGACCCCTACAATAAGTCTCTGTGTGCTCAGATAGAACAGGATTTTCTTGCGATCGAGCAGATGATCTAGCTTTAATAGCATTTATCAATATCACGAAGTACCTTGTCTTTAAGGGAGTCGGGAGTCGGGAGTCGGGAGTCGGGAGTTCTGAGAGCCGTAACCCATCTTCTTCAAATTTTGCGCCTAACTTTTGTAAAGAGTGATCAAGAAATCCTTGACAAAGGGATAGTTTTCTGAATGTCTAACAGACAGTATCTCGATGGTTTCTCTTTCAAAAATTGTCCTGGAATGCTCTGTTCGCGTAGCGTGGCCATAGGCCAATGGAATCAAAAGTTCCAAATTACCAAAAACCAATCACAGCAAGGGTTTGAAGAGTTTGTAAATAGTTATCAAGAAAACCTTGACAAATAAATTATTTCGTGGAAACCTAAAAAAGGGTATAAATTAATTCTATATATATATATATATATAGTTAACTATATATTGGGTAAAACTATTGAAAATTGAACGTTGTCTTCTCTGACTTATCTGATTGATATGATTGCTCCGAATTTGGGATTATCTGATACTTAAAGTGAGTCAAAGGTGATTGTTGTAAAGCTAAAAGATCTACTTATAAACTGGCTACGTGAGCCCCTTGTTCATTTCCTCATTATTGGAACCTTGCTATTTGGACTCTACAGTGTGCTAAATAGCACGACCGCAGAAGCCAGCCAGGGAAACACCATTGAAGTTTCCGCTCAAACCATTGACAAGCTGGAGAGAAACTGGAAGCGGCAATGGCGGACAGAGCCTAGCGACAAACAACTCCAAGCCCTAATTGATAACTACATTCGAGAAGAAGTTCTGTATCGAGAAGCCTTGGCCTTAGGGCTAGATCAAGAGGATATCATCATTCGCCGCCGTTTAGTGCAAGAAATGGAGTTTCTATCGCGGAATATGGCCAGCCAGGTAGAGCCAACAACAGCGAAACTGCAAGCCCATCTGGAGGAACACCCAGACGCCTACCGCGTTCCCACTCGTATTGCATTTACTCACATCTATTTTAGCGAAGACCGTCGCCGCACCGAGGCTGAGAATGATGCGGCAGAAGTCTTGGCAACCTTAAAAACAACAGCCAATCCCCCGCAGAAAACATCCAATTTAGGGGATCCCTTTATGCTGCAATTCCAGTATCCTCTCAAGTCCCAAGCAGAGATAGGTCGATTATTTGGTAAAGGCTTTGCCCAGGCGCTGTTTGACCTACAACCAGGTGGGTGGCAAGGTCCGATAGAGTCGAGCTACGGTTTTCATCTGGTTAAAATCCAAAAGCGGGTTGAGTCTTACTTACCGGAATTGGCAGAGGTGCAAAAACAAGTCCTGCAAGATTGGCTGCAAGCTCGTCGTCAAGACGCTGAAAAGTCTAGCTATCAAAAATTGCGAGAGCACTACAACATCAAGATTGATCAGAACGCACTGGCGGCGAGAGCAGTATGAAGAACATCGAGATTCTGGGTAGAAGAAAATTGCTCGTGACAGCTCCTACAAGGAGCACAAGCAATACTGCTCGGTTAGCAAGAAAGAATAAAGGACAATCACATCCAAAATTCCCCCCACACTTCCCACACTTCCCACACTCCCCCATCTCTGTTCTGGTGCCCACACCCTCCTCGTGGATTTCGGGAATAGCGGGAATAGGTTTAGTACTGCTGTTGAGTCTGCTGTTGTTGACTCCAGCCCCAGCCTATGCCCACGGTTTGCAGCCAGCTTACCTGGAAATGATTGAGGAAGCACCAGGGGAGTTCGACGTGAGTTGGAAAGTGCCGACATTAGGAGAGGAAATACCAATGCAGTTGGAGCTGAATCCCCAGTTGCCTTCTAACTGCCAAGAACTGCAACCCCGCTCCTCCTATGCCGTTTCTGGGGCAAGCTTGTACCGTTGGCGAGTCGGTTGTGGAGAGGATGGCTTAGTAGGAAAAACCATTACCATTGAAGGACTTAAAGACACTGTCGTTAATACCCTGCTCAGATTAGAGTTTGCTAATGGGCAAGTTCGTAGTGCGATCGCCCGTCCTAATTCCCCTTCCTATATCATTCCTGGAGCTGAAGAAAATTCCAGGTTCACGTGGTCTTATCTGAGGCTAGGGGTAGAACACATCTTTAGTGGTATTGATCATTTGCTATTTGTCTTGGGGCTAGTACTAATTGTTAGAGGTACTTGGCTCCTATTCAAAACCATTACTGCTTTTACCCTGGCTCATAGCATGACCTTGGGTGCAGCAACCCTCGGTCTTGTCAAGATTCCTCAAACTCCCGTAGAAGCAGTAATTGCCTTAAGTATTTTATTTCTGGCTGCGGAATTAGCCCATAGCCGTCAAGGGAAGCCTGGTTTAACCGAAAAATCCCCTTGGCTAGTGGCTCTCACCTTTGGACTGCTCCACGGCTTCGGTTTTGCCGGAGCCTTGACCGAGGTGGGTATTCCTCAAGCAGAAATTCCCCTGGCGTTACTCCTATTTAACGTGGGCGTAGAGATTGGACAAGTTGTGTTCGTTCTCAGCGTTCTCGGGTTGCGATGGGGAGTGCGCCAATTGGACGTAAGCTGGCCCCAATGGCTAAAGTGGCTTCCGCCCTACGCCATTGGTTCGGTGTCAGCCTTTTGGTGCCTACAGCGCGTGTCGGCATTTTGGTGAGTGGGTTAGCTGTAGTCTCAGAGGTTCAGGAGTGCTTCTGGCCTACAAGGTCAGCCTGGTTCCAAAGGGACTCGACTGTTGCTAACCCAGAGTATAGCACTACGCATTAAGGTGTTTGACATTGATAAAAGCTCAAAAGCTGTTGTAGTAAACTTTTGCCTTTTGCCTTTTGCCTCTTGCCTTGTGCGTAGCACTATATATCTCTAGTTCAATTCAATTTAAAGGAGTACATGATTCGTGCGAAAAACTTGGTTGAGGTATCTCAGGGGGATTATCCCTTGGGGAGCGATTGCGATCGCATTTTTCTGGCTCGCAATTGGTTTGACTAATCCGGCTCTGGCGGCTAGCGAAGCCAATGACTACCAATGTGAAACTGAATCCTGCGATCCCATTAACAAACAACCGTTCTTTGGTGACCTCCACGTCCACACCAACTACTCTCTGGATAGCTACATCTTTGGTAATACTAATGACCCAAGAGCGGCTTACAGATTTGCGACAGGAGAACCTGTACCCATTGCTGGTAGAGCAGGCACAACTGAGGAATGTCCTCCAGAAGCAATCAACAATCCAAGAGGAGACAACGACGCTCCTTTGTGTCATGAACTTTTAGAACCCCTAGATTTTACTGCTGTTACCGACCATGCTGAAACCATGGGGGAATACAATCTTTGTGTTGAAGATGAGAATAGCCCGGTCTACAACCATGAGGATTGTCAAGGAATTCGTCAGAAAGACATAGAAATATTTTATGAGGGATTTGCAGGTGCCTCAAAAAAACCACCAGAGCGCTTTGAATTTTGCAATCTTGAGGACGGTACAGACATTTGCCGTGAGGCTTCTAAGGGAACTTGGCAAGAGATTCAGGAAATTACCGAAAGTTTTAACAACCCAGGTACTTTCACAACCTTCAAAGCCTTTGAGTACTCTCCTACTCTTGAGGCAGGCGGAATGATTCACCGTAATGTCATTTTCCGGGGAAGTAATGTCACAGAGGAAGCAGGCTCTGCATACGATTTATATACCGATACCAGACTCTGGGAGTGGCTTGAGAGTAACTGTCAGGGTGATTGTCAAGTACTTGCTATTCCTCACAACTCGAATTACTCCTGGGGAAAAACCTTTGGTATGACCACCACCTACGGCGAAGAATATACTAATGAGGACATTGACCGACGCATTAACCTAGAACCTCTAGTAGAAATTGCCCAGTCAAAAGGAGCCTCAGAATGTGCCTTTGGCGTAGGTTCAAGTGATGAAGAGTGTGCCTTCGAGCAATTTTTTGAACCCTGTCCTGAAAACTCTCCCGAGGGAACTCCTGAATGTGTCCAAGAGGGTTCTTTTGTCCGCAATGCCTTAAAGAAGGGCTTGCTTTTAGAGGGAGAAATTGGCAAAAATCCTTTCAAACTTGGGATTATTGGTAGCCGTGATACCCATAATGGAGATCCGGGTGGAACAGAAGAAAATATTTATGCTGGTCACCATGCAGGTAGAGAAGATACTCCTGAAGAGCGAGTACTTGGTGAATCTCTTTTCGATCAAGGGGGTGCTATTATCAATAGTCCTGGTGCCCTTGCTGGTGTTTGGGCTGAAGAAAATACCCGTAACTCTATCTTCGATGCTCTGCGCCGCAAGGAAACCTTCGGAACTAGTGGTACTCGTCTCAAAGTCCGTCTCTTCGGTGGCTGGGACTATCCAAATGACTTGCATAATCAATCAGACAGGGTTGAGGTAGCCTACGCTGAAGGCGTACCCATGGGGGGCGACTTGACCAATGCTCCTGTAGACGAAGCACCAGATTTCATGGTGTTGGCAATGCGGGATGTAAATAGCGCCCCTCTACAACGAGTGCAAATTATTAAAGGTTGGGAAGCAGAAGGGGTTACTAAAGAAGCAGTATACGATGTCGTCTGTTCTGATGGTCTCACACCAGATCCATCTACTCATCTTTGTCCTTTTAATGCTGTAGAGAAACCTACCTCTGAACAGGACTGTCTAGATTTACTCAATACAGAAACAGGAGATTCACAGTTAAGTTATACCTGGAGTGATCCTAATTTTGATTCTTCCCAGCGAGCTTTCTATTACGCACGAGTTTTAGAATCTCCAACCTGTCGCTGGAGTACTTACGATGCCTTATACCTTGGAAAAGACCCGGAAAACCCATCAGGAAACTTTCCTGTAGATTCTACGATTAAGGAAAGAGCTTGGTCTTCCCCAATTTGGTACACTCCAGGTACTATCCCCAATTGGACGTTAAAAGATGCCATAGCAGCTAATGGTCCTTTCACTGTCCAACTGTTTGAGGAAGCAGGAATTGAGCCCCTTAATGATGATCAGCTCAAGGAATTAACTGTCGGTCAGACTTTGGTTCAAAAGAATCTGTTTACTGGTCAACAGTATTCATCTCGCTATACTACCAAAGGTAAGCGAATTGTTTACATCAATACTGATCGACTGGATGTATCGGATTACGAAATTCGTGACAACCTCCGCTATGAGAAAATTAGTGGTAAGCAAATTGGATGGAGTATCTATGGTATCTATAACGTAGAACCTTCATTAGAGCGTCTAGTAAGCGCTCTACAAGACGCTCCAGTAGATGGTCCAGTAAATACTCTAGTACAGCATCTAGTCAACCGTCTCGTAGATGCTCGCTACATTGCCTGCAATCCTCTAGATGGCGGTTACTGTAAATGGGAAATTTCCCAAAAATAATACCAACACCCTAAAAGGTTGGTATAAATTCCGTAAGCATTCAGCTATCAGCGTGTCGCGTATCAGCTATCAGTTATCAGCGATTAGGGCTATGGGCATGCTAATTGAGGTGCTGAGGTTTCTTTTAAGCTGACGGCTGAACGCGCACGCGTGAGCTTTTAGCTCACGGCTGACCGCTGTTCGCGTAGCGTGCGCGTAGCGCATATGCTTACACATTTTTGGTGATTTGGTATAACACTTTCCAGAAACTTTGAGATTCGTTGTGGATGGTAAATAATCAACCATTTACAACGAATTTATTCATAAAATTATTTGACAGCGTTTTTCATAACTATTAGGTGCGCTTGACCCATTAAGAATTAAATTCGCCACGGGTCGCACCTGAGGTACACAGGATTTTTTCCCTCTTCCCTCTTCCCTGTTCTCTGTTCCCAGATCCGCTGTTCCCTGTTCCCTAAAACCCAGGACTTTGTACCTAACCCAATTGAAAACCGCTGTATTCCCAAATATCTCAACAACTATGCAAAAATTATGTTAAAAACAACAACAGCAGACCACAGCCATGGTCACTCTCATGGTCATAGTCATGGTCACTCTCATGGTCACAGCCATGGAGAAGGCAAGCATAGCCATACCCACGGCAGTATTGATCCAGAAATCACTAGCTCTGAGCGAGGAATCTGGGCAGTGAAATGGTCATTTGTGGGGCTGATGCTGACAGTAACCTTGCAAGCAGTGGTATTCTGGATTTCAGGAAGTGTGGCCTTACTAGCTGATTTAATTCACAATATTGGCGATGCTGTTACTGCTATCCCTCTAGGCATTGCTTTCTTCATGGCTCGTTGGAAGCCCAATCAGCGCTTTTCCTATGGTTATGGACGGGCAGAAGACCTCGCCGGAGTAGCAATTGTTAGTCTGGTTTTATTAAGTGCTTTCATTACAGGATACGAATCCATCGAGCGCCTTCTTCATCCTCAATCCCTAGACCATTTAGGGGCCTTGTTTGTAGCAGCAGCTATCGGATTTATCGGTAATGAGATTGTAGCCTTATTTAGAATTCGAGTAGGTAAAGAAATTGACAGTGTTGCCTTAGTGGCCGATGGGTATCATGCTCGTGCTGATGGTTTAGTTAGCTTATCGGTTGGATTGAGTGCTTTGGGGTTGTGGTTAGGCTATCCTTGGGCAGATCCAGTAATTGGGTTATTGATTACCCTAGTCCTACTGCGAATTGTTTGGGATTCCGGCAAAACGATCTTCACTCGGTTGTTAGATGGTGTGGAACCAGAAACTATTAATCAAGTCCGCCATGCTGTTAGTCATGTATCAGCAGTTAAAAACGTTAAAAGTATCCAAGCCAGATGGATCGGACGTAAACTACATGCAGAAGTAGCTATTTCTGTTGACTCTACCCTTTCCGTCCTGGAAGGAGCAGCAATTGTCACTCAAGTAAAAGACCAAATTCAAACCCATATGCCCTACCTAACCAACGTAGCAGTACAAGTTCAACCAGATGTTTTGTGACTTCAATGTGTTTTGAAAGCGGCGATGGGCAGATAATAAGATAGCATTTATCAATTCGGTTAGATACTACCCCCTTGGGGTTAATGGGAGTCGGGAGTCGGGAGTCGGGAGTCGGGAGTCGGGAGTCGGGAGTCGGGCTAATAAAATTGACTTTACCTTATAAGTATTAGAAACGCTATAGCATTTACAAATAGGTCATGAACAATCTGGCTGATTTTTCATAACATGAAAAACTCTTCGGAGCGCTTTGCTACTGTTTCCTGTTCCCTGTTCCCTGTTCCCTGTTCCCTATTACCTACTATTTATAAATGTTCAACCGAACATGATATACTAGCTTAATAAATATCTTTCGAGTTAGCATTCAAGTAAGGACGCTTCAGATCAATTCCAAGCAAAGAAAAGTTGTGGAGGATAAAATTCATCCGACCTTCTGGGGAGTCGTGACCTTGTAGCCAAGCTTCTAGTAACGCATTAGCAACAATTTGGCAGCGATTCATGCCAAAATCTTCTTTAGGGGTAAATTTATAATCCGGTTCTTCTGATAGAGCCAGTCCTGGTAACAGCTGCTTCGTAAACAGAGGCACCCCTTGCATAAAATGGGATTTGTGTTGAGCATAAACAGTCTTAAGCATGGGTTTAACTGTTCTATAATTACCCTTTTCAAAGCACAGAATCCCTGAATCATAACGCCCGTAGTCAGAAGGATTGTATAGCACCTTAAACGTGAACGGAATTTTGACTCGGTTCAATCCCTCAGTGATAGCTTTCATAACAGCAACTGCACCTTCAGGACTGAGATTAAAATAAACATTTACTGTCTGGTGCTCACCATCTGAATGACAAGGATTAACTCGACCAGCATTCCCAACCGCTACATAGAATCCGTTTTGAACTAAATTGGGGGGCATCCGGATTGCCACTAAGCTCCCTATAGTAGCAGCCCTATCAATCGGTTGTAAATGGAAATCTGGCCTAATGTGCAGAATTAGACCCTTCTTTTCCACAGCTACACTACCATCACTTTCCTGCCTTAGCACTAACCAGCCTGGGTCAAAGTAGCCTTGAGAGTGATTACTTTCACACAATCGCTGGCAAAACTCTAGATTAAGCCCCCTTACGGTATTGTTCTCCAAATCCTCGTCAACTGCCCAACCATTTGAATTGTGATCCGCTGGAAGAGTAGTTTGATAAGACCCGTTGTAGTAGATACGGTAGAGAAACGTTCGCAGTTGCAGGCTCAGATACCTATTCTGGATCTTTAAGGGTAGTTGCTGAAAACGAGCTACCACTTCATCAGGAAGTTCCAGGGGTTTGTACTCTGGATGAGTAATATAGAAATTAGATTGAATCTGAACGTTGCTAAGAATATCAGAAAAAACATCCAGCACTCCAGGTATAGAAGAATCCAGTCGTTGAGTTCGTAAAGCATCCAGTAATTGCATAATCAAAACCTTAAGACTTATATGATGTCCGGATAATTACCCTGTCTTGATGCAGTCGCTCATGGGGGAAACCCCCAAGACCGCGCTGCATCGCTTAATAAAAATCTCCCCATCTCCCCATCTCCCCATCTCCCCATCTCCCCATCTCCCCACATTGTGATTATGGGTATTCAACCGGACTTGATATTAGGCAGGAATACGGCTAGGAAAAGTGAGTTCAGATTCTGTGATGCCAAAAACAATCTCGATTGATTGCTCTGGATGGCATAACAAGGTCTTAGCAACCTGAAGCATACAGATACCTCTGTTGTCAAAGGGTTTGAGGTTATTGATCTTTATATGAATTTTGCGAATCAACACAAACCCAGCAAATTGCATCGCTCGTCTCAAAAAATTCTGACGTCGCTCAATAATTTCTGGAAAGTGAGCCAAATAAGCTTGAGTTAGAGCAACAAGGCTAGGTTGAATTACCTCAAGGGGAGTTGTCGCTAGACGCAAAGCAGTTTCAACATCGATTGCTGTACTGATCACCAAGCTACTCAGCCAAATTTGTAGATAGCTAGCAATAATGGTTCCTAAATCTAAGCTCGGATCACCCCAAGTGAATTTCTCCCAATCAATTACTCTAACCATGCTTGTCGCTTCTAGTTTATTTTTAGAGAGGCATTGCTCCCACTCAAGGTGCAGTAATATGTTTTTCAGTTTTAGGTCATTGTGGATCAGACAGCAAGGCTCCCAAACTTGGTTAAGTTCTGCAAGGGCTTGCCCTAAACTCTCGTAGCGCTGATAAAGTCTAAAGAATTCAAGAGAATCTTCAGAATAGATCCCAAAAACGTCTGGTTCAATTCGTTCTAGCCTTTCAAGAAAGTCAACCTCTTCGTCAATCGGTAGCTGTTTAGAATTAGAGTTCAAGAAGTCTTTATATTGCTGACAGTCTAGAGTCGTGCGATGGATTGTAGCTATAGTAGCTCCGATCTGGCTAGCGATATCAGTGGGAAAAACCTGCTCTTTACTATAAAAATAGGCTAAATCACAATAGTCATTAAGATAGTTGAAAACCAGAATTGAGCGACTTGAGTCAAAATGAATCGCCTCCGAGATTAGTGGGCGAATAGAGCTAAGCTCTGGAAACTCTTGTAAAAAATCATAAAAAAGCCATTCGTACCAAAAATCCCCATTAGTTTTCCCTTCATGATCGTGACGCTCTTGCTTAATCAGAAAATAGCGATCCTCCGTCAAACTCACGAGCAAATTAAAGTTTTTACCAGATTTTGGTTCAATCTGAAGTAGAGATTGCTGATTGGCTTCACAAATACCTTCTTGTCCTAGATAATTAAAAACGTTTTTAGAGCTTAATAAAAAAGTCATTAAAAACTACGAATTACAACTGATATGTGATAACTAAATCCAAGATCATCCTAGTTTTATGAGATGGTTCTTTTTAAGAATGCAATGGGAATTTTTAACTAAATCACCCATTACCCATTCCCTTTAACCAGGATGTATTGGTAGCAACTAAAAGCGTAAATTGCGATCAGGTAGTGGTACCAGCACGCTTCTTAAAGAAGTCTGGAGATACTAAGAAAATTTGGTTAATAATAACGTCTTGGTCAACAATTGCAGTACCACCGTCCTTAGCGATCGCAAGTCCTTGCAAGTCCACCTCATTAAGGATAATAGGCTCGCCTGTGCCACCAAAATCTTTGGGATCAATAACAGTGGGTTGTCCCTTGTTTTGACCTCCTTCAATCTTTTCGAGCTTATCTTCCGACACATCTGTCATGAAGTCCAAATCTTTGATGGAATCCATGAAGCTTTCCGAAGTTGAAAATAGACCTGAACCAGCAGGACGCTGATTATAAATTTCCATCTCATCCATATTGAAGTAATCTCCTTTTTCAAAAGGTTTAACTTGGGTTAAATTTGGTCTAGATAATCGATCCAGTAATGACGATTATGGGTAGGCATTAAACATCAGGGCAATCATATATAGCGCTACGCGCAAGGCAAAAGGCAAAAGGCAAAAGGCAAAAGGCAAGAGTTTACTATAACAGCTTTTCAGCTTTTATAAATGTCCTCAGCTTAATGCGTAGTGCTATATATATCGCCCAAAGCTTAGTTATTATTTCTGCAGCCAGTAAAGCCGTTTCCCTAAGCCTACAGGTTTGGTGAAAGGTAAAGTAGACTTTGCCAATCCAGAGTAAAATCCTTCACCTATTCTTCCTGCATCAACTCTCTAGTGCCAAATTCATTGATGCAATGATTGGTTGTTTAAACCAACCTACTTGTATTTAATAAGATAACTATATAAATTCCTGCTGTCTCGCCATTGTGGCCCAAAGGTTTGTTTAAGGTTAACAAGTTTAAGGTTAACAAGTTTAAGGTTAACCGGTTGAAAGTGTAAGTATTTAGCCGTCAGCTATCAGCTATCAGCGGTCAGCGATTAGCGCTACAGATGCTGCTACTTGAGGTGCTAGCAGGCCCTTTAACTGTACGGGGTCGGATGAGTAAAACGAGCAGGGATTTTCAAACAGCCGTACCAGCACCTTAAACTTGTTTACTACCGACCGTTGATTAGCTGACGGCTGACGGCACCTCAAGTAGCATCTCAAGTAGCGCATTAGCTGAATGCTTAGTTGAAGGTTAAGCGGTTGTTCGCTATTGGCATCCCTTGTAGGGTAGGTTGAAAGTTATTCACTGTTGAGGGCACAGCGGATCACCGGAACAGCGGATCACCGGAACAGAGGGTTCACAACTGGAAGATTAGAACCTGCAACCTTTAAATAGTGAGAAATAAAGCCAGGATAATTCTAGTCCTATCAGAGGGTAATTGGTAATTTGGAATGGACAATTGTAAACGGAATCACCCATTCCAAATTCCCTTTAAGCAGGATGTATTTGTAGCCACTAAAAGCTTAAATTGCTATCAGCTAGAGCTACCACCACGCTTCTTAAAGAATCCTGGAAGTATGATGATAAATTTGTTGAAAATGTTAACGTTTTGGTTAACGATTGCAGTACCACCGTTCTTAGCGATCGCAATCCCTTCCAAGTCCACGTCATTACTAATGATAAAAGGCTGGCCACCGCCGACAAAGCCTTTGGGGTGAACGCGGCGGCGTCCGCTGTCGCTGCCTCCTTCAATCTTGTCGAGCTGATCTTCCGACACATCTGTCATGAAGTCCAAATCTTTGATAGAATCCATGAAGCCTTCGGAAGTTGAAAACATAGCCGAACCAGCAGGACGCTGACTATAAATTTCCATCTCATCCATATTGAGCACTCTCCCTTTTCAAAAGGTTTAATTTTGGTGAAATTAGCTTCTAGAGAATCGATCCAGTAATGACGATTATGGGTAGGCATTAAACATCAGGGCAATCATATATATATCGCCCAAACATTAGTTATTCTTTCTGCAGCCAGTAAAGCAGTTTCCCTAAGCCTACAGGTTTGGTGAAAGGTAAAGTAGACTTTGCCAATCCAGAGTAAAATCCTTCACCTATTCTTCCTGCATCAACTCTCTAGTGCCAAATTCATTGATGCAATGATTGGTTGTTTAAACCAACCTACTTGTATTTAATAAGATAACTATATAAATTCCTGCTGTCTCGCCATTGTGGCGTAAAGGTTTGTTTAAGGTTAACAAGTTGAAGGTTAACAAGTTGTTCGCGTAGCGTGGCCAAAGGCCAAGGTTAACAGGTTGAAGGTTAACAGGTTGAAGGTTAACAGGTTGAAGGTTAACAGGTTGAAGGTTAAGCAGTTGAAAGTTAACCGGTTGTTCGCCCTTGGCATCCCTTGTAGGGTAGGTTGAAAGTTATTCACTGTTGAGGGAACAAGGAACAGAGAACAGGGAACAGGGAACAGGGAACACAGAGTTCACAACTGGAAGATTAGAACCTGCAACCTCCCACCTCCAACCTTAAACCTTCAACAACCTTCAACAACCTTCAACAACCTTCAACCTCCCACCTCCAACCTTAAACCTTCAACAACCTCCAACCTTCAACAACCTTCAACAACCTTCAACCTTCAACCTTCAACCTTCAACCTCCAACCTTCAACAACCTTCAACCTCCAACCCAAATAAAGTTAAATCTTGCAAGTTAAATCACCAGTCTTTTGACTAAAGCGCAGGTTTTCGCCATAGTCCACCGGACAATCAATCACCGCAGGCACATCTTGAGCTAATGCTTCTCGTAGGATAGGAATCAACTCATTTACTGAATTGACACGATAGCCTTTTAGTCCCATACTTTCAGCAAATTTGACAAAATCTGGATTGCCAAAATTCACAAAAGCCGACTCACCAAAGTGATTTTGTTGCTTCCAATCAATCAAGCCATAGCCACCATCATTGAAAATCAGTGTCACAAAGGGAGTCCCTACTCTGAGTGCTGTTTCAAGTTCCTGGCAATTCATCATAAAGCCCCCATCACCAGTGACTGCCACGATATTGCGATCCGGATAAACCAGCTTAGCTGCTAGTGCTCCTGGCAAAGCAATCCCCATGGCTGCGAAACCATTAGAAATGATACAGGTATTGGGACAATCACAATGGTAATGACGAGCCATCCACATCTTGTGAGCCCCTACATCAGAGATCACAATATCTTCTGGTTCCATGACCTGGCGTAGGTCGTAGATCAGTTTTTGTGGCTTGATCGGAAAGCCTTCATCTGTAGCATACTGTTCGTAGTCCTCTCGGATTTCCGACCGAAGTTCAGCAGCGGATGATATCGGTTTACCTTCCCGGTCTCCCTGCTTCATAATTTCCTTGAGAGAGTCAGAAATATCCCCCACTACCTCCACTAAAGGAATGTAGCTTTTATCAATTTCTGCTGGACTGGCACCGATATGAATAATCGGAATCTTGCCCTCTGGATTCCACTTTTTCGGAGAATATTCAATCAAATCATATCCCACCGCAATCACCAAATCCGATTGCTCAAAAGCACAGGTGATGTGGTCTCGTTGTTGTAATCCAAGGGTCCACAAGGCCAGGGGATGAGTATAAGGAATACACCCTTTACCCATGAAGCTATTGACCACTGGAATATTCATCCGGGTGGCAAATTCGGTTAAGGCTTCAGCAGCACCAGCACGAATTGCGCCATTACCCGCCAAGATTAGGGGATTTTTCGCCTTAGAAATAGCCACAGCTGCCTTACCCAAACTACGGAAAGACGCAAAGCTTTTTTCCCGACCATCTTTGCCTAGGGGTTGGCTATTGACTGGCATGGCCGCAATGTTTTCTGGTAAATCTATGTGTACCGCTCCTGGTTTTTCGCTCTGAGCGAGTTTAAACGCCTTACGGACAATTTCTGCTGTCGTGTCAGGGCGAACAATTTGCCGGTTCCACTTAGTCACTGGAGCAAACATTGCCACCAGATCCAAATACTGGTGGGACTCAATATGCATGCGGTCCGTTCCCACCTGACCAGTAATGGCTACTAGGGGTGCTCCATCCAAATTGGCATCAGCCACCCCAGTCATTAAGTTAGTTGCCCCTGGACCGAGGGTTGACAGGCAAACTCCAGCCTTTCCTGTCAGCCGTCCGTAAACGTCTGCCATAAAGGCTGCTCCCTGTTCATGACGAGTGGTAATAAATTGAATTGAAGAATGTCTAAGAGCTTCTAGAACATGGAGATTTTCTTCTCCAGGTAGTCCAAAAACGTACTCGACTCCTTCGTTTTCTAAGCAATGTACCAATAGTTCAGCAGTATTCATGTCACCCATATCTAATCATCCCTGGTATATATATGGTTTTGGTATCCAAATAATCTTTGATTGTAAAAATTTATTTTTAGATTTCTTTTGAGATTCCTTTTTAGCTTTTTCTATTAGCCTTCGTCCATAGTTGTTATTAGTTCATGACAAAAGATTTAGGATTTGAGATCCCGTGAATCCCAATTTCTCAGAAGTCAGTCAGTGGGGATCGGGCAATCTTAAATCAGCTTGTGATAAGCTTTTGATAACCATGAAAGAACCGGAGTACTGAGTTGTATGGCCATTCTGGCTTCTATCTGGGTTACTTTAACAAAAAGTAACAGTAAAAACTTGATAGAAAAAAGTTAAAAATGTTACAGAAAAACTTTTTATTTTCCCCTTCACCAGCACCACAGGGATAGAGACAGATACGCAGATAGCTTCACCAACAAGGTTAATTTTAACAATAGTGCTGAGTCCTGAGTCCTGAGTCCTGAGTCAGAGAATCCGTCAGTAGTAACTGTCACTGTTCAGGATTTAAATAGAATTGCTATAGGCTAATGGTTTTAGGCTAATGGTTTTAGGCTAATGGTTGTAAGCATTCAGCAGTCAGCTGTCAGCTGTCAGCTTATTTTATTCAAAAGTACCTCAACTAGTGTGGCACAGCCTTCGACGCTGGGACTTGACCCATAAGCACGGCTGATAGCACCTCAAGTAGCGTGCGCGTAGCGCATAGGCTGATAGCTGATAGCTGATAGCTGAATGCTTACTAATGGTTTTAGCCTAATACCTAGAATTTTTACTTCACCCAAACAGTTTTGATATTGACGAACTCATGTATCCCTTGAATGCTTAGTTCTCGCCCATACCCAGAACGTTTGATCCCACCGAAGGGTAAACGGGGGTCGGATTTGACTAAGCCATTGATAAACACTGCTCCAGCTTCAAGTTCATCAATCAGCCTGGGGATTTGCTCCTCATTGGTTGTCCAGGCACTGGCTCCTAATCCAAATACTGTGGAATTGGCAAGCTTAATAGCAGCATCAATATCCGGAACTCTAAACAATAGAGCAACAGGGCCAAAAAATTCTTCGTTATCGGCTGGAGTGCCTGGTGGGAAGTCAGTTAGAATTGTGGGGGGGTAGAAGTTACCAGGGCGATCGCTTAAAGGATGGCCACCGGTAAGAACCTTTGCCCCTTGTTCAATGCAGGCTTGTACCTGTTGGTCTAAATCTCTAAGAATACCAGGGGTTGCCAACGGACCAATATCAGTATCTTCCCCCATAGGATCTCCCACTTTCAGGGCTTGGAATTTGTCCAGTAGGCGTTGCTGGAAGTCATCGGCTACTGCGTCCACCACAATAAACCGTTTCGCTGCAATACACGATTGACCGTTATTGAGCATCCTAGCAGTCACACCCGTGGTAGCTGCTGCTTCTAAATCGGCACTGTCTAGGACAATAAATGGGTCACTTCCCCCTAGTTCCAGGACAGTTTTCTTGATTTGTGTCCCAGCCGCAGCCGCTAAAGCAGCTCCTGCTAGCTCACTACCAGTTAGGGTGGCAGCTTTGACCCGTGGATCCTGAATTACTGCCTCTACTTGGTCAGCACCAATCAGTAAGGTCTGAAACACCCCTTCGGGAAATCCTGCTTCAGCAAAGATTTGCTCAAGGGCTAAGGCGCATTGAGGCACATTAGAGGCGTGTTTGAGCAACCCCACATTTCCCGCCATCAATGCTGGAGCAGCAAAACGGAAGACTTGCCAAAATGGAAAATTCCAGGGCATGACTGCTAGAATGACACCTAGAGGTTGGTAGCGCACAAAGCTTTGGGTGGCATCGGTAGAGGCTGGGACATCTGCCAGGAATTCAGCTGCGTGTTCAGCGTAGTACCGACAAACCAAACCACATTTTTGCGCTTCTGCGATCGCACTTTTGAGGGGTTTTCCCATCTCCGTGGTCATCAGCTGGCCGAATTTTAATCGATCCCGCTCTACAATCTCCGCCGCTGCGTTTAGCCACTCTGCTCTTTGCTCCATTGATGTTTGGCAGTATTGCTCAAACGCCTCTTGGGCAACTGTTAGCTTGGTCGCAATCGACGACGGACTCTCTGGCTCAAAGGTTTTGATGGTTTCCCCGGTTGCTGGGTTAACTGTAGCGATCCCCATGGCTTCCTCCTCCCCCCAATGGGGATAGTACTTCCAATTCTTCGATTATAACTAAGTATTTTCACTATGACTTATTTTGGCCAAAATGGCTTAATAGTTTGATACACTTTTAAAAAGCGTCAACCCATTGCCGAGGGAAACTACCAGTCTTGCAAGTGTTAACCTAATATCAAGTTTTCTCCTACTACCACGAAATTTCTCTCACCAGTTTTTAAAACAGTTATCAACCCAATTCTAGGGATTAGAGGTTAGGGCTTAGGGATTCGGCATTAGCTACAATACAAGGATTTGACAGCCTCACTGCTGGACACGGAGCTAGGAAACTAGGTCAGACTCGAAAATCTAGGTATTAGCTGATAGGTATTAGGTATTAGTTACAACAGGGGCATTTGATAACCTCCTTGGGAGCATAGGCTTGTCATAACCCCCTTAGCCATTCAACCTAGAGCCATTCAACCATTAACCTAGACCCTTAAATTAGTAGTTTGATAATTTAGTCGATTATACTTGTCTGAGATAAGAACTAATGACGAGAGCTAAATTGTGCCTTATTTAATTGCTAAATCAGAGCCGAATAACCAAGAAAGTTATAAATTGATCAGTGGATCCAATACCATAGGACGGGAAATAAATAATAGTATTACCGTAATTCATAAAAGTCTTTCCCGTCATCATGCTCAGGTGACAATCACGAAGGATCGGGTTATCCTAAAAGACTTAGGTAGCCTAAATCACACGTTTGTTAATGACGCCAAAATTGACCAGTGTGAACTCAAAGACGGAGACTTAATACGTCTGGGCAGTGTAATCTTTGAATTTGTGAGTGATGATGACAGAATAACCCCAAATATTCTTAAGGATAATGATTCAAACTTTTCGATTGTCAGCCGGTTATCCCCAGAACAAACCCGTGTCGAAATTCAGGAATTACTGCACCATGACAGTTTAGCTTATCAAGGCTCAGCCCTGAAGCTGCGAGAGCAAGAGACAGGTCAACGCTCAGTAGACAAGTTAAAAATCTTATTGGAGGTGAGTAAGCAACTTTCCTCTCCCGATGAGCCGGATCACTTGTTGAGAAAAATTCTTGACCTGCTGTTCGAGATTATGAATGTAGACCGGGCAATCATCCTCATGGTTAATCAAGAAACGGGATTGCTAGAGGAAAAAGCTGTCAACTCCCGAACAGGCATACCCACCCATGAGCGATTTTATAGCAAACGAATCACCAATTTCGTACACCAGAAGGGGGATGGGGTTTTAATTGCTGATGCTGCCATTGACCAACGATTCAGCAATTCCCAGTCAGTACTCCAGCAAGAAATCCATGCCTCCATGTGCGTACCCCTAAAACCCAGAGAGGAAGTGATTGGGGTCTTGTATGCAGATAATCTCTCTAGAGCCAATATTTATTCTCAAGAAGACTTGGAATTTTTGACGGCTCTGGCTAACCAAGCTGCGATCGCAATTGACAATGCTCAACTTTACCAGAAGATGCAGGCAGAAGCAGTAATCCGGAGTAAATTTGAGCGTTTCTTTCCGGAAGCTGTGAGTAAAAAGCTCAAGGAAGAAGGCAACTTAGAAATTATAGATACCGAAGTAACCGCCCTCTTTGCCGACATCAGTAAATTTACCCAAATGTCCTCTCGTATGAACCCACGGCAAGTGATTGAGATGCTCAATGAGTACTTCCAGGTGATGGTAGAGGATATTGTGTTTAAATACGAAGGCACTTTAGAAAAATATATTGGGGATGCCTTACTGGCTGTGTGGGGAGCCCCCTATTCCCAACCAGACGATGCTGACCGAGCCGTCCAAGCTGCAATCGCAATGCAACGAGCAGTTATTCACCTGAATCAGGATTGGTTCAAGCGGCGCAATTTAGAGATTGAAATCCACATTGGACTCAATACTGGGAAAGTAGCAGCAGGTAATATCGGTTCACAGAAGCTGATTCAATACGCTACTATTGGTGACACTACCAATGTTACTAGCCGCATCTGTAGTGCCGCTCAGGAGGGAGAGATTCTAATTTCCCAAAGCACCTTAGACAAGCTGAGGAATAAAACTCTACCGTTTGAAAAAATGTCCCCGGTTAAGGTTAAAGGTAAAGACCAGCCCCTGCAACTGTATCGGCTACGGTGGGATACTTAATTCCAGGGAAGCTAGAAAAGTTACAGGTTGAAGGTTGAAGGTTGAAGGTTGTTTGGTTGAACGCGATTGCGTGGCCAATAGGCCAAGGTTGAAGGTTGAAGGTTGAAGGTTACAGGTTAGAGGTTACAGGTTACAGGTTACAGGTTACAGGTGAGTGAAGTACCCCAACCTGCTTGACCTTTGGTCACGCGGGGCGCGTTCGCGCTCGGTTGGGGCTTCCAATTCTCAACTCAAATCAGGGACGGTCTTATTCGTCTTATCGGCTAAGCCGACGCTACGCGAACGGGTTTCCCGCGCGCGTCCCCGACGCCTCAAAAAGCTGCCCTAGTATTGGTCTTACTCAGCGTCCACAGGCAGACATCCGCCTTCTATCGATGTATAGTTTGACGACAGACTCACCTTGGAATTACAGCATCTATGGCTAACCAGCCGGGGCAAGTCTCTTCCCGGAGACGAAACCTTAGTAGAGGGTCGCCTTTATGGTTGGTCGGCTATGAATAAAAGGGTTAAAACTGTCTGATTAAGGCGACCCTCTACTTACGGTAACTTCAAACCCTGAGCTGGAGCTAGTACTTTTACACCTTTAAGGTAGCCTTTTAGTCAGTCAGGCGGGTCATCGACCAAGTTTATTATATCACGAATCGTTGTAGGTTATCGTCTCGCTATCCATCCCCACCTTTAAAGAAGGTGGGGAATTCCGCGAGTTTTGTTAAACCTTCAACCAAACAACCTTCAACCTTGGCCTATTGGCCACGCAATCGCGTTCAACCTGCAACCAAACAACCTTCAACCTTCAACCTTGGCCTATTGGCCACGCAATCGCGTTCAACCTTCAACCAAACAACCTTGGCCTATTGGCCACGCAATCGCGTTCAACCTTCAACCAAACAACCAAACAACCAAACAACCATCTCGTCAGATTAGAAACGTGATAGCTCCCACACTGACCTTTCAGTTTCAGTGTGGGCAACAAGCGCCAAAGTAACTCGCTGAGTTAATTGGTCCGATGGCTACCATTGTCTGCCAGCGTACTCTTATCCAGAATCCTAACTCTTCCGCCCCAGAATTTGTAAAAGCTTTATCTCAAAAAATTCCCAATCAAAAATATGCCCAAGACTTTCAACGGCGTTTCCTGTCATCGGGTCAGTTATAAGTACTACTTTATAAGTACTATTTATAAGTACTAGTTGAGAAGTAATAATTAGTAATCCTTCAGCCATCAGTTGAGCAAGCAATTAGTAATTTGGGATTACTAATTAGTTTCTGAATTCAGCCTCAAGGGGTGACAACAAAGCTCAAACCTAGGCAGGTGTTAGGTTTTAGGTGTTAGGTTTTGGGTTTAATGAGCGCGAGTCGTGTTGTTGTAATTCCGAGCAGTTGAAGCAATTTTCACCAATCCAACTGCATAGATAGTTTTAATCAACTACTACGCCATGACGATGTTCACGCTTCACCTAACCCCTAAAACCTAACCCCTGTAAGATTTTAAATTAGCTTGTCAACCCGTGAGTAATTAAGCATATTCATCGCCATTTATAAACTAACTTTCATCCGATTCAGAGATTTGGCTAATATCCCAATTTCGTCCTCTGAATCATGGTCAAATTATCCACCAATATTGCCAGTACTAACTTCCTTAGCTAATTGAGCCATCTGCTTAAGAGGTTTGGTCACCGATACCTTAATGAAACGATTAATCAACAAAATCGCTACTAGGAAAAAACCAGTAATAATCCCAATCACCAATACCTGTAACTGCTTAGCCGAATTAAAGATTTTAAACCCTGGAACTGATAAAATTTTAGCACCAACAATTTCATCGAGCTTCCAACCAAAACCATGCTCATCACCTTAGGTAGCAATTTGGCTAGCAGGGGCGGCTTCAGGAGTACTATGGCATCGTAAACAGCTTTTTTCAGAAATGGCGAGAGGACGGGCAACATAAAAAATTTTTCCACTAGGAAGGGAGCGAAAACCGTTTTTTTCTGTTAGCTCTGGCTGCTGTCGAAAACTCTCCACAATTTTGGTCTCGAAACTATCAGCATTATCTCTGATATTAGTTGGATTAAGGGTCGCTTATTTGTCGCTTATTTATAGAAAAAATCACGATATTGATCACGTTTACGTAAATTATCAAAAACTTACCGAGCTGAATAAGCAGGTACTGTTTGAGGTAAAAATTGCTCTTCATTTTCTAGTCGATCAGCTAATTCTGGATTCAATTGATTATTGGTATACTCCCGAACCGAACTCATGGTTTAGATCAGAATTAGGGCTTGGTCAGTGACCACTTTTTCCCCATAGCCTTCTAAAACTTGAGACAAAACCAACCCACCAGTAAGTACAAGTCCTATAAAAATGGATAGCAATAGTAAGTTTAGTTTGATTCCTAAATTAAGTTTTTTTTAACATTAGCTATCTCCCATAGTATCATTAGTGCCACAGTTCTTTTAGTTTTTAAGGTAATTAATTATGTTTTACCGCCGTCTATTATTGTTGAATCTTATATTAATTTTGACAGGTTGTAACTCACCCGATACGCCTAGGCTCGGGAAATTAAGTATTGGGATGGTGAGTTACGGGGAAAGCGATCGCATCATAGAGCGATACTCAAAGCTAATCGAATATCTTGGTGCTCGACTTAAGATGATTATAGAATTAGAACCGATTTACAACGCGAGCGCAGAGCACTAACTTTGATTAAGCAGAGCAAGTTGTCTATCATTTTTGCTCCTCCTGGTTTAGCAGCCATGGCCATTGCTGAGGCACAGTACATACCACTGCTACCTCTTGAAGGAGTGAAAAAGTCACGCTCAGTGATCGTAGTAAAACTCGAAAGCCCCATCCAAGACTTGAGTGGACTAGCCGGTGAAGTCATTGCTTTAGGTCAACCCGGTTCTGCCACAGGATATTATCTGCCAATCTACAATCTCTACGGTCTGACCCTAGCAGAAGTGCGTTTTGCCCCCACACCAAAACAAGTCTTACAGTGGATTGCCTCTGAGGAGGTTGTCGCTGGAGCTTTGTCTTTAGAAGAGTTGGAACGTTACCGCAACGACTTCAGTCAGACTAGGTTCCGGATTTTATATATAGATTCTCATAAAATTCCCAGTGCTTCTATCCTGATCGGACCAACAGTCGAGAGAAATCTACAACAGGAGATCCACAAGGCACTAGAATCTGCCTCTAGCAGCATGGCAGCATCAGTAGGATACATCCCCAATGCTAAAGCACCTGATTATGATTACTTAATTGAGGTGGTTCAGAAGGTTAGACCGATTGCCGAACGGATTCAAGAAAAACCATTCCCTTTATACAGCCTTCCATTTGAGTTGTAAAACTTCCAAACAAGGTGAGAGACCGGCAGTAGCATAAGAGAATTGAATAGATCACCATTGGAAATTTTTAACAAATAATTTAGGATTGGTACATAAGCAGTTGCAAATGTCAAGGGTTGCTAGGTAATCGCCTTTGCATACTTAGCAAGTTGGCCGTTCTTTAAAGACCACTAATCCCCAGGATTACCTCTTCTTATTTTTAGTAAAGGTAATTGGCATCAGAATTTGCTCAATAACAGTAATGGCGGTAACTAAATAACTTATTAACATCAGAGCAATCCTTATCGAATAAGGATTACAGTCGCTAGATTGACACGATTTCGTCAACTAGTTTTTTTTTGAATAAAGAATTTAAAGAGGGATTTACAATATCGGTAGTTTTTTTAAAATTCGCTTATAGTTTATATTTTTTCCTGAACCATTAGCGAGCAATCTGTATCAGTAATTAGAGGAACATTGATACGGATATCGGTTATGCGAATTTACACTCCTATTGCTTTACTTACTGTTTTAACCATCTGGTTTGGGGTTAATTTACCGATGATTGCCCATGGCTCAAATTCACCACTAAACTATAGTAATGATTGTCCCAGTGTAGTAAAGCAAACAGGACAAATTTTTTCTTATGGGAGAAAAGAAAACCACAAATTTGTCTCATCACCAGTAATTCCAACTACCCTGATCGCCCATCGTGGTAGCGGACGTCTGTCTCTTGTGTGAGAGTCAACTGACTGGATTCAGTGTGAGGGCATATCTGGCTGCATTTCAATCCCACTGTTGGGTACGAGTAGCGGGCTACAGTGGGAAAGTGCTAATTCAATATAGTGTACTTGTAGTTGGCTTATTATTTTATATAATATATTGGAAAAGACATGATTAGGGTGCCTCTTAATTCGTCAATTTTCTGCCAAGCAACCTCAGCTCGCTTTCTTCGATGACAGTGAGATTGTTCTAGTGTGGAAAAATGAAACTAAATAAGCTTGATAACCAACGGAAGTAGATGTGATTGCCCCTAAGATGATCAACCAATCCGATCTGATCAAAACCCTAAGCCCCAGTGCAATGGATCAGATCATGCTATACCTGGCTTTCAGCGCCCTGCGGACGAGTGGACACCGACATGGGGCGTTTTTAGATGCAGCAGCAACCGCTGCCAAATGTGCCATTTACATGACCTATCTGGAGCAAGATGGCAATATCCGCATGACTGGGCATTTGCATCACATTGAGCCAAAGCGGGTAAAGGTCATTGTTGAGGAAGTTCGACAAGCGTTAACAGAAGGGAAACTGCTCAAGATGTTGGGGTCTCAGGAACCTCGCTATCTGATTCAGTTTCCCTATGTCTGGATGGAACACTATCCCTGGCAACCAGGGCAATCTCGTATCAATGGCACCAGCCTTGACCTGGAAGAAAAGCGCAATCTTGAGATCAAGCTGCCAGATCACCTGCCGGATGCCCAGATCATCAATTCCTTACAATTCTTTGAATTAATAGAATTTCTCCACCGGAGATCCCAAGAAGACTTACCACCAAAGCGACGTCTGCCCTTGAGTGAAGCTCTAGCTGAACACATCAAGCGTCGCTTAACCTATTCAGGAACTGTCACCAGAATCGATCACACCGGTGGCTTACCCTACTACGCTCTAACCAGTTCATATTACTCACCAGTAGATGACAAAGCCCGCACCTACACCATGATTGACGAAACAGCGCGATACTTCCGGTTAATGAGAAACTGGGCAGAGCGTCAGCCGCAAGTCATGCGAGGGTTGGAGGAACTAGATATCCCGCCAGAGAAAATCAATCAGGCCATGGAAGAGTTAGATGAAATTATCCGCCAGTGGGCAGATAGGTATCACCGTGATGATGGTGAACCAATGGTTCTACAGATGGTCTTTGGACCACTATCTGAATAAAGTATGAAGTATGAATTATGAATTATGAATTATCAAGTGGGAAGTGGGAAGTGAGAAGTCTAACGCTATCTTAATTTATTGGTTGCTTAGCAACTTGTATGTTTTCATCCTTTATCCTTTATCCTTCAAAATTAACACTTCATCCTTCATCCTTCAAAATTAACACTTCATACTTCATGCTTCATGCTTCATGCTTCATACCTGGCTGATCCACTGCCATGCTAGAGCTAGCAGCACAACAGCGATCGCACCAATCATCGTATTAATAATATTCACGACTTCATTGGTCAGCCATTCCAATTTCGATTGTAGTGTCGCACCAATCACACTCTCCAGATTGGTGGCGATGAAGGCAGCAATAACACAAAAAAATACTCCTGTCAAGTTAACCAAACCAACGCCCCAACCCACAAATGCGATCGCAGCTGATGCAATTGCTCCAGCTAGGGTTCCCTCCAGACTTACAGCTCCTTCTGTTCCCCGAGCTACTGGCTGTAAAGTAGTAATCAGGAAAGTCCGTTTGCCGTAAGCCTTACCCACCTCACTGGCAGTGGTATCGGACAGCTTAGTAGCAAAACTAGCGACATAACCTAGTAACAATAACTGCTGATAAGGAGCATCAAGTAGTAGTGTACCCAAGGCACAAATCGCTCCAGTCAGTGCTGAACCCCAAACATTCTCTGGTCCCCTAGCACCGGAACGTTTTTCCGCAATTCCTGCCGCTTCCTTTTGTGCCATACCAATGCGCGTGACACCAGACCCTACCAAAAAGTAAAATCCGACTACTGTGTAACCCGGCCAGTTCAGAGTACCCCAAATCAGTACCCCTAATATCCAAGCGTGGACGATCCCAGCAGGGGTGAGTAACTTTTTGGGAGCAATCCATACCATGGCTAGGAAAACTGTGTTTACTCCAACAGCAACTAGCCAAGGATTTAAAGAAAGACTATCATAAAGCATAGCAAAATAGTTATATTGGTAATTGGTAATTGATAATTGCTCTATCAATTATCAAATTTCTGAGGTACATTACTGGGTGTTAGGGAGTAGGGATTAGCAATTTATCAAGCTGTTAGGTAGGTAGTGCCAAACAAATATGTGTACCTCATAATTATGAGAATTGATAGAAGTGGTAAGTGGTAATTGGTAAGTGGTAATTGGTAATTGTGATTGTTTCTGACCCATTACCCCACTACTCATTGCCTATTCCCCATTCCCCATTATCCAAAAAACCAATCACAAAGCACACTACTGAAGCAACCGGATACCAGATTACCTCAGATTATCCTTAAATAAAGGGCTCTATCGAACTTGCTATGTAAAACTTTTAAAAAATAATTAGTCTAATCCTTATGGGGTAAGAGTTTTAGTTTTTGATAGAATGATTTTTTATAAATAGACTTCCCAATCAGATTTAGTGGTAAATAAGCGCGTTTTTCTGCATACTAGGTTCGGTAGAGCCAAATAAAGTTGAATTTATTCAAAACCTTGGTCAAAAGGCCATGGGTTCGCTCTTCAGCGGGACTCTGGCCTACGGCCGACCCTACGCGAACGTCCATGGCGTTCAACCTACCCTAAAAGAGATTCCTTGGCAAAAAAAACCTTCAACCTTCAACCTTCAAAACCTTCAACCTTCAACCTTCAAAACCTTCAAAACCTTCAACCTTCAACCTTCAAAACCTTCAAAACCTTCAACCTTCAACCTTGGCCTATTGGCCACGGAATCGCGTTCAACCTTCAAAGCAAAACTTATGAAACCAGTCCTATTTCATCTCGCATTTCCCGTTACCGACATTGAGCAAACTAAAGTTTACTACGGTGATGGACTTGGCTGCGAAATCGGTAGAGAATCTCGCCATGCGGTAATTCTAAATTTATACGGTCATCAACTCGTGGCTCACCTAACCAAAGAACCCCTGACACCTCAGGGGGGTATTTATCCTCGACATTTCGGGTTAGTTTTTACATCCCTGGCTGATTGGGAAGCCTTACTGTCGAATGCTCAACAAAAACAATTACCCTTCTACGAGCAACCCAAGACCCGCTTTCCTGGTCAACTGACAGAGCATCGCACCTTCTTCCTCCAAGATCCATTCTATAACTTAATGGAGTTTAAGTTCTACTCTGATAGTTCAGCAATTTTTGGTGGACGTGAGTTGGCACAAATTGGCGATCGCATTTAAGCCAAATCCTTTTGAGGAATTCTAAAACGGGAAACACACCCAAGAAGGCTTGATCAACACGAAGGTTGAGAAACATAGAAAAACCCCTTACTGAGTAAGGGGTTTTTTCGGCTCAGCTCACTGGAACTACTGATACCAATTCCGCTGTTTTGGGGTGCTAGTTCTGATGTTCAATCAGCTCAAGTTATGACCCTGTGGAGTATAGCTTAGATAAGGTTGGGGTTGAAGCCAGCCTCGGGTGGCTGGTCAATGACCATTGCATCCCTTAATTCAGAGCCATTCAAGTGCCAAAAAGCAATAGTATTACTGTTGTTCCAGACGATATCATATTTGCCGTCATTATCTACGTCTGCAACACCCTGAATACTCCATCCAGTTGAGCTTAGTATTCCTAAAGGCTCACCATCCCGTGTGATGATGTCACCTTTGACTAGTTTCTTATCAGACATCTGCCATGTGGCAATCTGTCCAGTCTCCGAGTGGTACCACAGAATCTGCTCTTGGCCATCGTCGGTGAAGTCCGCCACACCTTCGATTTGCCATCCAGTTGATGATGGAGCTAGTACAGGCTCATCGTCTCGTGTGACCACTGCAGCATCGACTAGTTCGTTGCCATCTATCTGCCATATGCCTACCTGTCCAGTATTCTGGTTGCGCCAGAGAATCTGATGTTGATCCCCACCACTGAAGTTCCCCGAACCCTCGATTTGCCATCCAGTGTCTTGGGTGATCAGTAAAGCCTGACCATCCCGTTCAATGATCCCCTGATTTACCAGCTTGTCAGCATCTATTGTCAAGATAGCAAGCTCTCCAGTATCTGGCTTGTAGGCGAGAATATCATCTTTGAGATCACCGTTAAAGTCAGCAAACTCTGTGAGTTCCCATTCCAAGGGGTTGACCTCACCGGCATCAAGCACCATTTCCTTGATCTCTTCACCTTGCCCTTGCCAGTATTGAATCGCTCCGGTTACTTTGTTAAGCCAGAATACATCATCCATTTCACCGTCGCCATCAAAGTCTCCAGTACCTTGGATTTCCAAATTGAGATCGGTTTCCGCAGGAAGGCTAACTGTATTTACCTGGTGAGTATCATCTATCTTCCACAGGATATTATTTCCTGTCAGTGGATTACGCCAGACAAACCTGGTACTTTTGTCAGGAACTGACGAGATGTCATCAGCAATGGTAATCTGAGCAAAGGTTTTGCCAACTAAGTTATAATCTTCGCTGGTGTTTAAGACCAGGTTAACAGTTTCATCACCTTCATCGATTCGGGAGTCGATTTCTGGAGTAATTTTCAGCTCAACGGAGGACTCACCAGCGGCAATAGTGACTGACCCATTGAGGGTTTCACTGTAGTCATCTGCGGTAGCAGTGCTACCAAAGGTCATGTAACTGACAGTGAGTTCTTCACTCGTGTCTCCAGAACGAGTGATGGTGATACTGCCTGGGTCTTGGTCTTTTTCCGCTGCCTCAAGGTCACTAGCAGTGATCGTGACAATGGGGATGTCATTATCAAAAATACTAGCAGTGACTAACCCAACATCCCCCAGGGGATAGTTTACACTGTCCTCGGATTTGGTAATCTCGTGGCTGATGGTACTTTCGTGATCCCCTTCAACCTCTTGATCATCCAGCCCTCGCACTGTGATAGTTTGAAGTTTTGCCTCATTGAAGGTAAGCACTTGCTCTGAAGCAAAGGTAGTTCCATCTAAACTGATTTCAGTTTGATCATCAGCTTTGATAGTAATTTCTACTTCACCGGTGGGAGTCTTAGTTAACGCAACAGTGTAGATACCAGTACCACCCTCAAATAGTATCGGGCTCTCACTGATAATAATCTCTGGGGTTGTGGTAACACTCTCATTATCAGTGATGGTAATCTCTGTAGATGGGATATTGAGAGTATCAGGATATTTGACCTCATCCCCGGTGTTGGTAATGGTATAACTGATCGTGGTATTATGGTCACCTTCGAGGAAATTGTCATCCACCGCCATTACCGTAATGGTTTTGGGGGTGAGATCGCTCAGGCTCACCATCACTTCGTTCTCGAAGCTCTGCCCATCGAGACTGATTTCACTGTCCTCATCCGCCATAATCTTGATTTCTACTGGTCCGGCTGGAACAGTGTCAAGAGCAATGGTATAAGTGCCAGGCTCTCCCCCTTCCGTGAGACCAGAAATCTCGCTGATCAGAACTTGACCAGCAGCATCTGCATCATTATCAGTAATCTGGATCTCGGTGGATGGGATCTCGAGATCCAATGGATATCTCTCGGAATCCTCAGTGTTGGTAATCTCGTAGCTGATTGTGCTGCTGTGGTCACCTTCCGGTACATCGTCATCCACTGCCTTGACCTTAATGGTTTGTTGGCTGGTATTGCTGAGGCTGACCATCAAATCCGTGTCAAAGGTTTCCCCATCGAGACTGATTTCACTGTCATCATCGGCAGTAATCTTGATCTCTACTGCCCCGGCTGGAACAGTGTCGAGATTAATGGTAAACTCTGCAACCTCTCCCTCTTCCACAGGAGCGGAAATCTCGCTAATCTCAACTTGACCAGGGATTACTGGTTCATTATCAGTAATGGTGATCTCGGTGGATTCGATATTGAGAGTCAAGGGATATTTCTCGGAATCCCCAGTGCTGGTAATCTCGTAGCTGATGGTGCTGCTATGGTCACCTTCGACCAGAGTGTCATCCACTGCCTTGACCTTAATGGTTTCCTGGCTAGTATCGGTGAGGCTGACCATCAGTTCAGTCTCGAAGGTCTCCCCATCGAGACTGATTTCACTGTCCTCATCGGCAGTAATCTTGATCTCTACTGCCCCGGCTGGAACAGTGTCGAGATTAATGGTAAACTCTGCAACCTCTCCCTCTTCCACAGGAGCGGAAATCTCGCTAATCTCAACTTGACCAGGGATTACTGGTTCATTATCAGTAATGGTGATCTCGGTGGATTCGATATTGAGAGTCAAGGGATATTTCTCGGAATCCCCAGTGCTGGTAATCTCGTAGCTGATGGTGCTGCTATGGTCACCTTCGACCAGAGTGTCATCCACTGCCTTGACCTTAATGGTTTCCTGGCTAGTATCGGTGAGGCTGACCATCAATTCCGTGTCGAAGCTCTCCCCATCGAGACTGATTTCACTGTCCTCATCGGCAGTAATCTTGATCTCTACTGCCCCGGCTGGAACAGTGTCGAGATTAATGGTAAACTCTGCAACCTCTGCTTCTTCCACAGGAGCGGAAATCTCGCTAATCTCAACTTGACCAGGGATTACTGGTTCATTATCAGTAATGGTGATCTCGGTGGATTCGATATTGAGAGTCAAGGGATATTTCTCGGAATCCCCAGTGCTGGTAATCTCGTAGCTGATGGTGCTGCTATGGTCACCTTCGACCAGAGTGTCATCCACTGCCTTGACCTTAATGGTTTCCTGGCTAGTATCGGTGAGGCTGACCATCAATTCCGTGTCGAAGCTCTCCCCATCGAGACTGATTTCACTGTCCTCATCGGCAGTAATCTTGATCTCTACTGCCCCGGCTGGAACAGTGTCGAGATTAATGGTAAACTCTGCAACCTCTGCTTCTTCCACAGGAGCGGAAATCTCGCTAATCTCAACTTGACCAGGGATTACTGGTTCATTATCAGTAATGGTGATCTCGGTGGATTCGATATTGAGAGTCAAGGGATATTTCTCGGAATCCCCAGTGCTGGTAATCTCGTAGCTGATGGTGCTGCTATGGTCACCTTCGACCAGAGTGTCATCCACTGCCTTGACCTTAATGGTTTCCTGGCTAGTATCGGTGAGGCTGACCATCAATTCCGTGTCGAAGCTCTCCCCATCGAGACTGATTTCACTGTCCTCATCGGCAGTAATCTTGATCTCTACTGCCCCGGCTGGAACAGTGTCGAGATTAATGGTAAACTCTGCAACCTCTGCTTCTTCCACAGGAGCGGAAATCTCGCTAATCTCAACTTGACCAGGGATTACTGGTTCATTATCAGTAATGGTGATCTCGGTGGATTCGATATTGAGAGTCAAGGGATATTTCTCGGAATCCCCAGTGCTGGTAATCTCGTAGCTGATGGTGCTGCTATGGTCACCTTCGACCAGAGTGTCATCCACTGCCTTGACCTTAATGGTTTCCTGGCTAGTATCGGTGAGGCTGACCATCAATTCCGTGTCGAAGCTCTCCCCATCGAGACTGATTTCACTGTCCTCATCGGCAGTAATCTTGATCTCTACTGCCCCGGCTGGAACAGTGTCGAGATTAATGGTAAACTCTGCAACCTCTGCTTCTTCCACAGGAGCGGAAATCTCGCTAATCTCAACTTGACCAGGGATTACTGGTTCATTATCAGTAATGGTGATCTCGGTGGATTCGATATTGAGAGTCAAGGGATATTTCTCGGAATCCCCAGTGCTGGTAATCTCGTAGCTGATGGTGCTGCTATGGTCACCTTCGACCAGAGTGTCATCCACTGCCTTGACCTTAATGGTTTCCTGGCTAGTATCGGTGAGGCTGACCATCAATTCCGTGTCGAAGCTCTCCCCATCGAGACTGATTTCACTGTCCTCATCGGCAGTAATCTTGATCTCTACTGCCCCGGCTGGAACAGTGTCGAGATTAATGGTAAACTCTGCAACCTCTGCTTCTTCCACAGGAGCGGAAATCTCGCTAATCTCAACTTGACCAGGGATTACTGGTTCATTATCAGTAATGGTGATCTCGGTGGATTCGATATTGAGAGTCAAGGGATATTTCTCGGAATCCCCAGTGCTGGTAATCTCGTAGCTGATGGTGCTGCTATGGTCACCTTCGACCAGAGTGTCATCCACTGCCTTGACCTTAATGGTTTCCTGGCTAGTATCGGTGAGGCTGACCATCAATTCCGTGTCGAAGCTCTCCCCATCGAGACTGATTTCACTGTCCTCATCGGCAGTAATCTTGATCTCTACTGCCCCGGCTGGAACAGTGTCGAGATTAATGGTAAACTCTGCAACCTCTGCTTCTTCCACAGGAGCGGAAATCTCGCTAATCTCAACTTGACCAGGGATTACTGGTTCATTATCAGTAATGGTGATCTCGGTGGATTCGATATTGAGAGTCAAGGGATATTTCTCGGAATCCCCAGTGCTGGTAATCTCGTAGCTGATGGTGCTGCTATGGTCACCTTCGACCAGAGTGTCATCCACTGCCTTGACCTTAATGGTTTCCTGGCTAGTATCGGTGAGGCTGACCATCAGTTCAGTCTCGAAGGTCTCCCCATCGAGACTGATTTCACTGTCCTCATCGGCAGTAATCTTGATCTCTACTGCCCCGGCTGGAACAGTGTCGAGATTAATGGTAAACTCTGCAACCTCTCCTTCTTCCACAGGAGCGGAAATCTCGCTAATCTCAACTTGACCAGGAACAACTGCGTCATTATCAGTAATGGTGATCTGGCTGGATGGGATCTCGAGATCCAATGGATATTTGTCTAAATCCCCACTGCTGGTAATGGCATAGCTGATGGTACTGCTCTGCTCACCTTCGGGTAAATCGTCATCCACCGCCTGTACCTTAATGGTTTCGGCAGTAGTATTTTCTAGGGTTACTTTCACTTCCTTAGAGAAGGTAACCCCATCCAGACTGATTTCACTGTTGTCATCATCCGCAGTAATAGTAATCTCTACTACTCCAGCTGGAACAGTGTTTAGAGCAATGGTATACTCCCCAAGCTCTCCCTCTTCCAGAGGGGAAATCGGGGTGATAACCACTTGAGCAGGGTCGGTAATATTGGTAGTGAGTTCTCCATCTAAGCCAACAGTATAGTTTTCATCCTCGGAAGCTGTAACTTCGTAGCTGATTTTACTGCTGTGATCCCCTTCAAGCTGGTCATCATCTACCGGCTGCACCGTGATTTCTTTTTCCAGAGTCTCAGCGTTGAGAGTAATAACTTGCTCAGAAGCAAACTCTTCACCATCTACCTTGATTTCACTCTGGTCATCAGCAGTCAGCTTAACTGTTACATCCCCAGTGGGTCGGGTACTTAAAGCAACTGTGTAGATTCCCTCTTGACCCTCTTGGACAGACACAGGACCATCGATGAAAACAATTCCAGGGTCATCGTCTATAATATTGGCAGTATATGATGGCCCTTCTCCAAGAGGATAGTTCTCAAGATCGTCGCTACTGGTAACTGTGTGACTGATGGTGCTAGTGTGAACGCCTTCTACCAGAGCATCCTGAGCTGCTCGTACCGTAATGGTTTCTTCGAGTTTTTCTGGGTTAAGGCTAATGATTTGCTGAGAGTTAAAGTTGGTGCCATCAAGACTAATTGTACTCTGGTCATCAGCTTGGATAGTAATCTGTACTGCTCCGGTGGGAGGAGTATTCAAAGAAACTGTGTAAGTGCCTGAACCATTGTTTTCAGTGATAGTGATTGCCTGGCTGAAGATTAGCCCAGAGTCATTATCAGTAATATCGACAGTGACCTCTTCTGCTAGCTCGCCCAGGTCATAGTCTGGGTCTTCGGAAGCAATTTCATGGCTAATTTTGCTAGCGTGATCACCTTCGACCTGATCATCATCTAACCCCTGTACTGTAATTTCTTTTTCCAGGGTTTCAGCGTTGAGGATAATCTCTTGCTCAGGGGCAAACTCCCCGTCACCCACTTTGATTAGACTCTGGTCATCGGCTTTGATAGTGACTGTTACGTCACTAGTAGGCACAGTGCTTAAGCCAATTGTATAAGTATCTTCTTGACCTTCCTCAGCAGACAAGGTGGTCTCACTGAAAACAATTCCAGGATTATTATCTGTGATTGTGGCACTAAAGGAGCCGCTAGTTCCTATAGGATAGTTAGTGGTATCTCCGCTTTCAGTCACTGCGTGGCTGATAGTGCTGGTGTGAGTTCCTTCAACTAGATCGTCATCAACGGCTTGTACAGTAATTTCTTTTTCGAGTTTGTCCCCGGGCTCTTCGAGTTCTTCTGGGTTGAATGTAATGACTTGCTCTTTGGCAAACTCCCCTTCACCTACCTTTATCTCACTATCATCATCAGCGGTTAGAGTAACGGTCACCTCTCCAGTAGGCACAGTATTTAAAGCAACTTTGTAAGTACCTTCTTCACCGCCTTCTGTGATTGCGATCGCACCATCAAAGATTAGTCCAGGGTCATTGTCAGTAATGTCGATAGTAACATCCTCAATCTCCTGGTCTAGAGGATAATTGGTGGTATCACTTGAACCAGTAATTTCATGGCTGATAGTGCTGCTGTGGTCGCCTTCCACAGCGGTGTCATCAACAAGCTGGACTGTGATAGTTTGCCGTGTAGTTCCCCTGAGCTGGATCGGAAGGCTAGAAGCAAAGTTTGTACCGTCTGTGCTGATTCTAGTTTGTGGATCAGCGGTGATAGTGACTTCTACTGAACCACCCCCCAAAGGAGGAGTGTTTAAACCAATTTCGTAAGTCCCCATATCCCCTTCAGTGAGATCGAGATTACTGATGATGACTACTCCAGGCTCATCATCAGTAATCTCTGCTGTAACATCTGGAATTTCCAGATCCAGAGGATAGTTTGTGATGTCTTGGGATTCACTAATCGCGTGTTTGATAGTGCTGTCCCGAAGACTCCTAAATTCACTATCATCCTTACCCCGCACGGTAATGGTTTGAAGGGTGAGGTCACTGAATGTAACATCTTGGGTGGGAGCAAAGCTAGTACCATCAATACTGATTTCAGTCTCATCATCAGCTGTGATAGTAACTTTGACATTTCCAGTAGGCTGAGTGCTTAAACCAATTTCGTAGGTATCAGTACTGCCTTCAGTGACCTGAGGAGTACCGATAATAACTACTCCGATATCATTATCAGTAATGGTGGCAGTGACATCCTCAATGGGTGTGTTCTCATTGGAATAGTTTGTATCCGCTGAAGCAATGCTGTGGGTAATGATGCTGCTGTGAATTCCTTCCGGCGGCTGATCATCTACCGCCTGCACCTTGATTTCTTTTTCCAGTGTGCTTTGGTTGAGGGTAATCACCTGCTGTGATGCAAACTCTTCACCATCCACACTGATCAGACCTTGCTCATCCGCTGTAATGGTAACTGTTACATCTTGGGTAGGCTCGGTGGTTAAACTAATGGTGTAAGTCCCCTCTTGACCCTCTGAGACAGACAAAGACTTATTAGAGATAATGACTCCAGGGGTACCATCTTTAATGTCGATAGTAGTAAACTCTTCTTCTCCTTCAGGGTATTTCGGATCCCTAGAATCGGTGGTTTCGTGTCTGAGGGTACTGGTGTGAAGACCTTCTACCTTGTCGTCTTCTGTACCTCGCACCGTGACAGTGGTTGGTGTAGTGTCACTAAGTAGAATATTTCGACTAGTGCCAAAGTTTAAGTTGTCATCACTCAGAGCAAGTTCACTTTCCCCATCTGTGGTGATAGTAACTGTTACGTCGCTAGTGGGGGTGGTACTTAAGGCAACTTGATAGGTTGTCAAGTCTCCACCTTCCTCAGTGGGCTCGGTTGCTGGAGTGATGATCAGACCTGGGTCATTGTCAGTAATAGTGACAATGACATCTCCAGCCTTACTGTTTACTTTATAATCTGAGCCGTCCGGAGCGTCAGTAATGGTGTGGGTGATGGTGCTGGTGTGAGCTCCTTCAACGGTTGAGTCATCTATAGGCTTGACGGTGATAGTTTTTGCGCCTGTGTCACTGAATCTAACCTCTTGGCTTGCGGCAAATGTGCTACCTCCGTCAATACTGATCAGACTCTGGTCATCAGCCTGAATAGTAACTATTACATCTCCACCAGGAGACTCTGTTAATCGAAGTGTGTAGTTACCGTCATTACCCTCTTCAACAGATGAGGCAGTACCAAAATCGAAAAGGCTGGAGCTATCATCAATAATCTGAATCGTAGCGTTATCTATTGTTGTGTTTTCAGGATAGTTGTCGGTATCGTCTGTATCAGTGATTGTGTGGGTGATTGTACTTTCGTGAGGAGTCCCTTCTGATGAGTCGTCATTTCCTGTAGCCTGTACCTTAATGGTTTGGGGTGTAGTATCGCTAAGTGTGATAGTTCCCTGCTCTACAAACCCACTCCCATCCGGCAATTTGATGTCACTATCGTCATCAGACTCAAGGGTGATTGTTACCGGTCCATTAGGATTGGTGCTTAATGCAATGGTGTATTCATTTTCCTCACCTTCTAAAATCTGACCAGTAGGTTGAGTGATGATTACCCCAGGATCATTGTCAGCAATATTAACAGTAACATCCCCAACCTTACCAAGTGGAAAGTTTAGACTGTTTGAATTAGTAATTTCGTGGCTAATGCTGACTGTTTGAGGTCCGGTGACATCTGAGTCTTCAGCAGCCTGCACCGTGATAGTTTTTTCAAATGTGGTGCTGTTGAGGGTTATCATTTGCTCGGAAGCAAATTCTTGGTCATCTTCTACCTTGATTAGACTCGATCCATTGGCTTTGATGGTGACTGTTATGTCTCCATCAAGCCCGTCTGCTTTAATCGTGTACGTACCATCTTCTTGACCCTCTTCAAGAGACAAGGTTTGGTTATCGAAGGTGAGCAGATCTGGGTTGTTGTCAGTAATCGTGGGAAAGACCTGTCTATTTTGACCTTGAGAATATTGTCCTTGTGTTGCCTGGGACTGAGTAATGGTGTGGGTGATGGTGCTGCTGTGCTGACCTTCTAGAATGTTGTCCTCAATCCCCTGCACGGTGATTTCGGTGGTGAAGTCAGTTGGGGTAAAGGTTTTTTCTACGGAAGAGACAAAGGTTTTGCCCCCATCTAAACTAAATTCACTCTGACCATCGGTAGTTTCGATTTCGACTGTTACGTTTCCATCCGGCGCGGTACTCAATCCAAATTCATAGGTACCATTTTCACCCCCTTCAATGGGTGTAGGCGTGCCTTGGATATATAGCCCTGGGTCATTATCGGTAATGTCAAGGCTGACAGGAGTAAGTTCGGTATTTAGAGGATAGTTCTCTTCGTCCTCTGTGGCTGTAACAGTGTGAGTGATGGTGCCTGGGTGAACACCTTCAGCAATGCCATCATCATTAACCTGCACTGTAACAGTTTTTTCTAAGTTGCCACTGAATACGACGGTGTGTTCGTTGCTGAACCCCTGATCATCCACATTGATTTGACTCTGCCCATCAGTTGTTCTGAGGGTAACGGTGACGGGTTGAGTTGGTGGGGGGTCTAAGGAAATAGTGTATGTCGGCGGTTGAGCAATACCTTCAGTAAGCTGGATAGTTGTCTGTGAGAGAATAACGTTTGCCATAGTGATTCAAAATGTTTAGTTAGTTATCTATAGCGATAGCTAGTACCAATTGCTAATTAGGGATAGCTGCATCAGAATTCGCTTCGGGTTTGGGTCAATGGGTTTGGGTCTATAGGAATTGGCTAAAGGGATTTCCGACACCCACTGGTATAGGTGTCGATCTGAGTTATCCATCCTCTGGCAATACAAATCCCCGACCGGGTTTCAATTTGTCTTAACACCTTTCCCCAATTAATTTGACCCAGCGATTTTATTGTCTTCCCCTTGACCTACTACTGTTCACCGGGAAAGTACCGAATTGACTGTGGCGCTAACTAGGGATTTTACATAGACTTCTCGAAAACTTTGCGTTTATAATAAATTACTGGCTTACCCCCCTTGAAAACTGCCCCACACCCGTCAGAGACTGGAGTTGTTCAGGCATGAGCGTTTCAGAGGTGTTTTGTGAAAAAAGTTTTAGGAATCATTCTTGGTGGTGGCGCAGGAAGCCGCTTATATCCCTTAACCAAGCCCCGGGCTAAACCAGCAGTGTCAGTGGCAGGCAAATACCGCTTGATCGATATTCCTGTCAGTAACTGCATTAATTCTGAGATTTACAAAATCTATGTATTAACCCAATTTAACTCAGCATCTCTCAATCGCCACATTACCCGTGCCTATAATTTCTCTGGCTTCTCAGAAGGGTTTGTTGAAATTTTACCAGCCCAAAAAACTGCGGAAAACCCAAGCTGGTTTCAGGGAACAGCAGATGCAGTTCGTCAGTATCTCTGGCTATTTGATGGCTGGGATGTTGATGAATACATAATTTTATCCGGAGACCACCTCTACCGGATGGACTATCGCTTATTTGTCCAACGTCACCGGGACACTGGAGCGGATATTACTCTATCGGTTGTGCCTATTGATGAGAAACGAGCATCTAGCTTTGGCTTGATGCAAATTGATGATCGGGGTAAGGTGATTGATTTTCGCGAGAAACCTACAGGGGAATTGCTTAAACAAATGCAAGTGGATACTACTGTGCTTGGACTTACGCCAGAACAAGCCAGAAATAGTCCTTACATTGCTTCTATGGGAATTTATGTGTTTAGTAAAGCAGTGATGAAAGAACTCCTCGAAGCTAATTCTGAGCACACAGACTTTGGTCACGAAGTTATCCCAGCCTCGATGCAGAAGTATAACATTCAAGCTTATTTATTTAATGATTATTGGCAAGATATTGGCACCATTGAGGCATTCTACAATGCTAATTTATCCCTGACTCGTCAACCTAAGCCATCCTTTAGCTTTTATCAGGAAGATGCTCCGATTTACACCAGGGCTCGTTATCTACCGCCCTCAAAGCTTTTAGACTGTCGGGTAACAGAGTCAATTATTGGAGAAGGGTGTATTCTCAAAGACTGCCGCATTAATAACTCGGTATTGGGATTGCGATCGCGAGTGGAAGCTGGAACAGTTATCGAGGACAGTTTAATTATGGGGGCTGACTACTATCAATCTTTAACAGAACGTCTCTCAGCCCAAGAACAAGGCCAAGTGACTTTAGGGATTGGTAAGGATACCGTTATTCGTCGTGCAATTATCGATAAAAATGCTTGTATCGGTAACAATGTCAAAATCTTCAACAAGGATCGTGTGGAAGAAGCCAACTGCGAAAGTGAGGGATTTTATATTCGTAATGGCATTGTTGTAGTGATCAAAAATGCCGTAATTCCCCATGGAGCCGTGATTTAGTATGGGGTGGAAAGGGTAAGCTAATCCACATCAAAATTAGGCACGCTGTAAGCATATGCGCTACGCGCACGCGTGCGCATTCAGCCTTTAGCGGTCAGCCGTCAGCCCTTACACGCTTACTTTAGACAGGCTTAGCCTAAGGATTAGGGCTTAGAGATGCTTAGGCTAGGTATTAAGTACTAAAACCATTAACCATTACCCTCAGACCTTGCTACCATTGACTCAGATCTTGCACCAGTACAGAAATACTAAATAGCCTAACGGATAACAATCAATTTCATTACAGAAACAGTCAAATATTATCACTGTTGCCTATTGCTAGCATGCCTATTGCCTACCTTCATAGGTCGATTTTCAACTTGGTGCAAGATCTCCGTAAGACCTTGCCAAAACCGCTCAAAACATTCTTAACAGAGTATTACCATGTACGGAAATTGCGATCGCAGCAGTGAGGAACAACCGAACTAAGTTTACTTGAAACCTTTGTTACCCTGGCGTTGAGGTAGATAAACCATAATCCAAGGGCAATAACTTACCCCTTACGATCTTAGACGATTAGGAGACACTCTTGATGGCTGCGACCGACTTCAAAGACTATTACTCCATCCTAGGAGTCAGCAAAACTGCTAATGCTGATGACATTAAAAAGTCCTTTCGGCGTTTGGCCCGGAAGTACCACCCAGACCTGAATCCTGGGGACAAACAAGCCGAGGCTCGCTTTAAGGAAGTCAATGAAGCCTACGAAGTGTTATCTGACTCGGACAAACGCAAGAAATACGATCAATTTGGTCAGTACTGGAAGCAAGCGGGACAAGGATGGTCTGGTCGTAGTGGAGTCGGTGTTGATGTTGGTGGCTTTGATTTTAGCCAGTACGGCAGCTTTGACGAGTTCATTAATGAATTGCTGGGTCGCTTTAGCACTGGTGCCCCTGGTGGTGCTGGCAGAAGTAGTCATAGCTACTCCTACCGTACAAGTACTTCTAGCTCTAATGGGTTTAATGATTTTGGTGGTTTTAGTGGCTATAGCAGCACTTCAGGCTTTAACAACACTACAGGAGCAAGTGCTGACCGGGAAGCAACCATTAGCCTCAGTTGGTCTGAAGCCTTTAATGGTGTCCAAAAACGTTTCAGCCTAGGTAGTGAAACTATAACTGTCAAGATTCCCCCTGGTGCCAAACCCGGTAGTCGTATTCGGGTGCGAGGCAAGGGTCAGGTCAATCCTCTGAATGGGCAAAAGGGAGATTTGTATTTGAAAGTAGAACTCAAATCTCACTCTTTCTTTGAGTTCGATGGTGAGAATCTGGTTTGCGAAGTGCCAATCACACCAGATGAAGCGGTTTTGGGTGGGTCAATCGACGTACCAACTCCAGATGGCTCTGTGAGTATGAATATTCCTGCTGGTATTCGTTCTGGTCAATCTCTACGGTTGCGGGGTAAAGGCTGGTCTTTACCTAAGGGTGGACGTAGTGATCAGTTAGTGCGAATTACGATAGTAACTCCGAAAAACCTCACCAATCAGGAGCGGGAGTACTATGAAAAAATCCGTGAAAATCGCCGCTTCAATCCCCGCAGTCACTTGTCCCAAGTTCGACTTTGATTATATCTAGCAGTTCTCAATTGGGTGAGGGACTTACTAGGAGTGGGTTAATGGGAGTAGGGAGTAGGGAGTAGGGAGTAGGGGTAAGACCATTGACTTTACCTCATAAGAGGGTGTCGATGGCATTGAGCAGTGTATCTACTTCAGCATTGGGATTCAGGAAAGAAAATAGATGTTGAAAGCGGAGTTTTCCTAGCTGATCTAAAAGAAATTGAGCAGGTAGGGGAGCACCAAGTGCTTGACCAAGGTTATAGGCGCGAAAAGTTCTACAGTTGGGGTCGCTCAGCAGTGGCATTTGTAAACTGAGATCGTTAACAACTTGTTGGCTTTGCCTGATATCTGTACTCGTAATCATTAACACCTCAACCCCTTTCTCAGTCAAGCGTTGGTAGTTCTCATTGATGTTTTTGATGTGAGGGAAGCACAGGGGACAGTAATGCTTTTCTGTGAAAATGCGGGTGAATGCCAAGATCACTGGTTGTTTGCCCTGATAATCGGATAATTTGATCTGACGGTTATTGGTAATATCTGGTAGCTCAAAATCAGGTGTCCTTGCTCCGAGTTGTAGGGCGTTAGTTGCTGGTACAGGCACAAAATTGTGGAAGAAGCGCTGATTGATTAAGCCACTAAAGTTAAGGTCTCTGAGCATCAGGGATTCAATTCTCCTGGACAGGGAATAGTTTATGGTTACTGTTATAGTTTACCTGTAGGCAACCTCAACGGTAGCTAGTTCAGGTAAAGCATGAATTAAGTGACTACTTTCACTTCATAGACCGGAAGAGGGGCAAGAGGGGGAAGCGATGGAGATCAGCGCTGGTCACCCCTTTAGAATAAGAAATCACATCAACCAAGTACGGACATAAGCATTCAGGGGTCAGCGGTCAGCGGGTTGGAGTTCCTCAACTAAAGCATCGTATGCTGGTTTGGGACGATAGGATTCATCAAAGAGTAAGGGCGAGTCGGGACGGTCAAAAAAGTAGGGAATCCAAGAGTAATTGTCGCTCAACCCCCAAGTTGCAAAAGATTTACAGTTGGGAGCATCTAGACAAACACGTAGTATATCTCGATAAACCTCTGCTTGGGCAGCCAATTTTTCTTCTGTTGTGCCCTTGCCATCGTAGATTTGTACGTCCATTTCTGTAATCCGCACTTCTAAACCCAATTCACCTAGACGCTTAATATTTGCTGCTACCTTTTTAGGATTGAAGGGTCTCTTAATACTAGTGTGCATCTGAAAGCCAACACCGTGAATGGGGACACCCCGTTGCTGCAAATCTTTGACCAAGGCATAGATGGCATTACTCTTTTTGCCTAGTTCTTCTCCTTTATAGTCATTGTAGAATAATTTTGCTTGTGGGTCAGCTTGATGAGCCCAGCGAAATGCCATCTCAATGTATTCTGGACCAATTCCCTTTAGCCAAATTGTTTTTCTTAGGGAACCATCGTTTTCAATCGCTTCATTGACTACATCCCAAACAAGTATTTGTCCACGAAATCGACTAACTACTGTGTAAATATGTTCTCGCAAGATATCGATCAATTCTTGGCGACTCCATTCTTTTTTCTTTAACCAATCTGGTAAGCTGTTATGCCAGACTAAAGTGTGCCCGTATACCTGCATTTGGTTAGCCTGGGCAAAATTGACGATAGTAGAGGGATTAGTAAAATCATAGCGATCGCGTTTTGGATGCAGCCGTCCAAACTTCATGGCATTTTCTGGTGTTACCAGATTGAACTCACGAGCTAGTACTTCTTGATAAGTATCATCTTCTTCTAAGGGTTTAGCCTGCACTGCTGTACCGATGCTGATTCCTCGCTCTTTGGTTAAAGAACGCAAGGTAGTATCAGTTGAGCTTTGATTATTCTTATTCTGGATTTGAACTATGGCTGAAGAGGTAGTATTAGGTTCTTTTGCAATCTCCGTTTGACTATCTAATTGAGAGTTAAAAGTGAATAATGTTAAAGTTAAACCTAAGGATATCAGTATTAAAACAGTGAACCATTTATATTTTTTCATGAGTGAATATGCTTGTGAATTAAAAACCATATCAAACTAGCATACCACAGACTTTAATCCTATTTTATATAGTAAAATCGATAAACTAAGAGAAATAGCCAGCAACAAACACCAACCTACGAACTTGATTCCTAATATTTCTGCTAAATTAAAAGTAGCTTCAGCAAAAATGTTACTGCCTAAGGAAAGTAAAATTTGACTCACGAGACCATTAATACAAAAGATGCCTAGGCTATATCTTGACAAAATAGTAACAGTTTGGGTCACAAGTAAAGGGAATTTTTGTGCTTCTACGCAACTAAAGCACAGAAAAGCAACAGGTACGCTAATTAAGCAAAAAAACATTATATATTCAAAAGGTGGGACATTTCCTGCTGTAATTTTTCCCAACCAGCTATATTCAGCCATCATCAGCACACCAGTTAGTAAGATAAGTAAAACTTTTGCTTGATTTGGAGTATGAGCAGATTTTTTCCTGATTAAAGGCAATTTGTGATAGCAATAAGCACCTAAAGCTAGGTAAGCAAACCAGTAAATTAAGGGAATTCGCTGGAAAGTTTGTAAAACTTTAATAATTTCTGGTGCAATAAATCCAGCCAGAGAAGCCTGAATAAAAATGAAAACAAGCAGTTGAAGTAAGAGAGTAGTAATAAGAGTTATAAAATTGCCGATATAATGTCTAGTTAAGATAAAGACAGGGATAAGTTGAAACATACTTAGTAAGTAGTAGGCACCTGTAAAGATTTCACCTGTTAAAACAGCAGTGCTTATTTCTAAAGGTGAATTGCCTGTTGCTAATTTAATAGTAGCTGCCAAGCTAAACCAAAAAGCAGTAGGAATTGCTAGACGAAAGAGACGCTTTTTGAGCAAAGCTAAAGCTGATTTGTTAGGGCGAGTAGTTAATCCACGCTGTAGTAATAGAAAAGAGATTGTTAAAAATACTGGTACACAAAATCTTAAGGGTGAAAATAAAATGTCTATGAATAAAGCACTAGAGGCATAGGTAGAGTAAGGAACAAACAATGAGTGGTAAGAGACAACGGCAGTAATGCTTAGGGCTTTAATAACATCAAGAAAAAAAGTCGATCTTTGGAAGTAAATAGTTGATGATTTTAAGGATATTTACTACTAAAAGTATCTAACAACATATAATTATATTATTATTGTTATTTTTTTGAATTAAAACGGAATCAAATTTTTAATTTGAAATAATTGATAGTAGCTTACATCCCTCCTGAAAAAATAAAATCTTTTACCATAGATAAGTACAGATAGTTATCCACTTCTGCAAGAGACTGAATGGGAAATCCAGGTGAGTAGGGATAACTAATCTGTGTATAAAAGATAGCTTTAGAGAAAACTGACTTTTAGGTCAATGCTTTTCTTTTGGAAGATTGCTCCAGAGCAGAAATGTTGAATGATAGTTAAAAACCTAGACAAATAGCCTCTAATTTGATAAAATAGAGGCTAAATAAAAATATAATAATGTTAATTCGATGATATCAAATTTTCCACAAATCGTCAAAAAATACCTAGGAAAACTACCTACTGATGATTATCCAGTCCTCAATACTTTCCTATTTGTATCAACCTGGTTAGACTTTGTATTAGATTGGCCAAAAGGCCACGCTACGCGAACAGAGTCAAACTAGTATGAGGAGTTTATTCAAGCGTTTGAATGTACGTGGTATAGACGTAGACATATCGACTTTCTCTAAGGCGAGCAAAGTTAGAAATCCAATGGTGTTTTATAATTTGTTCATTGACTTAAGAAAAAGTCTGAATAAAAACCAAAAAATAGGCAAAAATAAATTAGCATTATTTCCTATAGATTCAACAATAGTGACCTTAACTAGTAAGCTGTTATGGAGTCAAGGTTTTCATCAAGTTAAACTATTCAGTGGTTTAAATTTGTTAACAGCAGAACCAGGAGGAATAATGATTCATTTTGGTCAAGGTCACGATAGTAAATATGGCGATAGCACAATAGAATCAACTCCAGATAAAGGAGTCAGCGTAATGGATAGAGGATTTTCGAGTCTGGCTAGAATCCAAAATCTAAAAACCAAAGAAAATCGTTATTTTGTCTTAAGAATTAATAACAATTTTAAGCTAGAAATGTTGGAGGATGGCCAGTACATAATTGGAACAGGTAAAGATCAAGTAAAAGTGAGATTAGTAAACTTTTGTGACCTCGAAACTAAAACTGAATTTAGACTAGTGACTAACCTACCAGAAACAGGTGAAGCAGGAAGAAGTAATGAAGAGATTGCAGATTTTTATCGTTTATTTGAAGTTACCGTAAGAGAGTGGAGCCTTTAATGTCGGCAGGTTATGGGTAAAAGGTTTAAGTTATATGAAGAAGGCTCCACTCTCTAAGGTTTCGTCTCCTTGGATGGCAAATAGAGTTGTTCTGGAAGTTTTTGAAAATGCATCTGAAACTCGAAAGATTAATAACCAAAAATATTAATGGTATTGAAATACAAATATATAGCTGTCTGATCGGCGAAGCCGCGCCAAAGGCGATCGCTTACCTGTTATTACAATTGGTTAATATTCCTCATGAATTTGGAAGTAAATTATTAGATAAGCTTCGATATTTACAAGCTTTTATGTGTGAAAATATTAGCTATGTACATTGGTTTGATAAGATGGTGTTCTCGTGAAGCTATCTGGTGTGTTATAGGTGTAGTGTATCTAATTTTAGGTACATAACTCTCGGGATTCAACATTTATGGCTCCAGAGGTGTTACAGCTTGCTCTTTTAGGTGAAGATGGTTCTTAGCATAGTGAGCCGTTAGATAGTGGTTAAGTACCCTGTCGAGAGCATTGAGTACTTTGTTCAAGAGCCTATTCTCCAACCCAAAACTAAGGCGACGACTCAAAGGTTTTAGGATCGTTGCTCTGCGCCTACCTCCCAACTTTTTGTACTTGCTTTTGAAATAGCTATTTTCGGTTAAATTCCACTTTTCAAGCAGGTGATTTAGACTCTTTAAAGTCCAAGCATCACTCCAACGTAGCATGTAGTAATGTAGGTCTGTCCATTCAAGAGGTGGTCCTGGCACATAAGTCACGACGCACTCAGGCTCAAAGTAGACAGTACCGCTAGCTTCTGCTACTGTCATGCAGAAGTCTAGGTGTTCTTTAGTGCAGAGCATTTTTTCATCAAGAGAACCAATGCGTTCAAAGATTTCAGTCCGTACCAATACACAATGAAACTCGGCTAACTCAGTTTGTGTCCTCTGTAATTGAGGTTTTATGTCTTCTACACGCTTACCTTGTTTGTACATCTTCTCACGCAGATGCCTTCTCCCATAGATATCAGTCACAACGCGGGATTCTCCACCCGCAAAGTGTACTCTTTCGTGCAAGGGTTTCTTTTCACACATGAGGGGTCCAACGACAGTGGCTCCCGTTTCTTCTGCACAGGTTACTAAGGCTTTCAGCCAACCTGGGGTTACCACTACGTCATTATCGACGAAAACTAGATACTTTGTATCAACATAACCTAAACCTATGTTTCGAGCATGATTGGGGGGAAGATAATAATCAGTCCGTATAATTGGAAAGTTTCTTGTTTGTGCCTGCTCTTCAAGATAATGGCGTACTTTTGGAGGTGAATTGCCATCCACGTAGATTAACTTGAAGGGAAATTCAGTGTATTGATAAATACTTTCTAGGGATTCTTGAGTACAGCTAAAGCGTTCACGAGGAACGACAACAATGGTGACTTGTGGATTTTCCTTTGGTGATGACTTTATTTGTGAATTGCCTTTGTTTTCTAGAGAAGCTTGCATGGTTTTAGATGAAGTTAATGACGATATAAGATGGTATTTAATAAAATCAATCTAGACAAAGCTTAGCTGTACAATAACGATTTAAAATGTCTTGTATTTTGTTTGCCATCGTTGCCAATAAATTTGAAAAAACTGCTAATCGATTCATTGTAATCCATCCTTTATCCTAATTATCGTGTAACTTTAACTCGGTTCCATAAGGTAGAAGTAAATCTAGGAAAAATTTTACGTGGAGCAAGTCGCATAGCCCATAAAAGGCTGAAGAAGGCTGCCCTTTTCTGACCGAGTTCGTATGAGCGATAGCTGTGTTCATAAACAAAGTTTCCAAATGTCTTTGGGTGTGCTCTAAAAAGGGAATTATGTTTGTCGATGAGGCGGTGGAAATCAACCTGGCGAAGTGATGAAGCGCGTGAAAGTCGTGGACCTTCGTGTTTTAACTGTCGATAGGTGACAATAGGCAGACCAAGGAGTGAACATACTGGGTTAAGCCTCAAGAACATCTCTGTGTGTTCTCGGGAGCTAAAAGACTCGTCATATCCACCAATCTCAAGAAGGAGTTTGCGTTCTACAACTAGTGTTTGCTTAGAGAGAAACGATTGTCCCGGTTCAATTTCTTCGAGAAAGAAGTGCTTTCCTCGTGGAAGAGTTGGCGGGATACGCTTCCTGAGGACTTTACCATCTGCATTCACAACCTCCATCGTAGAGAGGACAGCTACAGGCTGAGGAAGTGTTGCCTTTTCAAGCGCATCTAGAGAAACTTGAGCCATATGGGGCAACAACTGGTCGTCATCGTCAAGATAGGTAAGGTACTTACCACGCGCCATCTTTGCCCCAGTATTGCGAACGGCTGAAATTCCTCTATTTTTGGGCAGCTGCACGAATTTAAGGCGAGGGTGTTCCGGCAGATGTAGTAGTTTGGTCGAAGCATCGTCAATGACGATGACTTCTATATCTTCTAGAGTTTGTGCCAAAGCACTATTGACAGCGTGAGGAAGCAAGTGAGGGCGGTTATAGGTTGGAATAACTATGCTAAGTAGAGGTTTACTCATTTTTAGGGTCTTCGCTAGTTAGATTGTGGAATTGACACGAACTTATTTAAAGCGTATTTAGGTCACAACTTCAATTAAACAGAATGTAAAACTACTGGTTGCTCAGGCAATATTTGTTGAGGTAATTCTCCTTTAAGCAGTTCTTGGTAGATAAAAACTAACTCATCATTGAGTTTTTCCATATCGTATTTTTCTTCTACTCGTGCACGACCAGCTTTCCCCATTTCTGGCCAAATTTCTGGATGCTCAATAAGATAGCTTAATTTATCTGCAATTGCATCAGCATCTCGTTCAGGAACAAGGAAACCAGAAACACCATCTTCAACTAATTCTGGAATGCCACCGTGAAAAGTACTAATTACAGGTAAACCCATGGCCATAGCCTCTTTTAAAGTATTGACTGGTGCATCTTGATTACCATCTGCTGCTGTTACACTAGGGGCGAGAAAAATTTGAGAATTATCCAGAATTTTTACTAGCTCTTGTTGCTGTTTCCAACCGAGTAATTTGACTAGATTATAAATTTTTAATTCTTTGATTAATTGTTCAAATTGTTGTCGTAATGGACCATCACCAACGATACTAAATTCAATATTTTGGTTGGTGTTTGACAGTTTAGCAACTGCTTTAATACAATACTCTATGCCTTTTTTTTCGACAAGACGACCTGTGGTAACAATTCTTACTTTGCCATCAGCAGGCAACTTACGGGGGGTAAAGGCAAATTTACGACAATCAATTCCTGAACCATGAACAACAATTTTTTGTTCAGGGCAGCCCAATTTAAGTACCCGACCTCGAAAAAATTCGCAGTTGGCTAGGAAAAAGTCTCCTGTTGATAACAGTTGGTCATAAACGTGATCGCCATACTCTTGAATAGCCCGACTAATATCATGACCACGAAAGATGGTAACTAACTTGCCTTGGATAAGACCTATCTTGCGAAAAAATAATCCACTGAGACCGAATGTACCAAATTGGCAGTGGATAATATCGTAAGACTTACTTGGAAGTAGAGGAACAGCTTGATAGATTAATCTTGAAGAAATACCATCTTTACCATACTTAAAAATATTAAAAAATGGCAACAATTTCCAAGATTTTTTATCCAAGTTTGCCAACAACAAATAAAAACATTTTAGCCAGCGTACAATAGGGTTTTTGGGAATAGTGGGAGCATAGTAAGTTTTCTGAATCAGCTTGTATTTTTCGACAATAGGATGGACTTTAGACTTGTCAGCTGTATCACCTTGAAGTGCATAAATATCAACTTGGTGACCACGCTCAATCAAACCAGCAATTTGATTTAATATGAATGTCTCAGATAAGATAGGAAAATGTCCAACAAAAAAAGCTATTTTTAGCATAATTATTCAAGGATAATTTTTTCAATTTTTACTAGAACAGAAAACTGTAATTCTATAATGAATACAGTTTATTTGAGATTTAATTAAAGCTTTTAAGAGTCTAGATAAATGATTGTATTGAGCACTAGTTAAGACAAATGTAACATATTTAAAACTTCAATTAAACAGAATGTAAAACTACTGGTTGCTCAGGCAATATTTGTTGAGGTAATTCTCCTTTAAGCAGTTCTTGGTAGATAAAAACTAACTCATCATTGAGTTTTTCCATATCGTATTTTTCTTCTACTCGTGCACGACCAGCTTTCCCCATTTCTGGCCAAATTTCTGGATGCTCAATAAGATAGCTTAATTTATCTGCAATTGCATCAGCATCTCGTTCAGGAACAAGGAAACCAGAAACACCATCTTCAACTAATTCTGGAATGCCACCGTGAAAAGTACTAATTACAGGTAAACCCATGGCCATAGCCTCTTTTAAAGTATTGACTGGTGCATCTTGATTACCATCTGCTGCTGTTACACTAGGGGCGAGAAAAATTTGAGAATTATCCAGAATTTTTACTAGCTCTTGTTGCTGTTTCCAACCGAGTAATTTGACTAGATTATAAATTTTTAATTCTTTGATTAATTGTTCAAATTGTTGTCGTAATGGACCATCACCAACGATACTAAATTCAATATTTTGGTTGGTGTTTGACAGTTTAGCAACTGCTTTAATACAATACTCTATGCCTTTTTTTTCGACAAGACGACCTGTGGTGGCAATTCTTACTTTGCCATCAGCAGGCAATTTACGGGAGGTAAAGACAAATTTACTACAATCAATTCCTGAACCATGAACAACAATTTTTTGCTCAGGGCAGCCGAGTTGCAGTACCCGACCTCGAAAAAAATCACAGTTGGCTAGAAAAAAATCTCCTGTTTCTAACAGTTGGTCATAAACGTGATCGCCATACTTTTGAATAGCCCAGCTAATGTCATAGCCTCGAAAAGTAGTAATTAACTTTCCTTGGATAATACCTACCTTGCGAAAGAGTAATCCCCTCAGGCCAAATGTACCAAATTGGCAGTGGATAATATCGTAAGACTTGCCCGGTAGTAGGGTCAATGCTTCATAGATTAATCGTAACGAAATCGCATCTCTACCATACTTAAAAAAATTCAAAAATGTCAACAATTTCCAAGATTTTTTATTTATATTTATAATTAATAATAATAAACATTTTAGCAAGCGTACAATATAGTTTTTAGGAATAATGGGAGCATAATAAGTTTTTTCAAAAAGCTTGTATTTTGATACAATAGGGTGGATTTTAGATGTGTCAGCCGTATCACCATGAAGTGCATAGATATCAACTTGGTGACCACGCTCAATCAAACCAGCAATTTGATTTAAGATAAATGCCTCGGATAAAAGAGGAAACTGTCCAAGAAAAAAGGCAAATTTTAGCATAATTATTCAGAGATTAAACTCTTAATAGTGGTAATTAATTTGCGAGGAATTTCACCTCGTGAAAAAACAGATAAGACTATGCCATAGACAACTAGAATGAAAAGCGGTTGCAGTAAAGCTTTTAGGGGCATGGATAAAGGAACAATTGTTGCGGGTACTAAGGCAAGGCAAACTGTAGCAGTTGGTAATAATGTAGGTTTGAGCAAACTTACCAAATTCCATTTAGCAGTGCGGCAAGTAGCTATCCAAAACCAAGCCGTAGCTCCAACACCCATCACTAAAGCAACCGCGATCGCCACTCCTGTAATTCCCCCCAGCCAGGCCCCGACAAAGAAGGTTGGTAGAGAAAGTGGCACCAGAACCCAATTAATTGCTGCATTAATATTGGGCTTATCTAAGGCATTCAAAGTAGTTCCCAAAATAGCCATAAAGATGCGAGCATAGGCAAAAACCAGCAGGATTTGGAAAATGGGCACAACTTCTGTCCAATCTGGACCGTACATCAAAGGAATTAGCCAAGGCGCAACCACAAAACCGATACCGTGAATAGGGGCAGAGACTAAAGCGTATAGTTCGAGCATTCGACGGACATAAATCTTTTGACCCTGGCTATCTTGCTGTGACAGAACTGAAAAATTGACACGATTGAGCCGCGACAGAGCAAACCCTGGTAGCATTGCCAACTGATAGGCCATGTTATAATAGCCTAGCGCTTGAACTCCTAGTAACTTACCAATGATGAAATTGTCACCGTTGGTATTGGCATAAACAGCTAAATTGATCCCAATTAAGCTACTGATATAACTCCGCACTTCTTTAACAGCAGATGAGTCTGGGATGAGGTGGTAAGTAAAGTGATATCGACTAAACCAGTGTTTGAGAGCTGAGCCGACTGTTGCCGATGCGATTGCACCTACAGCAAAAGACCAGACACCACCACCCAGTACAGCACAAATGAATGCACCGCTAAGACGCGCCAAACTTGATGCACCGTTACAGATTGCCAGTTCTCTAAACTTCATCTGTCGCTGTAGTACAGCTGAGTGAGAACCAGCACCTGCCCGAATAAGATAAACAATGGAGGTAAAGGCAATCAGAGGCCACAGTAGGGGTACACCAAAAAACTGGGCAACAAGGAAACCAGCAAGAGCTTGTATGAAAAATAAGCCAACTGAAACATTGACACCTAGACTGTAAACGGCATTGACTAGTTTTTTGTCATCCAATCCGCGCTGAACCAAGACCCCAGCAATTGTAGAGTCTTCAAACAAAGTTGATAGGGTGGTAACTAATAGAACCATTCCCCACACACCAAAGTCATCAGGAGATAAGAGCCGAGCTAGGAAAAGCTGGGTAATAAACTTGGAGAGCTTGGCAAACATAAAGCTCGCACTCACCCACAGACCACTTTTGGCGATCTTTGCAGCATTGATTTGAGCCATAAAACCTCACGCGGAAATCTGAGACAAATACAGTGAGCGGTGGAGAGTTTTATCGTTTGCTAACTCCCTACCCTTGCGCCCCAGTAGCTCCCGCAGCTGTTGGTCTTGGCACAACTGACGTAGAGCTTGGAAAATCTCGTCAGGAGAATTTGGGTTGACTAAGATGCCACTCTCCCCATGAAGAACAGCATCTGTAACACCACCAACCCGCGAAGCAATCACAGGTTTCCCGAAGTAACCAGCTTCTCGATAAACAATGCCAAAACCTTCTATGCTAGCGGCTTGAGCATCAAAGAAGGTGAGCATGGCAAACAGATCACAGGCAGCGTAGTAGCTTGCTAATGCCTCGTTGGGTACATAGCCAGCAAAATGCACCCGCTCTTCCACTCCCTCACGACTAGCTAGAGACTTCAGTTCCGACTCCATCGAACCTCGACCACAAACTAGGTAATGGACATCAAGTCCTTCCTCCAGCAGAAACGGTAAATTTAGGATGATTCGGTCAAAACCCTTACGTCGGATAAGCCGTCCGACAGAAAGAATGACAACTGCTGTTTCAGGAATGTTGTGAGCTTGGCGTACCTGCTTGCGCAACTCATCAGCGCAGTCTAGTTTTCCTTGATTACCAAACTTTTCTGGTCTGACTGTTGGGTTAATAATATAAGTTGGCGTGTCGAACTGAAAATGGTCTTTGAGGTAATCTCGTGTGAAGGAACTATTGCAAACAATCCCTTGGATACGATTGATCGTCCAGCTAAAAAGCGATCGCAACAGGGGGTTTCGCAAAGGACAGAGGAGATCGTCACCGTGTAGGTATGCATAACAGCGGACAGGAAGCAAATAACTCAGTAGCAGTAGTGAAGGGAAATCGTAACCATGACCCCACTCAATGTAACGATAGCGGTAGTGAAAATAGAGTTTGATTCCTAGTACCAGTGACCCAACCATATTGAAAATCTGCCTGAGGAGACTCCCTAATCCCCCAGATTGCAGGAAGTTCGGAACTAGCCAGCGATGCACAGGAAAAGGTTGCCTCTGATCAAAAGCTTGATCCTCCGGACAGGCAGCGGCTAGAACAATCACCCGTTCCGGGTCTTGCAAACAGCGATTGTAGACGTACTCCTCAATTCCGCCCTCCTTCGGAAAGAAAGTACGAGAGATGACCAGAATATCTGGGGAGGAGCTTTGCCCTTGGGCTGAAACATCAAACTGTGCTAGGTTTTGCATTGTGAATTCTGTAATTTAGAGCAAAGTGTAGGCAAATCAGAGTTCAAGCAAGAAAGTGGAGCAATGTTAGCCCATTGGAGTTTGAACTTTGAGCTTTTCTGAGTTGCTCAAGTGTTGAACAATGGCTAAAAATTCAGAAGATGTTTGCTCCCAGTGATAGGAGTTGCTCACTCGCTCCCGCCCTTTTTGTCCCATGTATTGTCTCAACTCAGGGTTGGCAATCAGTTTTGAGAGGGCTTGAGCTAAACGCTGAAAATTAGCCGGGGGAACAAGTAAGCCATTTTCGCCATCTTGAACGAGTTCAGGCATAGCTGAAATATTGGTTGTGATTATTGGCAGACCGAAATACATTGCTTCTAACAGAACAATGCCAAATCCTTCTTTGAGAGAAGGTAGAACAAAAATATGAGAAGACGAATAGAGTTGGTTAAGACCGTCCTGATCAAGTCGGCTATGCAAAATTACATCATCTTTTAGGTCAAGCTTATTGATTAAATTTATGACTTTTCGATGATAATTTTGATTTTTGTCGGTCTTGCCAACGATATGGATTTTAACGCCTTGTCGTTCCACTTGCGAAAATGCTTCGATTAAGTAAATAATTCCTTTTCTTGGAATACAATGTCCAACACATAAAATTTTTAGTTCACTATGATTTTTATCTAAATTTTTAGTTGCTTCTAGAGTTTCTCTTTTTAATGCTGGTGGTAAAACAAAGATTGATTTTGTTCCGATGTTTAGGGAAGTTATTTCTTTTTCGGAAAATTTACTATTAGTGACAATTATATCTGCCCAACAAAGACAAGCTTTTTCTTGGTATCGATAAAATATTTTCTTCAATAAAAACTTGCTTTGACTATTATAGTCGTCGAAATGATGCAAAATAATGATGATTTTACCATTCTTATTAAAGATTTTATGAATTAAATTAAAAAGAAGCAAATAACGACTAAAGTAATGGTCTTCTACAATTAGTCCATTGCATCGATTAGTCAATAGGATGACCATGATTAAGTTAACGATTAGATCGCCGATAAGCGGTATCCAAGCAAGTTTGAATAAATAGCGTTTGGCATGTAGATTAATATAGTCAGGAGCTAGACCTGATTTTTTTAGCCGCTCATAAAGCTTGTAGTTGTAATATTCTCCACCGGTATTGGGAGGAAAGGCTCCCGTGAGAAAAGAAATGCGATTCATCTGTCTAAGAAAATGATGTTTATGTTGTATTAGTGGGAAGTGGGAGGGGATTTTACCTTTACCGACTTCGATGGCGGCTGCGTCTGAGAGTATCTACAACGAAACTCTCTTCAGCTATCGGGTGCTAACCCTGTAATTCTCATAATTCCTTTGGCGTAGTGTTCTACACCACAATGGGTTTCAACCCACTGGTTGCCTTTGGCAAGTAACTCTGGAGTCGTTGGGGAATTGATCACCTTAACCAGGGTTTCAGCCGCAGCCATAGGATCGTTGGGTTCAACTGTCCACTCCGGTGCAAAGTTTTGCAAAATCTCGTTAATTCCCCCAGTATTACTACCCACGACTGGTACACCACAGGCGATCGCTTCCACAACAGTGCGACCAAAAGGTTCCCGTGGAGCTAAGCTAACTACTACATCGGCATACTTGTAATAGTCTTCAATGGCAAATGTAGGTGGCAAAATTGTAAAACGGTCTGCTACTCCTGATTTTTCAGCACTTTCTAACAAAGTACGAGTATGGATTTGACCAGGAGATTTATCTTCGCCGATTATTACTCCGTGATAGAAGTGACCCTGGGCTTTGAGCTGAGCTAACACAGGAATTAAGGCACGCAAGTTTTTATCATTGACAATCCCTGGCTGATTAAGGCGCGAAGGGGTAAGCATGATACGTGCACCAGAGTTGAGTATAGGTTGTAAGTTTTCTGGAGGAGAACCAGTAGGTGGTTTATTGTTGAACTGTTCTGTGTCCACTGGTTGATAGAGAATTCCTCGAATATCCGGCATCAGTTTATGGACATGATTAGCCGTAAATTGGGAATTGCAGATAGCAGCAGGAGCGAGGCAAGTAAAAGTGACTTTTCTAGCTAAGTAACCAAAAGGGTTGTGTGAAAGAGCCAAATCATGGCAAAAATGATAGACAGGGCGCTGGCTAAGGCGGAGTTTTGGCGAAGCTTTGAGTAAGATGGGTAAATAACTGCGCCAAACCAAATTATCCAGCAGTACAGGCCAATCTTTCGGTTGCTGAGCTACCCATTGAAGCGCCTGCTGCAAAAACCGACGTTTGCCCTGACGAGGAATTGACTGAATAACAGATTCTTGACCTGCATCTTTTAAATACCTTTCTAGTAAAGAATCTGCACGAACTAAGACGCATAACTGCTCAGAGACATCACAAAGTTGAAATCCTTTAATTAGTAGTGAAAGACTCACTGTCATACCACCCAAACTACTCCAGTAGGCAGGTATAACTATTATTTTTTTTGTCTCTCTAGACTTACTATTAGAATTATTGTAGTAATTCGACAAAGTTTTAACAAGCATCTTTGATTAGAGAAACTTTTAGATTGATAGCTGAATAAACAAGTGTCTATAACTTAACTTGTTTTGCCAGAAATTTCATAATTTTTGGGTTGTTTACCTGTCAGCTTAAATCGCAAGTAGCGGCTCGGACCAAAGCGGAGGAATACCATTCCTTCTGCAGGGGATAGAGAACAAATTCCTCTGCGCATCAGCCTCTCGATAGTATCTTTTAGGGGATGACCGATAGCCAGACTTTCTTGTAGGGTAAACCAAATAATTTGCAGGACTTTTTTCCAGGATACTCCACCTTCCTCTATAGCTTGAAAGCTGAGATAATCGGAGTCTCTATTGATATCAAATCTTTGATTGATGCCAACATCTACAGCAGCTTGGTTTATGCATTTAGCGGTGTCCTCGCGTTGCTCGATTAAATAAGGAATATTGTTAGTTTGTCCTCGCCTGTTTTTTCCGTGCTTCCGATAAAACATCAGTGGTTCTTTGATACAACCAACTTTTCCATAAAAAGGAATAGTGGCAGTTAAGTAGGTATCAGCAGCACGAGGACGTTTAGGAAGCGGTGCAACCTGGTCTATGGCGTAGCGACGGTAAGATAAAGCAGAAGTGATTGCCCAGGCATATCTTCCCCATTGCAGCAGCAAAGGTCTGACATCACCTTGACTGAAAAAATTAGGATCGCGACCGATAATATTACCCTCTCGATCTATTGAAACACGCCCGTGAGAAATTTGCACCCATTCAGGATGAGCAACAAAGGCTGCTACTACTTTTGCTAACTTCTCTGGGTGAAAGTAATCATCAGAATCAAGGAAGCAAACTATTTCACCTTTTGCCTTAGCAAGACCAGCATTAAAAGCTGCTCCCTGTCCTGCATTTTCTTGAAAAACAGGAATTAGTTTATCCTGATAATATTTGATGACATCCCGTGAATTATCAGTTGAACCATCATCAACAACAATCAATTCAAAGTTGCGGTAACTCTGATTTAAAACACTTTCTATTGCTTGAGCAATAAAACGACCATAGTTGTAATTACCAATGATAATGCTAACTAAAGTAGTTTGGCCAGCATCAAGAGGTTTTTTGTTTACTGAATTAAATGGCTTTATCATATTTTTAAATAAGTTTTATTTTGTCTAAAATTCAGTTGCTGTGGTGAGCTTTGCATGAGTACGCCGAGCAAACTAATTGGCATTACGGGCAGTTCAATTTCCATCACGCAAAAGGTTAAGCTGAAGACTATAAAAATTAACAAGCCAGCCATTGGTCTATCTGACCTTGTTTTGTAAATGCCAAGAATTAGTGATGTCCAAGAGATGGCAAAAAGACTAGTTCCAATCACACCAGAGCGGTAGAGTAAAGTACCAAGTATAAAACTGTGAGAACCAACTACAGCAGGCGCATATCCTGGTAAAACTCCTTCTCCCGTCTTAACATGACCTAGTAAAAAAACAGTGTTGGAGCTATTCACAATACCATCTATAGTTCTTCGGTAGATTTCCCCTCGCACTTCTGTAGAATCAGCACGAGCCTCACCTGCTGCTTCTGCTGTACCGACTACACTGTTGAAGACGATATTAGTAACTGGGGGAATAGAAAGGGTAGTAAAACTGGTAACGGCAATTAAACCACAAAGAAACCATACTCCAAAAGCCTGACCAGCAGTAAGTAAGTAACGCAGACACAGTACTAGAGGTAAAGTGAGAACAACTGAGCGAGTTCCGCTCGTCAGAATTATAAAAATAGAGGCTGAAAAGAGAAGTACAGACCAAAGACGATTTTTGAGATCCAGAGCTAGTAAACTCGTAAAACCAACTGTTAAAGCCAAAGATTCTGGGCCTGGAAAAAAATAAACATAACGCACTAGTCCAGGTAGTATAGCTTCATCAGTAGGAAAGTAAGGCATTAGATAGTTGCTATTACCAGCTCCAGGTACATAAACTCTGCTCTTACCAGTAATAAAACCATATAGAGAGCGTGGCGGATCGTAGTATGCTTGATGCCAAACAAAGAAAATAACTACCCAAAGAACTACCATCAGGGCAACTACAACTGAAAAAGCCCAAGCAACTATTTGCCAACGAACACGTAAGTTTTTGCTTTGAATATACCAAAGTGTGATTGCAGGTCCAATCCAACTATTAAGTACTGAAAATACTCCGTTAGGACCGAGGGTATCATTATGATACACAGCATAAAAGTATCTAGCGATTAGAGTATAAACACCATACGCTAAAAATAAAACGGCAGCTACACTAGGACGACGCCAACGCACTTCCCCACGAGTATATTTTTCGTAGGCAATTAAGCCAATGCCGATCAGAAACATAAAATGCTTCCACCCTAGCAACCACCAAAGAGGTGTTAGAGCAACTAAGAGACAAACTACTTTTTCTGTTTGGGTTAAAATACTCCAACGAGGCAACAAACCAGAAAAAAGGCGATCGCTATCTTGATCTTGCGTCCTTCTTTGATAAAAACCAGGTAAATAGTTTGGCTGTCTCATGAGCTGACCTCAGCGATTTTGTGCCCGTAAAGATAGCCTTCAGGCTGTGTATCCACACCATTGACGACTAGACCGAGAATCTGAGCTCTATGTCGCATAAGTTGCTCAAGGGTATCTCTAAAGGGGTTGCGATTGCTTTTACCGAGCCAAACGACGAGCAATACATTGGGCACAACGCTTGCCATTAGGGCAGCTTCACTGGTTAGACTAACTGGAGCGCTATCAATAAGTATGTAGTCGTAATGACCACTACCTTGAGCAGCACTCAGACACTCCTCAAAACTTCCCCGAGCGACAAACTCAGCAATCTTATCCTCGTCGGGTCTTAGGGATAATAGATCAAGACCTGGTCGTATTTGGACTGGTGTCGATGGAACCTCCGACATGGCGTACCGATCCCAGCCCAAACGCTGGCTCAGTTCAGCTTTGCGGAAATCACCATCTACAACCAGTACCCGGAAACCCAAGGTAATCAATGCACTGGCTAGTCCAAGGGTGACAGTTGTCTTACCCTCACCTGAGGTTGCACTACTAATCATCAGACGGCGGTTCTTTAAAGGCTTCATACTTACGGCAGAAGCGAGCCGTTGAAATTCGATGGCTGTGCCGAAACTAGGATCAACATCTAGCACTAGATGTTTGAAAGGCGGGATACTCCTGAGAACAGGGATACTTATCGCTTGCAGGTCTTGCAGGCTGAGCAACGGATTGCGGCTTTCTAAAAACAGCACAATGGCAGCACTCCCGAAGACTGAGGCAAGAATTGTACCCAGCGCGATCGGACGGCGACCAGGACCAGAGGGCTTAGAATCTGCTCTAGGTTCCTCGAAGACTTGTACGCTGGGATAGCTGCTAAATGCATTGAGTTTGCTCTGCTGCACTTGCGCCACCAGACCGTTGTAGACCCCTTCAGCAATGTCATACTGTTGCTGGAGTTGCACGAGTCGAGCCTGTGCGGCGGGAAGGGTTTTGAGAATACTGCCAAGCTGATCGATTTGTGTTTGAATTTGCTTGCCTTGACTGTAATAGGCTTGAGTCTGGCTTTCGGCTAAAATTAGTTCTCTAATCAGAGCCGCAGATTCTTGACCGATAGTTGCGTTTACCCCTGGCTGAGCAGCTCTTGCTTGGAAAATATACCCTTCGATTTGATTTTGCAATTCCTCCCGCTGCTCAAGGAGCGCTTGCACCTGGGGATTTTCATTGGTGAATTTGGCTTGAGTTTCCGTTAAGAGGGCTTCAACTTCAGACAACTCCTGCCGGAAAAACTGGTAGTCCTGATTTTCTCCTAGACTCAGAGACCGGATTGCTTGCTGTGGATTTAGCTCAAGTCGGGCAGATAGCGTCTCCACCTGAGCTTTACTCGCTTGAGCTTGGGCTAATACCTGTGCTTGTTCAGTCGTTAGGGTATTGATGGCTGTAACCATTTCTCTAGTTTGGTCTTCCGCACTGACTAAGTTGGAAGAGGCTTTAAATGCCACTAGTGCTGCTTGAGTCTGACGCAAGTTTTCTGCGGCTTGCTCAAGTTCCTTTCTCATAAACTGCGATCGCTGGACAGCATCATCCAGGCGTAATTCATTCAGACGCTGCTGAAATGCCTCAATTAAAGCAGCTGTTCGTTGGCGTGCTAACTCTGGAGTAGACCCCTCAGCACTCAGGGAAATGATCGTAGATTCACCCTCAGGAGATACATCGAATAAGGATTTGTACCCACTCAGGCGAGGATAAAGACTTTTTTCTGGATCGAACTCCCAAACCTGACTGATTGTGTCATTGCTCGTCATAATTGAGCTGAGATTATTTAGGGGATTTACCTGTTGTGAAAAGGAAACACCTCTATCCCTGAAATCACCCAATGTGCCGAGATTTGCATTAAGATCGCTGCTGGATTTAGGTATAATTAGCTTAGCTCTGGCTGCCCAAACTTCAGTAACTTTTGAAGCGTTGTAAAGGGCAATTGCTGACAAGACAATATTCAAGCCAATTACTGGTTTCCAGTGCCTTATAGCAATTGCAATTAATCGATTCATAAGACTAAAAAATCCAGATAATTTTCTTCTGGTTTAGCAGAAGTTATAACCACTTAACAACCCCCGAATATATAGATAACTTTTAACTTACAATCAAGGTTGATCGTTTGGAATAAATACTTGATAAATGATCTGCTAATTTAGGTTCTTCGAATAGTTGACTATGAAAAGGAAGCGGTGGTTCCAAGATAACTTGCTCCAATTCTTTTAAAGTCAAGCAGTGAACCACACCAAATTGTTCAACACTTCGAGCAAATGATAGCTGATGATCGTCAATATGTTCGCTGTATTTTGCTAATCGTGGTAGAATAACAAAGCAAGCCCCTCGATTGGCTAATGCAGTGGTAGACCCCTGACCTGCATGTGAAATAACCAATCTTGAATCATCTACGATTTTCATCAACTCTTTGGATTCGAGGAGTGGTTTTGCAGTAACCAAAGAATGCTCGAATACCGGAGAAATATCACTCACACCGTACTGAACGAAAACAGACTCAGAGATTATTTTTGTGTCCAAAAGAAACCGCAGCCATTGGATAGCACGATTAAACGGATAAGGAATTGTTCCAAGAGTTACTGTGATCACGAAACATACCCCTTAAATACAGTTTTAGCATACCTTTGGCTTAGCTCTGGCCATTGAACGTAAATTTCATCGCATACCGGATAAATGAGCTTTCCAGAAAGACTCAAGTCTGTGGAACGGGAAATGCTCTCGATGAAGATAAAGCGTACACCAAAAAGTTTAGCAAACCAGGCAAAACCTACAGCAATACTGGCTCCGGTTGAAATAATCAAATCTGGTCGATCTTGAGCAATAATTGTGAAGATATTTGGGATATTTATTACAAATTTAATAAAATTTCTTGGACCTTGATAAGGAAGCCAATGAACTTGTTCTTTTCCCTTCAGTTCTTCTGTATCTTGTTTTAGATCTGTAATCCAAATTCTCTCGTGCTGCTCCCAAAACGATTTAAGGCGTTTCATTGTGGAAAAGTGACCGCCAGAAGTACAGACTAACATTAACTTCATTGCAATATTACTTAAATTTTGTGTGTTTAAAAATGCTGAATTTTACCAAAAATGAGCCCTTGAGTCGTAGCCAAATGCCACTTCACAATGGTTCCCCGATCAACTCTATGCTCTCGGAATAACTAGAGTTAGCTCATAAAGTTGTACTGGAAGAAAGAACCGAATGACCCTGGGCAACAATTCTGGGATAGAGTTCTGTGCAGTAACGTTCAATGCCACCTTGCTTAACAGGTACTCCTTTGGCTCCAATTACAGCAATTTTCATTACTTCTAGTTTTCTCTTTTACAATACTCTTGGGCAAACTAATTAAGTGGTGATGACACCCTGAGCATGTAAATTTGACTGCTCTAAAATTTGACTGCTCTATCTTGATTAAAGGCAGCCGATTAGACAGAGATTACAGAGACCGTTGGTGAGCACGGTTGAGCATTTGCTCATAAACACTGCTGACAACTGTGCGAGCACTATAGGGTTGAGCGGTGCGCACACAGGAGGAGGCTGGATAATTCTCTGGATGGTGCAAGACCTTACCCAAACTATCTGCGATCGCAACTGCAGTACGCTCTTTGCAAACAATCCCACTGTCAGCACCGAGAAATTTGGGGGTTTCACCACAATTCGTGGTCACTACAGGTGTCCCACAGGCGAGAGCCTCAAGGACAGTCAAGGGCAGTCCCTCGTAAACGCTAGTCAAAACAAATACACTACAGACACGGTATAAGTCTGCTAGTTTTTCCTGACCTACTGCTCCAAGCATAGTCACTCGCTTAGACAACCCAAGAAAGCAAATTTCAGCACGGAGTTCATCCCTTAACTCCCCATCCCCAGCAATCAGTAAGTGAACATTGGGATTATATAACGCTGCCATCGCCTGTATCAGTAACATCGGGTCTTTTTGAGGATGCAGACGACCGGCAAAGAGGATAAAACGGGTCTGTTCACACAAATTATGCTCCTGTGCCAGAGCTTTGCGTCCCTGTTCTCGTTCCTTTGGGTTTAGGGCATAGAATACCTCGTCATCAACGGTGTTTTTCAGATAAGCAACACGATTTGCGATCGCTGGATAACGCTGTTGATAAAACTTAGCTGATTCAGTATTGCAGGAAAAAATTTGGCTAAATTGCTTAACCAGTAAGCGTTCGAGGGCAAAATAGCTTGCAGAAAAACGCTGCCAAAGAATGCCATTATTAGCCGTTGCAGGATTCATCTGCTTGGCAATGTCATTGTGTACAAACAGCGTCTTCTCTCCAGACCAATTGAGAGCTGCTAAGCTAGGTTCGATGCGATGAAAATGCATAAAATCCGATGCCAAAGAACGACCGAACAGGGCAGTTGTATACTTTAGCGTCGTGGGTATTAAGCGCCTAACATTGTCATCTTCGAGAGGAAACAGGGGCATAAATTGAATGGCTCGACCCGCTAGTTCCCCTTCTTGCCATACACCGGAAGCTGAAGCCAGGTCTCCTGTTCCCACCAACCGCACCTCGAACTCACTCGGAGCATATTTGATAAAGGAGCGGATGACGGTTTGAATCCCACCAATGCTGCTATGCCAAGGATTAAACTGATAGAAAATAGTTAAAATTAGTTTTTGCATTACTTGAATTAATAAGAAGTAAAACTGTTTGAGAATAAGTTATGTAGGGCTAGGTTGCTGATAGAGTCGGCATTTTAACTTATTTCGTCGCACCCTCAGCTCAAACTCCTTATTATGGAGATGGGGATAATTTTATCTAAGTAGTTGTTTCGCCAAATTTATCGAACCATCAGTTTTTTAAGTTAACGAATTATGAATTTATTTGAGTTAATTGAAGTAGACTAATGCGTAAGCTTATACTGACTAAATTGGCTAATTTTTTCCAAAATTTTGCGCTATGGGTAGTCGTACACAAGTAGTGATTTGAGCTGCCCTTACTTTGAACAGACTGTAGCCAAACCACTACATCATTTACTACTACCGCGATGCCTCAAAACGATTCGAGGATTTTTTGGTGTGCTGATAAATCAGTATTGGGTTTTATGATCTATTTGGAAATTCTATATAGTTAAGCATAGTGTCTTCACCAACTAAGTAGTATGATTGGAATCACTACCCTTGATTCCCTATCAATAGTAAGTCAATGGCATTGATTAAATCCCCTAACCTAGGATAGAATTATATTTTTCTTAACCAAAGAAATTGTTGGGGTCTTTAAAATCATAAAAACTTAGTAAATTTTAGTTTAATAACTAATTATTAACTACACCTTCAAAACTATAAATCCGGATAGTTATTAAAAATTGAGTAGCCACTGGATTTAGAAATCGCTATTAGTAGTTTGTGAATAGTTTGTGAATTACTCTCAACTTCAAAAAGCTTAAAATTATTTCCAGACAAATTTTCCAGACAACACTTAAGCATACGGAAATCACCGGACATGATATTAGATAATGTTCGGTTAATTACTTTCCAACCCAAATATTAACTAGATTCTTGGTAATGGGTAATCGTTAATGGGTAATTGTTAACTACTTTGTCTTGATGCAAAGCGCGAGTGGTTTGAATTTACCGTAAGACAGTTGAGCCTTAATCAATAAGTTTTACCCCTTTTCTGCATAGCCGACCAACCATAAAGGCTCAACGTAATCAGGTTTGGTCTCCGGGGGAAACCACGCCAGTTGCTCATGGTTTGTTCGCGTTCGCCTTTGGCGTGGCCGTAGGCCAAGCGTGGCCGTAGGCCAAGTTACCGTAAGATAGGGTCGCCTTCTTAACAAATATTTAACCCTTTTCTGCATAACCTGCTAACTATAAAGGCTCCACAATAAACAGGTTTCGTCTCCGGGGGATACCCCCGCGTGAAGGCACTGGCTCCCCAAGACCGCGCTGCATCGCTTTAGCAATTAAGCACTCGGAGATAATTTTTTTAACTGTCTTAAGAAACTTAACGTTGCTCAAACCCTGTCTTGATGAGCTACCTCGCTGCATCGCTTTCTTTCCCTGTTCCCTTCTCCGAAGTTCCCTTGTATGGACAGTCAACTTAAATTGTATCCAACTACTTACTAATTACCAATTACCCGGGAAGGGATATGATAATTAGTCAACGGAATAGGATATAAGTTATTAATATTTTGGACTCTGATAGTCTTGGTAAAAAACGCAGCAGGATATGGATGGGAACCATAATTCCAATCAAGATGGTAGTGCTAACTAGTAGATAGGGATTGCTTGGTATCCCACATTTCGCACTTGAAAGTGTAGTTTGGAAGCTACTGCGTCTCGCTACGGGAACACAAACACCGAGAACCGCTTAATTTAGAACACCTTAAGTATTTCTAATCAAAAATATTGCAAGCACCGCCACAGTATAGATACTAGAGTCTACATACTAAACTGAATGTTACAAACTGACGTGTGGACTATCGCCTCACAGTCTATCGCCCTGAATTTGATCTTTGACTCCCAGAGCCACTCGATCTAGACCGTGATACACCCATAATTTTATATCCCAAAGGAATCATTACAAATGTGACCTTGCACTGTCAATGAAAAGCTGTAGCCAATGTCTCAGAGGATTTGGTTACATCGTGGCGGCTATATGCTGGCCATTTAGCCCACTAATCTACCGCTTTATTGAGACTATTATCAATTAACTTGAAATTTGACGGCAAAATTTGCCCAAAACTGATTTTATTTTTAAAATTATACTTAATTTATTTAAATTGTCAAGTGTTCAATGTAACTAATTGATTATCATGCCACCTAACTATCCATTCCGTGCCATACTGGAATAAAGCTATAGGTGCGCTTTCCGCATCTAATTATTAAATTCGCCACGGGTCGCACCTCCTGATCTGATCAGGTTACTGATCCCGAAAAGGGTGTGTGACACTTAACTATAGAATTTCCATTTGAGTTGTGAACCTAATTGCTTAGGAAAAGGCAAGAGGCAAGAGGCAAGAGGCAAGAGCTAATAAAGTATATAAAGATTTTTGGTAGCGATGCAGCGCCGACCTGCGGGGGTTTCCCCCACTCGCGCTTTGCATCAAGACAATCTAAAAAATTGTAATCTTTGTTTACAATTCAGTTAGAAATTCTATAGCAGTTGTGAATTGGGTGAGGTACTTTCGTCGTGGGTTAATGGGACTAGGGAGTAGGGAGTAGGGAGTAGGGAATAGAGAGTAGGAATCCCCGCGCGCAAGAGGCTAATAAAATTGAATGTACCTAATCGGTATGATCAACACTATATATATTCCTTATAATTATTCAAACAATTGATATACCTTGGTTTTGGTCATCTCTGACTCAAGACCATCAGCAAAAGGTGCACAGAGTAAGACGATGACAGTAGATCAGCTCATAGATGTACTCACAGTGATGGGGTACACTAAATTGACTTCCCTTCAGAAATGGATTCTGTACCAAGCCTGGGAAGAAAAAACCTATACCGAGATGGCGGAGGAAATACACTACGGTAGTGAATATCTCAGGAGAATCGCTTCTAAGTTATGGCTATTGCTCAGCAAGTTTTTTGACAAACCAATCACTAAGGGCAACTTCAAACCAGTTTTAGCTAGCATTCCTCTGAATCCCTTACACCAAGAGCGAATCGAGCAATATTACCAATCCTTGAGCCAATGCCCAACTTTTCCGATTGGAGTAGTTCCCCTATCATCAGCCTTTTACATTAAACGTCCCCCTGTGGAAGAAATGGCTTACCAAGCCATTGAACAACTCGGAAGCCTAATCCTGATTAGATCCCCGAAAGAGACTGGTAAAACCTCTTTGATGCTGCGGATACTAGACCGGGCAAAATCCCTGGGTTACGGAACAGTATTGATTAATTTTGCCCAAGCTGAAAGAGGGATTTTAAGTAATTTAGATCGGCTATTACGCTGGTTGTGTGCTAATCTATCTAATCAACTGGTGCTTGCCAAGCAACTGGATGACTATTGGGATGAGGACATCGGCAGTAAAGCAAGCTGTAGCTCTTTTTTTCAAGGACATATCTTAGAGTCCCTTGAACAGCCCCTAGTTTTGGCAGTTGATGAAGTGAATCGGCTCCTTGAGCATACCGAAACAGCTCTTGACTTTTTTCCTCTGTTGCGATCTTGGTCTGAGGCTGCCAAACAGGTGACACCTTGGCAAAAACTGCGGCTTGTGGTTGCTTACTCCACAGAAGTTGATATTCCTGTTACAATAGCTGACTATTTATCGAATTTAGGATTGCCCATTGAATTACCGCAGTTTAACCCTCAACAAATTCAGCAGTTAGCCCAGGTTTATGGACTCGATTGGTTTAGAGGTCAAGCTAGCGAGAAATTAATGGCTATGGTGGGGGGACATCCGAAATTAGTTCAGCTTGCTCTCTATCACTTGGCTTGTCAAAACCTTAGCCTAGAAAAACTTCTTGAGCAAGCACCTACCCGAGAGGGAATTTATAGGGATCATCTGCTGCTAAAATTAACTAGACTTAGGCAAAATGCTGAGTTAGCCACTTTCTTCAACAAGGTGATTCAAACCGATAGAGGTGTTGAGTTAGATTCAATCTTAATCAATAGATTAAAAAATATAGGTTTGATAACCTTTGACGAAAATCACGTCATGCCAAGTTGTGATTTATATCGTCAGTATTTCTTAGCACAGCTTAATGAGAAGTGATTTATCTCCAAGAAAGTTGGGACAGCTATTGAACATCTAATTTACCCAAGTGATTAATGCCCAACTGACTAATAAGTTTATTTTAGTTTGATGTTGACGGTTAACCTTAAGCAATGAACCGTTAACCGTAAAAATTAAGATTAACTATAGCATTTTAATTAGACTAGAGATGATTTTTTATAACATCAATCCTTTAAAACTACTGTGCCTGAGCTTGTTAAACCTATTGTTTAACCTGTAGGCTATCAACATGTTTAGGCATGACTAGTAAAGGAGGTGGGCTTGAGCGGTAAGCTAATTGTTTTCGAGGGAGTGGAAGGCGGTGGGAAAACTACCCAACTACAGCGATGCTCAAATTGGCTTCGAGCTGGTGGCTTACAAGACTGTCTAGGTACTTTGGATCAAACCATGCCCGTTGTAGTCACTAGAGAACCGGGGGGAACATTATTAGGCGCTAAGGTTCGGCAACTGCTACTGGATAAAGATTCCTCACCGATTCACCCTCGGGCTGAACTTTTACTCTATGCTGCTGATCGGGCTGAACATGTTGAAGAGTTGATTAAGCCACAGTTGGTCAACGGAGCAATTATCTTATGCGATCGCTACACAGATTCGACAATTGCCTACCAGGGTTATGGGCGAGGTATTGACTTGAAATTGATTGAGCAGCTTAATCAAATTGCTACCGGTGGACTGGAAAGTGACCTCACCCTGTGGCTGGATATTGATGTCGAAATTGGTCTGGAACGGGCGCGACAGCGGGGAAGCGTTGACCGCATGGAGCAAGCTGACTTAGCATTTCACCGACGAGTGCAGCAGGGATTTCAGCAGTTGTATCAACAAAATCCCCATCGGATTGTTCGGGTAGATGCTAGCTACAGTGAGGAGGAAGTCCATAATTCCATTCAGAAGATTTTGCGTGAACGGTTTAAATCATGGTTCCAGGAGCATTCGATTTTATCCTAGGGCAAGACCAAGCGATCGCATTATTGCACGGAGCAATTACAACCAACCGCATTGCCCCTGCCTACCTGTTTGCCGGTCCATCTGGGGTGGGGCGGAATCTGGTAGCACGGGCTTTTATTGAACAGTTGTTTTGTCAAGGTATCCCAGCTGATGGGCAAGTATCAATTAAAAAACGACTGATTCAGGGCAATCACCCGGATGTATTGTGGGTAGAGCCAACCTATCTCCACAATGGTATACTTGTTTCTGCTACAGAGGCTGTCCAAAAAGGAATTCAGCGTCAGGCACCCCCCCAAATTCGGTTGGAACAAATTCGGGAAATTGCTCGGTTTCTGAGTAATTCTCCTCTAGAAGCATCGCGCAAGGTGGTGGTACTAGAGCAGGCACAAACTATGGCAGAGCCAGCAGCCAATGGTTTGCTGAAGACTCTCGAAGAACCGGGAAACGCTACGTTGATTGTGATCGCACCTAGCACTGAGTCTTTGTTGCCGACCCTAGTGTCTCGCTGTCAGCGGATTCCATTTTATCGCCTGGGGCCCGAAACTATGACAACAGTGCTGCGGCAAACCGGTCATCAACAGATTTTACAGGAACCATCAGTACTCGCCATTGCCCAGGGAAGTCCAGGGGAAGCGATCGCTGCTTTTGAACAACTCCAAGCTATGCCCCCAAACTTACTCACCCAACTTACACAGTTACCCCACACATCCCGTCAAGCATTAGCACTGGCAAAGGAAATCGACAACAAGCTGGATACCCACACTCAGCTTTGGTTAGTAAAGTATTTACAACACTGCTACTGGCAATCACACACTCAACCAGACATGATTAAAAAGCTAGAGCAAGCTCGGCGATACCTGCTCAGTTATGCTCAACCGCGATTGGTTTGGGAGGTAACCCTGTTGGAATTGAGTATTCTTGAAGGATCAAGGATTTAGGATCAATTATAAAGTCGCTATTATAAACGATGAAGTGGAAAATATCAAGGATAAAATAGGAAGGATCAAGGATAAGGTGGAAAGGATCAAGGATAAAGCTCCATCAAGTATTTTCTAATACTGGATATTTAGGTGCGCTCTTACCATTAAGAATTAAATTCGCGTGATTGTCGCACCTGAAGAAAACCCTACTAATCAAAATCGTTATGACTATGATATATTTGTAAAGGTTCGTAAATAATCAATTAGATTTGATACCATTTGTGTGGTTGGTTACAGATCATGGTCTGGCCATGAAAATCGGATATTGGGTAGATCATTTTCTTATCCATGAACTCCCTCTCAAGATGTATGTATTTAGCCAGCACTTTGAGAAATAGTATGAGTAGCATGGTTTGAGGTGACCACCACTTGATCAGCAATCTGTAGCCAACTGACACCCTACACACTTTAAGGAGCATAACTACATGACTACAACAGAAGGATGTCTCCGGGTAGGCCAACTGGCTCCCGACTTCACGGCCACTGCTGTATTCGAGCAAGAGTTCAAGACAATTAAACTGTCTGACTATCGTGGTAAATACGTCGTTGTGTTTTTCTATCCCCTAGACTTCACTTTTGTTTGTCCTACCGAAATTACTGCATTTAGCGATCGCTTTGAAGAATTCAAAGAACTAGGCACCGAAGTCCTTGGCGTCTCTGTTGACAGTGAATTCTCTCACCTAGCTTGGATTCAGACTGACCGCAAGAATGGTGGTGTAGGCGATCTAGCTTATCCTCTGGTTTCTGATATCAAAAAAGAAATCAGCACAGTTTACAACGTTCTTGACCCGGAAGCCGGTATTGCCTTGCGTGGTTTATTCATCATCGACAAGGAGGGCATAATCCAGCACGCTACTATCAATAACCTCTCCTTTGGTCGTAGCGTTGACGAAACCCTGCGTACCTTGAAAGCGATTCAATACGTTCAAGCTCATCCCGATGAAGTTTGCCCAGCAGGGTGGCAACCAGGTGACAAAACTATGAACCCTGACCCTGTTAAATCAAAAGTTTACTTTGCTGCGGTATAACCGAATCGCAAATATCTCCGCCCTCCTACCTTGAAGACGGAGCTTTGATACTGGGAAATTGAGTGGGTATAATACCTCTTCAATTTCCCATTAACATTATGGGAAGATTTTGAGGGTAGTGATAAATAGGTAGTGATACAACAGCAGTTTTCAATTAGGTGAGGTACTTTTGTATTGGGTTTTAGAGAGCAGGAAGTCGGGAGTCGGGAGTCGGGAGTCGGGAGTCGGGAGTCGGGAGTCGGGAGTCGGGAGTCGGGAGTAGCGAAAATTTTCTATACCTTACCAAAATCAGAATTGCCATAGCACGGAAGTACCGGAAAACAACATAGGTGCGCTCTTACCATTAGGTGCGCTCTTACCATTAAGAATTAAATTCGCCACGGGTCGTACCTGTTGCTGTCCTCCCGCACTAGACCAGTCAAGAATGCTCGTTCTTTGTGGCAAAATGGTCAAGAAGTCTGTGTCAGTACCTACAGATGTTGGTCCGCATATAGTGAGTAGGAGGAGTGTGAATCCATTGAATCAAAAAATGGCGCTGCCTGGGAGGAAATACAATGTCAGAAGAGCAAAAACAGCAGCCAGAAGCGGCAAAGGATGAACCAATTCAAACGCCGCCGACACAATCAGTGACAGATAAATCCGAAGACAGCTTGGAAACAACAAGTCCATCGCCTCAGACAACTGGCAAAGGAAAGTTATCGTCTTCTGAGCCTAAGTCTGGATTAATGAATCGCTTGCTGCCGATTCTTAGTACTCTTGGCCGGTTTTGGGATGGCACCTTAAAAAAAGTCCGCTCCTTGCTACCGGCAGCTTGGAATGAAAAACTGTCTGATTGGATGTTGACTGGTGCGATCGCAAGCGTGGTAGTAGTCGTTCTATGGACAACACTAGCGCTTCTACCAAAGACACCAGCACAGGTGGCACAAGTTCCTGGTGATACCATTAATTCTCCAGAAAATTTGGAAGTGGCTGAGGAATCACAACTTGTGGAATCGGAACCCATACCCACACCAGAGTTAACTCCTGAACAAAGCCTGATTGTAGCAATTCAAAATCAAATTACGGGTATTACGGCTCAGTACGGTAATGACCTGATTGAAGCAATTGAAGCGAACTTTCTCACAAGTATGCTTTTGGTGAAGGTCAGTGATGAGTGGTACCAACTCAACGATGCTCAGCAGAATACCTTAGCTCAAAGGATGCTGAGTCAGTCTCAAGAATTAGACTTTAGCAAGTTGGAAATTACTGACCTAAAAGGAAAGTTAGTTGCCCGTAGTCCTGTGGTGGGGTCAACTATGGTCATTTTTACCCGACATTAATCCTGTGATCTGTTGACGGTTGAGGGTTGACCCTTGACTGTCAACCCTCAACAACCCTAACTTTTTAGGTGATAGAATAGGTGATCAAATCAATTATCTGATCACCATTATCCCCCGCTTAATGGGTTCAAGCGCTTCATGGCACGATTTACTACTTCGGAGTAGCGTAATTGTCCACACAGAATGTTGAGCATGATTTGAGTAGCAACGGGTTTTTTAACGCCGACTTTGTACCCAATTCCGGGAAAGCTGTAGAACGCACCAGCGAGCTTAGCAGCCCAACTCATATCAGTTCCCCGTTCTTGCTGCATCACCTGGGTATAGTTTTCTAAGGCATCAGCTTGACCTGCCAAAGCTTGTTGAATGGCCTCAGCTGCTTTCATGCCACTGAACATGGAGGGTCGAATTCCCTCAGCAGTCATGGGATCCACCACACAGGCTGCCTCCCCAGCTAATACAGCATTTTGTGTATCCAGCTTTTCCTGACGTTCCCAGACGCAGATGGCACCTTCGTGCTGTTTACAGCTACTCAGGTCTAAGCCGGATTTCTCCGCATAACCTTTGACTATCTTTTCCATGTCTTTCAGGTCACCACCCCGTAAGGAGCCAAGACCAATGGAGTAGCCTTCGGCTTTAGGAATATTCCAGATAAAGCCATTTTTGACTTGACCAAAGTCAAAATGGATCTCCGTACTATTGGTTTCGGATTTGGGCACCTCTAGGGCTAATGCCAGACGTGACTTACGTTCTTTGAATCCCAACCATTTTGCCATCGGTCCAGTAGCACCGTCAGCCGCAATTACGTAGCGACCTTCAACAGTCCCATTGACAGTGTTGACCTGCCAGTGGTCCCCCTTAAACTCCACCCCTGTAACTGCTGTATTATCTCGAATTTCAGCACCTTGTTTTTGGGCTTGTTGGATGAGATAGTGATCGAAAACATCCCGTTGCACCATCCAAACTGGTTCTTGAGTGTCCAGTTTCACCTCTACTGGATCATCCATTTTCCAGGTGTAGCGTACACTCTCAGCTTTCAGAGATATCGCAGGTGTAAAGTCGAAATCAAACCACTGTTGCACTTGTGGGGAAACCGCACCACTACAAGCTTTGTACCGGGGTAAGGATTCTTTTTCTAGAACCACCACAGATTTTCCAGCTTTAGCCAGGTGATAAGCAGCCGTTCCACCAGCCGGTCCCGCACCAACGATTATGCAGTCAAACATGATGTTTCTACTTTACTCCTCAAAGATTTATCGATTGAAGTTCACAGACTAACAGCCCAGTGTGTCAGCCTACTATCCAAGTTGAGTGACCAATTTACCAGGACTTACTCACCCATGATGCCCAGCAATTGAGACAAACTAACATTCGGGAATTGTAAAATCACTATCAATTCATAATAATGACCCTACAAACATTGCAGGGTCGAGATTAGGCTATTACCAAAATGCTTACCCTTAATCAATAACATCCTGAAAACGCCTAATCAGTTATTATCTGGATGCACCTCTACACTGATAGTTTTTGTCTCTTGTTCATTCAATTTTTCAGTCATTAGACTCGTTAATCCGGATAGTTTAGTTGGCTAATTATTAGGGTAATCATTAGTTTGTATAACCATTATTGACCTATAATTTTTGAAACATGTAGAGTTTTGAGCAATCTTTATTAAAGTTTCACGAATTCACAGCCAAAACTATAGCCAAAACGATTAGTGTATTTTTTCCTTCCCCATCCTCTTTCCCTATGAGCTTCTTCTCAATCCTCAGTCTATCTCAAATCGGTTGGTATCGGTATTGAGGAGTTCAACCAAGGTAGGAGAGATTTTGTTATAGCAGATTTGGGTAGACTTGGGAAGTTATATCAGATGGCCATTATCTTAGAAGTCTAATGCCGTCAGAAACAAAATCACCACTAGCCCTAATTTTCTACCTGGCAAACTCAAATCCACGCGCTCAAGCTATTATCTCTATAACTTCGGTTTTGGTCTTTAGGAATTGTTAGGGTCTTGCTGACTCCTAGTCTTACCTGAATTCACGCTCCCAACCAAACCCCTGGCATAATACCACTAACCTTACTAAGGGAAAGTAAGCCATAGCAATGACTTATTTGACCTAACCTAAGATCGTTCGGTGCTCAAGTCCCGCCTAATATGGATTTTGATGAGTTCTGAAAACTACCTCAATCACCCCAATTTTGGTCTACTGTTTCGAGTTTGCATTGTTGAACCACAACAAGAGTTGTTCACTACGATCTATGCCCAGAGACTTTTCTTTTTGGTGAAAAGTACTACCAATGGCATTGCCTTTGAGCCAATCAGTCGTTCTGAGGCTCGGCTGTTGGTAGAAAATCGCCTGCGCTTACTTAGGCGCAGTGGTTCATCGGCTGATTATGAGCAGCTTAGAGTTATCCATCAGCAAACCTTCCAATAAGTTCCATAAGGAAACCTTCCCATGATTGGTTTAATTACAGAACCCATTACCAAGATTCCCCAACAAATCCCACCCAATTTACCGCTGAAAGCAGTTACTAAAACTAGGTCCCTAGAAGCTAGGGGAGGGGCTGATGCTGCGCCATCTGCGGGATTGCCTCCAAAAGTGGTTACGACCTAGGGCTTCTTTTGCTGGAAGCTAAATTTGAAGTACCCACAACCAAATCGAAGGTTGTTGAATGGGTTGGTCTTACCGCCAAAAGTAGGTCCCAACGACCATTGTGAGCGTCTGGTGAAATGAGATGATCGGATGAGGAAGTAATGGGGTAGTATATACCCAACCACATCCATCATCAATATTGCCCTCTTATATATAATGGCATAGCCTTCTGAAAGTTGCTTTTTTCCAGAACTACACCCCGATCAGAAGGCAGATCTATCTCTTATATTGATAACCTTGTGGTGTTCTCAAGGGTGAAAATTATTAAGTAAGCTCAAGGGTAAGTTAGACTGTTTAAGTTCTAGTCTAAGCATCTACTAAAGACTGCTGCCCTAGAGAAGGTCGATTATCGGCTTTGCAGAAGCTTACACTAAAGTTGTGATGGAGAGTTGACTATGAGCGGTATTTTTAATAAGCTGCGCGATTTCGTCGGTCTGAATGAGCCAGTGGAATACGAATACGAATATGAAGACATTGAGGGGGATGCCTACCCAACTCCCTACCCACAAGAGCAACCGGTTCAACCGCCACCAGAGGAGGAACGTCCGACCAGACGACGTTCTCGGGAGCGGACAACGGTATCAGAAGCAGGGGTAGGGCCATCTCCGATCAATAATGTGATTGGCATGCCTGGAGCAGTCAATGGCATTTCAGAAGTGGCAGTGATTGAACCTCGTTCCTTTGAAGAAATGCCCCAAGTGATTCAGGCACTGCGGGAACGGAAGTCGGTGGTTTTAAACCTGACCATCATGGATCCAGACCAAGCACAACGAGCAGTTGACTTTGTAGCTGGTGGGACTTACGCTATTGATGGTCACCAAGAGCGTATTGGTGAAAGTATTTTCTTGTTTACACCAAGCTGTGTTCAGGTAAGTACTCAGTCTGGTGTGATTCATGAGATACCTACTCCCCAGGCTCCTCCTCCCCGTCAGACAGCTCCGTCACCAGCCTGGGGTTCTGAGCCAGATCAGATGGCTCAGTAAGAGTCAGGACTTGACCAGTGTCTAGTGCGCGCGTGAATAACATTAATAGTTGAAAAGAGAGGTGTTGGGTTGCCTATAAAACTTGGCATAATTGGTGGCGGTGTCATGGGAGAAGCCCTCCTATCCCGCCTACTTGCCCAACAACTTTACCAGCCTGATGAGGTCTTGGTGAGTGAGCTGCTGGAGCAGCGCCGTGATGCTTTGGCGCAAGAATACGGGATTAGGGTCACTGTCAATAACCAAGCGGCAGCAGCAGCATCAGAGGTTTTGTTACTGGCAATTAAACCTCAGGTATTTGAAGCGGTAGCAGCACAACTGGTAATGGGTAGAGGTGACAACGGTCACAGCTTAGGAACGTTACCAATGGTGATTTCAATTCTAGCTGGAGTGCCTCTGGAACGGCTCGAAAACGCTTTTCCATCCCAGTCAGTGATCCGGGCAATGCCTAATACTCCTGCAACAGTTGGGGCGGGAATCACAGCGCTGGCGGCAGGAAAATGGGTTTCGCCTGATCAAATGGAGCGAGCAAAGACAATTTTTAGGGCTGTTGGTGAAGTAGTCGAGATTCCGGAACACCTGATGGATGCGGTGACCGGTTTATCTGGGTCAGGCCCAGCTTATGTGGCGATTTTGATCGAAGCCCTAGCAGATGGGGGCGTGGCAGCTGGATTACCCAGAGCGATCGCATTGCAGTTGGCCCAGTCTACAGTATTGGGGACAGCCCAGCTGTTGCAGGAAACTGAAATGCATCCAGCTCAATTGAAGGATCAGGTTACTAGTCCTGGGGGAACGACGATTGCTGCGATCGCTAAGTTGGAGAAGGCTGGTTTTCGCTCGGCTTTGATTGAGGCGGTTTTGGGGTCTTATCAGCGTTCTCGAGAGTTGGGAAGTTGAAGGTTTAAAGTTAGAGGTTGGGGGTTGAAGGTTGGAGGTTGAAGGTTGAACGCGATTGCGTGGCCAAACGCGCCCCGCGTGGCCAATAGGCCAAGGCCAAGGTTGAAGGTTCTTCGCCCTTGGCGTTCGGTTTAGGGTAGGTGGAAAATCGATCAGAACTGATTGATCACGTGAATCTTAATATCTATTAGACTAGGCCGTTGTTAGTTGGCCTTGGTTAACCCCATCTGCATCTGTAGTCCTATGGGGGTTTTATTTTAATGAATAGCCAAAAAAACCTATTGTGGGCGTCATCTAGTTCTGTCAACTAGTTCTATAATAGCAGCTAGAGGATTTATGCCATTGGCCGCAATGGTTTAAAAGTACCGGATCTGAACTACAATAATCACAAAATATTCATAATTTAGTCTGAATGTAAATTTGTGGACTCCTAGTAAAAGCCTTGGTAATTTCCGGCAAGACCCGGAAGTTATCTAACTAGGATGCAGGTTTAGGATTAGCTTCCTACGTTGATTTGGTCATGACACCCAGGGATGAACTCCAGTCTCTGGCTCTGTCGCCAACCATTAAGGTCAAGGCAAAATGTGTGGTTGGCTTGACAAGCCTTTTCAACATTACCGTTCGCGTAGCGGGACGAAGTCCGGAACACGTTACCGATTTGAGATGCACTAAAAATGCCAAATTACGTATTTGTCATTGACACAAACAAACAGCCATTAAACCCCATATCCCCCAAAAAAGCACGACGTTTATTGGACAAAGGGAAAGCTGCGGTTTTTAGGATGTATCCATTTACGATCATCCTCAAGACTGCGATCCCAAATCCGACTATCTCACCTTGTCAAATCAAGATAGATCCGGGTAGTAAGACCACTGGGTTTGCTCTAGTCCAAAACGACCAAGTCATTTGGGCAATGGAGTTAGAACACAAAGGATCACTCATTAAGAAAAAACTAGAATCTAGAAGCGCCGTTAGACGTGGGAGACGCAACCGTAACACCCGTTACAGAAAGCCAAGGTTCCTTAATCGTAGGCGTCCTGAAGGTTGGATTGCTCCTAGCTTAGAGCATAGAGTCTTGACTACTGAAACCTGGGTTAAACGACTAATCAAGTTTTGTCCAGTCAATGAGATTGGGATTGAACGAGTTAAGTTTGATACCCAAAAAATGCAGAATCCTGAAGTTAATGGCGTCGAGTACCAACAAGGGGATCTAGCCGGGTATGAAGTGAGGGAATATTTGCTTGAGAAATGGGGAAGGGAGTGTGCCTATTGTAGCAAGCAAAATACTCCCCTACAGATTGAGCATATCCACCCAAAATCTAAGGGTGGAAGCGACCGAGTTAGTAATCTTTGTCTGGCTTGCGAGAAATGCAATCAGAAAAAAGGAAATAAACCTATAGAGGAATTCCTAAAAAAGAAACCAGACTTGTTGCGGAAGATCCTAGCCATTGCCAAACAACCATTAACAGATGCAGCGGCAGTGAATACAACTCGGAACAAGATAGTCAAAGTTCTTAAAGCTATAAAACCTGTAGTTACTGGTACAGGTGCTCAGACAAAATACAACCGGACTAGGTTGGGATTACCTAAGCAGCATTGGATTGATGCCGCTTGTGTCGGAGAGATCAAAGACTTGGTGCTAAAGACGTCTCAACCGCTACTAGTAACCTGCAAGGGACAAGGAGGCAGACAAAAGGCTGCACTCAATAAATATGGCTACCCCATGAGACACAACCCATTGAGGCCGATCAAGGGTTGGAGTACTGGCGATATTGCCAGACATCAAAAATTAGGGATAGGTAAAGTGACTCCCAGAAGCAAGGGCAGTTTTGGATTTACTCCATTAGGAGCGAAGGGCTACAAGAGTTGTAAACCTCAAGATATATTTGCCGTACACAGAAAAGATGGATATATTTACAGCTTTTGCTGATATCTGCCGGATTTTACCTGGAAAAAATCCTCCTAAGCTTTCCTGCATCTACTTGATGACAGACAGATGACAGAATCTTCAATTCCGATTCGAGCCTTACCAAAAACACGCCAACGTTCTCGACCCAATCGCTTAAAATGGTTTTCCTACATAAGTTTGGGGATTTTGAGTAATGCTGCTATTTTGGGTTTAGCTTTTTTTGTGCTCCAGCAAATCCCTCGAACTTACACAAGTAAGGCAGCAGCCATCATACCTGGTGTGGGTTCTCAAGGATCTGTTCAACTCCCTGGAGTCGGTCAAGCTTCCTCCAATCCAGGTGAGAAATCTCCTTACGGATATCTTTTAAAGGTAGATCCACGAGAGAACTACCAGTATATCGCCATGAGTGAAGTAGTTTTAGATAAAGCTGCTGCTGCTGTTAATACCTCAGTCAAAGATTTTGAAGAGTTTGCCAAGCCAAGGGTTTCTTTGGATAGAGGTACCACTATCATAGAATTTGAAGTGGATGGCAAAAGCCCATTGGAAGCTCAGCGAAATACTCGGGCTTTTTATGAAGCGTTAGTTAAACGGATTGATGACTTAAGAGTAGAAGAATCATCTCGTCAGGATAACAAGACGTTGTTAGCGTTAGACTCTGCTAATAGTAACTTAAAAAAAGCCCAAACAAAGCTTTCTCAATTCAAAAAGAAGTCACTGCTCAAAATTTCTGAACAAATCAAGAACCTTTCAGAAGAAGTAGAGAGGTTGCGAGTGGAGCGTGCTAATTTATTGGCTCAGCAGCAAGCGGCTACCTCTGGATTAAGGCAGCTAGAAGCTAACCTCAGGTTGTCAACTGACCAAGCAGCAGATGCTCTGATGCTTCAGGATGATGAAGTCTTTAAAAAGCTTTGGCAAAACTATAGCGATATCAGCGCTAACCTAACGATACTCAATACTCAATGGACACCAAATAGCCCTCAGGTGATTAATCTCAAAGCTAAGAAACAGGCGGCGCTTGAGGCATTACTTGCTCGTAGCCAACAGCTATTGGGCAAGCGGATGGATGTTCAACGTTTGGATAATCTCAATTTAGGCTTAGATGCCCAGACAGGTCGAGCAAATCTGGCACAACTGTTAATCAACCAGAGAGCTCAACAACAGGGACTAACCGGTCAAGTTAACACCTTGGCAGAACAAATTGCTCAGCTAGAATCCCGACTTCAGACGTTGATTCAGGAGCAGTTAACCCTGACTGAGCTTGAGCGAGAGGTGCAAATTTCCGAAGCTATATTTACGGCGAAGTCGGCTCAATTAAACGTGAATAAATCCGATCATGCTAGTGCTTATCCAACCCTGCAATTGTTAGTAGAGCCGAACTTACCGAAAGAACCTGTTGGTAATACTAAAAAAACGGTGATCCTCGGAGCTGTGGCGCTTTGCCTTTTAATGACAACTGGGCTGGTTATCCTGGCCTGGGAAAAACCAAGTTCTAAGACAGACGCTCCCAAAGATTCCACTCCGGTACTTCAACCTGAGTCTTAAACCAGTCAGTTGAAAAGTAGCAACAATTTGGATCTACCAACAATTTGGTCTAATTGTTGGAAACTAGCACCACGGACAATCCAATTGGGAAAAACTCCAAGTCTGCTACCTTAATCAGGTCTAGGCAGTAACTAATAGCAATGAACCTATCCAACCGTATAATCAAAGGGTGGAAATCTCCCACGCTGCGAGTGATGTCTCTGACCTTCTTCGGTATGCTACTGGCGTGGGTTGCAGACATTTTGATGGCGGCGAAACTGGGGACTAGCCAAACCACAGATGCCTTGATTGTTGCCCTGAGCTTACCGCGACTAATTGATACCGTGAGCCGGGAGGGAACTAGACAAAGCTTGGTTCCAATGTTCATGGAGCGCAGAGATGCTCTGAGTCTCAGGGAATATCATCGCTTAGTCAGTGGTATTGTCAACTTAGCTTTAGTACTTGGTGTTGGTCTAACTGTTCTGTTGGAAATTCTAGCGCCATTGATAATAACTGGGTTAGCCCCAGGATTTTCTCCAGAAGGTAGGGCACAAGCAACGTTTTTGTTTCGGGTCTGTGCGCCAATGGTTTTGTTTGCTCCTGGAATTGCAGTCTTTAGTGTGATCCTCAACAGCCAAAGGCGGTTTAGTGCGGTAGCTCTGCGGAATGCGATCGCACCAGGTTTCGTAGTGGCTGCCATTGGGTTGGCATGGCATCAGTCTAGTATTGCTCTGTGGATAGCGTACGCTTATACCTTGGGATTTGGTGGATTCTTTGTGCTGGTATTTCTAGATGCTTTTAAAGCGGGACACCAGCATCAATGGTTGGCTTGGGCTGGCAAAGATGACCTCGTGCGTCTGTGGCAAGCAGGTTCTTTACCCACTATCGGTTTTGTGATTAAGCTCGCCTCTAATCTAGTCAAGAGCCAGATGCTCCCTTCCTTAGTAGCAGTTGGCGGGGTCTCCACATTCTACTTTGCAATTCGGATCGTCTCCGCTGCTCAAACGATTATTGGTGTCAGTATTGCTACAACCAGTTTGCCTGCCATGACAGAGCATGACTTAGCTGGGCATAAATCCCGGTTGGGATCGGCTTTGGGCAAAAACCTGATCAAAACCCTATTAGTAAGCTTACCTGCAGTACTTTTCATTGTGGTATCCCATGGGGAAATCATTCGTTTGCTATACGGACACGGTTCTTTTGAAGCTGCCTCTATTGATCAGACCTCTCAAGTCTTCTTTTGGTTAGGGCTGTCGTTGGCATTTATTTCTCTAATCCCCGTGCTTGAAGCTGGTTTGTATGCTCAGAGAGCTTATGGTTTGGTTGTCTGGAGTATGGTGACCATGGCATTTGTAGGGGTTGCTCTGAGTTGGTTATTTTGGCAAGTTTGGGGATTAATTGGTATTGCTATGAGTTGGCCTGTTATGGCTATTATCTATGTGATCCTCATCATCTATCTACTCCATCGAAAGGGTGTTTATGTACTCACAAACCATCCTAGTTAATCAGGGGTAATAAACTCTATGAATAGTTCAAGGGTTAAACAGCACTCTTACTTGATTATTGGAGGCACGACAAAAGCGGCAACAACATCACTGTTTTATTATCTAGCTGATCATCCTCAAGTTTGTACCTCCAACCTCAAAGAAATTCGCTTCTTTTTGGATAAAGATTATCCAGAAGCTTCCAACTATAGCTATGAAGATGGGTTAGAAAAATATGATGATATTTTTCGTTCTGCTCAGTGCTACCATTGCGAAAAAATTCGGATGGAGGCAACACCAGACTATCTTTACTCATCAGGGACACCTCATAAAATAAAACTATCTCTACCAAATGTGAAACTTATATTTATCCTACGGGAACCTGTGTCTCGCTTAATTTCTTGGTATAAGTTTGCTAAACAGAAAGAGTATCTTCCTCAAGATATCAGCTTTGATAACTATGTTGACAAGCAATTAATTAATGATAATTTTGATCACGAAAATACCTATACCTATATGCGTTCCCTTGAGCAAGGGCGTTATTCTGTCTACTTAAAGCCTTACTTTGAGTTATTCGGATCCGATAGAATTTATGTTAATTTTTATGAAGAACTATCCCGTAATCCCAAATCTGTGCTTGAAAAAATCTGTGGATTTGCAGAAATTGATCCAACCTTCTATGGGGATTATCTATTTAAAGTGTATAATCCCAGCAAGGCAGTAAAAAATTGGTGGTTTCACCGGAATTATGAGCAGTTTTTAAAGTCGATGCGTCAATATACCCAAGACAAACCCATTCACAAAGTTTTGAGGAAAATTCGACGAGCTCTGGATCCGATATATTTACGCCTTAATGTGCAGCCTCAGGAAAAGGTGTCAATTTCACCAGCTATCAAAAATGCTCTTACTAAGTATTATAAACAGGAAGTTACAGCATTGGAAGAACTACTTGGTCGCTCAGTTCCATGGGAGTCATGGAATTAATTTATAAAAAAACAATAACAAAGAACACTAAGGAAACAACGGAACAGGATATGATCAAACTCATGAGAGAAGAACACTCATTGAGGAGAATATCGATTATGAAATATGTTTGTACCACTTGCGGCTATGTCTATGACCCAGAGGTAGGGGATCCAGATAGCGGCATTGCGCCGGGAACACCCTTTGAAGATATTCCAGATGACTGGGTATGTCCGGTTTGTGGAGTCGGCAAAGAAGATTTTGAACCGGAAGATTGACAATCGTTCATTGTCGTAATCGGTGACACTGCCACCGTTTTTTTGATCAAAAATCATGGGAGGCCAGAAAAACTGGTCTCTTAGCAAACTGGGAGTGTAAAGTCTGTGAGGAAATGCGTTCGCGTAGCGTGGCTTACGGCCAATCGAATTCTTGGGAATTAGCAATCTGACACTCCATAGCGCTGCTGAATTTCCAGCAATTTTACCCTGGCCTCCCCAGCATTATCGGCCAACTCAGCAAACTCCAAAAATCGCTTCAATTCCTTTTTCAACAAACTCCGTTCCACTTCCCAAGTTTCTCGTCCCAAATCTGGGGGCAAAACAATCATGTCAAATAACGTTGCCCGTTCCTTACCTGGGTGCGGTCGCAACACTCGCCCCCGCCGCTGAATAAATTGCCGGGGATTGCTACTACTTGCCAGAATTACCGCCGTTTCAATAGATGGAATATCCACCCCTTCATCTAAACATCGAATTGCGACTAACCCCTGCAACTCCCCCCGCTCAAATTGATGACGTAATTCCTCCCGTTCTGCCAACGGTGTCTGAGCAGTGTACGTGTTGACCCGATACCCCAGTTGAGAACCTAGTAACTGGGTTACTGCTGCTAACTGACGGTTGCTTTCATTACTCACTTGCCCATCTACCGAACCATCCCCACAATAAAACAAGGTATGGTAGGTGTTCAGACGCTTAACCATTAACCGCTGCAAGGCCCTTAACTTGTTTGCAGCCGCCCCAACTAAGCGAGCTCGTTGCATCAATAACGATGTTAACGTAGTGTCATTTTCTATATCGTCTGCTTCCCCTAATGCCCAACCAATCCGTTGAGTTAACTTAGCATAGGCAATATTTTCCGCCTCTGTTAATTCCACGAACACCGGATAGTAGAGGTAACGCACTAGCGCTCCTTGGCGAATCGCATCGGCTAAGGTCAGTTCTGGTTGTAATACTGAACCAAAATAGTCAAACAACGCTTCTGTGCCAGCTTCATCAAAATACCGTTCCGGTGTAGCTGACAGAGCAAGGCGCAGTCCAATGTTACGGGGTAAACTCTTTTCGATGCGGGTAGTCCCCAAATTATGGGCTTCATCTCCCACTATCAGGGTTTTATCAGGAAAATACTTCAGCTGAGACTGGAAACCATCCTTAATCAGGGTAGAATTGGTAGTTATTAAGGTAATAAAGGATTGTTTCCCAACCTGGAGGTTGTATAGCTGGGCAGACAGTTTACTTTGCCAGCTGTAGACACTCTCGAAGGCTAAGATCGGTTCTAGATTAAAGTGTTCGCATTCTCTTGCCCACTGGGTGACCAAGTGGCGGTAAGGGCAAACCACCAGCAACACCTGTAAGCCGATTTTTTGATACAGTTCCGTTGCGATCGCTAAAGCAGTAATCGTTTTACCACTACCCGTTGCCATTTTCAGGGTTCCTCGTCCCCGATGGGCAAACCAATTGGCCACCGCTTGCCGCTGATACTGCCGCAACTGAATATCCGCTGGTATCCTAGGACATCCCTTTGGCGAGTCAGTGTCAAAGGGTAGCGGTAATTGGTAAGCTCCTCCCGATTCAGCTACTTTGATATTACGGGAGGGCTGATAGTATCCTCCTGCTAAACTTCCCCAGTTTCCTGATAGCACGAATGGGAATTTATTGTTCCTCATTGGTCATTGGTCATTTGGTATTTTATAATTGGTATTTAGTATTTTTTATTGGCTATTTTTTATTTAGTATTTGCTGTTTTTTATTGGCTATTTACTACTTGCTATTTTCTAGTTTACTGGATGCAAGCAAGTCTTTTTCATTTTCTTTTTTACCGTTTTCCTTGGTCAGCAAACACCTCAATTTCCCCTGCCCTAGAGGGTTGGCATTGCACATTACCAATTGGTTGAGAACCTAACCCGGATAGCCCATCCACCTGCTTAATGCGACAAGACTTGGTGAAGGAATAAGAGTCAGGTTTGGTGTCAGGATTTGAACGGGGGCCGTTCCAATTGGCCTGCAAGTCTAAGTTATAGTCAGACCCAGACTGCCTGGATGAAAATTTATAGGTCACTTTCCATAGAGGATCTTCAGCAACCGGTGAGTTTTGCTTAGCTTGATATTCAATCCCCTTCAGCAATTTTTTGTGATTTACTTTAAGCAGGGATTTCTCAACCTCTGACCAAGATTTTTCATTCAACTCTTCTTTCAATTGAACTTCCATCCCCTCTAAGATCGATACACCTCTAGATAGGACAGTGACTTGGGCAGAGGGCAATTTCCACACAAAGGAACTATGGATAAAATCATCACTCAGTAAGCTAGGATATTGCACTAGCCAATTTTGAATCACGAAATAAAACTGTATCCAGCAGCTAATCAGGAGTTGGCTACCGAATAATATAACTAGATATTGACGTTCTGCTGGGGACGGTTTTTTTACCTTAAATTCTACTGCTAAAATATAGGGTAAAGCCGCAATTATTGCTGATATCAATGGCCAACTAATGAACGTCAAGGATGATAATTCCCCTGAGTCGATGCCTAATAAATAGGTACTGATACCATCAATTCTGAGCTGGTATTCTCCAACGTTCCAACTGATTCCGAATAGATAAATACTAGTTAATGCGCCAGTAATCCAGGCACCTAGGGGCAAGCTCTTCTTGGCAATTCTTAGCTTAGCCGCCGCTGCTGTTACCCAGTAGACAAATAAAATAAAGAAAATACCACCACAGCTTGC